>DATIEJ010000183.1:0-20395 GCA_035455825.1 Rhodanobacteraceae bacterium | reverse complement strand
CGATCAACGATTCGCCGTTTGCCATTCGCCATTTCATTGCCAACTCCCATGCTCCTCTACACCCCCCCCGCCTGCCTCGCCCATGAACCCGGCGCCGGCCACCCGGAGTCGCCGTCGCGGCTGCAGGCCGTGCTCGAAGCGCTCGACGCCGACCGCTTCGCGGCACTCGACACCGTGCAGGCGCCGCGCGCGACGCGCGAGCAGCTGATGCTCACGCACGACAGTGCGATGATCGACGTGATCTTCGACAACGCGCCGCGGGAGGGCTATGTGCGGCTCGACGCCGACACCGCGATGTGTCCGCACTCGCTCGAAGCCGCGCTGCGCGCCGCCGGCGCCGTATGCGCGGCGGTCGATGCGGGACTCGATGGCGGCGCCACGCGTGCGTTCTGCGCCGTGCGGCCGCCCGGGCACCATGCGACGCGCGACACGCCGATGGGCTTCTGTCTGTTCAACAGCGTCGCAATCGGTGCAGCGCATGCTCTCGCGCGCGGCATGGAACGCGTTGCGATCGTCGATTTCGACGTCCATCATGGCAATGGCACGCAGGATATTTTCTGGAACGAGCCGCGCGTGCTGTACGCCTCGACGCATCAGTCACCGCTCTATCCGGGCACCGGTTCGTGCGCCGAAACCGGCGCCGGCAATATCGTCAACGCGCCGCTGCCGCCCGGATCGGGCTCGCGCGAATTCCGCGCCGCGTTCGCCCACGTGGTGCTGCCGGCGCTGCACGACTTCCGCCCGCAACTTCTGCTGGTCTCTGCCGGCTTCGATGCCCATCGGCTCGACCCGCTCGCCGACCTTAACCTCGACGCCGAGGACTATGCGTGGGTGACGGGCGAACTTGTACACATTGCACAAACCTACGCATCCGGCCGGATCGTTTCGAGCCTCGAAGGCGGTTACAGCCTGACCGCGCTGCGCCAGAGCACGGCGGCGCATGTTGCTGCGATGCTTGAGTAGCCACATATCGGAAACGAAGAAATGACGTCATTCCCGCGAAAGCGGGAATCCATCTTAATCTTCGCTCTCTGTGCAAAAGCAAAATGGATTCCGCTTTCGCTGGATGATGGCAGCGGTTTGTCAGCCCTTCGACTGTCCTTCGCGCTTCAGCAACTCATCGCGATAAGCGTGCGCTTCAACCACCTCGACGGCCTGTGGCAGCAAGGTCGACTCGATCAGCGGCAGGGCGGCATCGAGCTTGTGCCGTGCGGCGGCCAGTTCGCCGCGGGCCAGCAGCACGCCGGCGAAGCGCATGCGGATGATCGCCAGGTCGAGCGGATCGTTGTCCTTGATCGCGGTCTGCTCGGCTTCGGCGGTTTCCATCGATTTCTTTGCGGCAGCCAGGTCGCCGCGCGCCTTGGCCAGCTGCGCATGGACGACGTGGAACTGCACGATCAGCGCATGGTGCGCCGGCACCAAAGGCGTCAGCACGCGCTCGCTGTCGCGCAGATCGGCTTCGGCCGACTCGAGGTTGCCGGCGGCCAGTTCCAGGCGTGAGCGCCTGAACTGCTGGAACGCGTAGGCGAAACTGTCTTCGCCGTCGCGCGCGGAAATGTTGTGCATCGCCTTGTCGAACAGCGCTCGCGCGTCGGCGAACTTGCCGCGCTTCATCAGCGTGCGCGCAAGATTGCAGCGGAACGAGTCGAGTTCCGGTATGTCCGGCGCTTCGCCCTCGATCGAAGCAATGCCCTGGCGGAACAGCTGCTCGGATTTCTCGTAGTCGCCGAGGTTTTCGTACAGGCTGCCGAGGTTGACGACGCTGAAGGCCGTCGCCACGTGAGCTTCCGGCCGCAGCTTCTGCGTGATCTCGATCGATTTCTCCAGGTGCGGGATGGCGTCGCGATAGCGGCCCTGGCCGTTCTGCGCGACCGCGATGTCGTTCTCGAGGTCGGCGACCTTGTAGCTGTTTTCGCCGAGCGCGGCATGGGCCACGTCGAGCGCGTGCCGCAGCGTCGCGACAGCGCCGCCCGGATCGCCGTTGGCGACCTGCGCGGTGGCGAGGATGCGCCAGTAGTCGATGCGCACCGGCGAAGCCGGCGGCAGGTCGGCAAGCGCCGCGACTGATTCCTTCGCGTGCCGCAGGCTGTCGGCCAGCTTGCCCTCGGCGTTGTCGAGTTCGGCCATGCCGCGCAGGACATCCGCGCGCTGCACCGGCTCGACCTTCGCGACCCTTGCATATTCGGCGATCGCGCGATCGAAGAAGGCGCGCGCTGCGGCGTGGTCGTCGCGGCGCACCGCGCGCGCTGCCGATTCGGTCAGCGCTTCGGCGATTGCGGCGTGGTCTTCGGGCGCGTGGCGCAGGCGCAGGCCGAGCGCCTGCTCGGTCGCATGGCGCGCATCGTCGAAGCGTTCGGTGTTGTCGTATTCGCGCGCCAGGGTCAGCAGGATTTCCGCGCGCAGCAAGCCAGTCTCGGCATCATCGCCCGCGGCCAGCGCCAATGCACGCTCGCCGGCCTTCACCGACGCCTTCGGGTCGCCCGACGCGCTGTACACCTGCGCAATCGTCAGGCTCAGGCGCGCCGCGGTTTCAGGCTCGTCCTTGAGTTCCTGCTCGAGGTGTTCATTGCCCTTGTCGATCAGCTCACGCGCACTCAGGTTGCGGCCGGGTCCGTTTTCCGGCGATGCGGCCTCGAACAGCGAAACGAGGAAGTCGCGCGATCGCCGCGTGCTCTGCGCCTCGCGTTGCGCGCGAGTCTCCGCTGCAAGCGCGCGCTGGCGCTCGGCATTCAGGCGCCAGACGAAAATCACCGCCAGCAAGGTCATTGCGGCAATTCCGAATACCGCGAGCCGGTGCCGTGCGACGAACTTGCGCGTGCGATAGGCGAAGCTGTCGGGCGCCGCAAGCAGCGGCCGGCCGCCGAGATAGTTTTCGATGTCGTCGGCGAGCGCCTGGGCCGAGGCGTAGCGCCGCTCGGGTTCCTCATGCATGGCCTTTCCGACCAGCGTGTCGAGTTCGCCGCGCAGCGCGCGCGCGCGCGATCGGTCGATCGCCGCCGCGCTCGGCAACGGCACGTGGCCCGCCGCGTTGATCTCGTTCAAGGCGCGGCCGCTCAGCAATTCGTGCAGGACGCAACCCAGACCCCAGATATCGGTCGCGGTCGTGACCGCGCGGCCTGCTACCTGTTCGGGCGCGGCATACGCCGGCGTGAACACATGCGTCGCGGTCGCATCGCGGTCGGTCGCGTCGATCAGCTTGCCGATGCCGAAATCGAGCAGCACCGGCGTGCCATCCTCGCGCACGAGGATGTTGCCGGGCTTGATGTCGCGATGCACGATCAGGCGCTGGTGCGCGTGCTGCACGGCGCGGCACAGTTGCGCGAACAGGGCCAGCCGCTCGCGCAGGCCCAGGTCGCGTTCGGCGCAGTAGCGATGCAATGCCACGCCCTCGACGTACTCCATAGCCAGGTACGGCGTGTGATCGTCGGTTTCGCCGGCATCGAGCAGACCGGCGATGTTCGGATGATTCAACTCGGCCAGCAGGTTGCGTTCGCGTGCAAGGCGTTCGCGTGCCTGCGCAGTCGGAAATCCGCGGATCAGTTTCAGCGCGACTTTCTGCCGCGTATCGCCGAGCAAACGCTCCGCAAGCAGCACGGTGCCCATGCCGCCGACACCGAGCTCACGCAATACGCGGTATGGCCCGATCGTCTGCGGCGAGGATTGCGGCAGCGCTGCGGCGGCAGCGATTGCGCCGAGCAGCGTGGTATCGCGTCCGACTGTCCGTGCCAGCAGGCGGGACGCTTCCGCACGGATGTCCGGATCAGGCTCGCTGGCCTGCAGAAACGACTCGCGCTCCGCCGCCGGGCGCTCCAGCGCGGCGTGAAACAGTGCTTCGATGCGGGCAAAGCGTGCACTGTTCATGGTTGGCTACCCTCAGGTTCCAGGTAGAAAACGGTGGGCCAGAACCCACCCTACGAAAGTCGATCGCGCAGCCAGGCTCGCGCGAAACGCAGGTCACGCTCGATCGTCGGGGTCGAGACGCCGAGCGTTTCGGCGACTTCCGACTGTTCCAGTCCGAGCAGAAGGCACATTTCCACAACGCGGCATTTGCGCGCGTCGAGCAGTTCGAGCTCGGCCAGCGCGGCCTCGATATTGAGCCACGTGTCGGGACCGGCAACGGCGAGATCGCCAGCCGCGCTCAGGCTGACGGTCAGCGCGCCGCCGCCGCGCTTCTCGGCGCGATCACGACGTATCGCGTCGGTCAGCACCTGGCGCAGTGCCAGCGCCACGGTTCGGAAGAAATGTTCGCGATCGACCGCCTTGAGAGGCGTTTCGAGCAAACGCGCGAACGCTTCATGAACGAGTTCGGTAGTCTGCAGCGGCATGCGCACGTTGCCGGCAAGGCGCCGTGCGGCCATCGAACGCAGGTCGGCGTAAACGAGACTCGCCAGCGCTTGCGGCGCATCGCTGTCGCCGGCTCGCCAGGCGGCAAGCAGTTCAGTGACGTCTTTGGCCCTTTCGGCGCTCATGCGTGACGGCCAGCCCCACGGTTCCCCGTGCCATCAATATACCCAGACCAGCGTGGCGGCGATAGTTCACCGGGCCTTCCGAGCGGGCTGCCCCGCGCTTTTTCGTCTCCGCGGCGCTGTCCGCCAGCGCGCGACAGCGGTCGGATCAAACTCGCCACGAGGCGCCAAGCGCGAATCGGCTGCTGCGTCGGGTGCCGTCGCTATTCAGCATCGGTCGGTAGTAGGATTCAGCAATTGTCATTGAATGGTAGAAGATGCGACACACGAAGCACAGTCGGTTCGACCTGTTTGCGCGCCTTCTGTGCGTGTTGTCCATCGCGGTGCCCGGCCTGGCGCACGCGGGCAACGATGCGGGCAAACCGGTCCTGGCGGTGTTGAAGTTCCAGGACGAAAGCGGCGCGATGCCGCTGCAGGGCGGCGTCGGCCGCGTGCTGACGAACATCGTCGGCACCGAACTGGCCGCGCGCGAGGCGTTCACCGTCGTCGAGCGGCGCAAGCTCGCCGCGGTGCTCGAGGAACAGGACCTCGCGCAAAGTGGCCGCCTCAAGCCCGGCGAAGGCGCGCGCATCGGGCAGTTGACCGGCGCGCAGTACCTCGTCATGGGCACGATCAGCGCTTACGAAGACAACGAATCGACGAAGGTCAGCGGCGGCGGCATGTTCCGCAGCAGCAAGGTCGAACACGTGTCCGATGGCGTCTATCTCGCGGTCGACTTGCGCGTCGTCGACACGACCAGCGGTGAAGTTGCGTTTGCGCGCACGATCGAGGGCCGCACCGAAGGTTACCGCACCGATATCACCAACGATCACAGCGGCCTGGCGATGATGGAAAAGCCCGGCGAGGCGCGCGCCGTGCGCGCCGCCGCGCTGGAGATCATCGACTATCTGGAATGCGCGATGGTGCGCAAGGATGCCTGCATCGAGAAATTCGCCGACGCCGATCGCCGCCGCCAGAACACGACCAAGCAGGCGATCAAGATCGACGGACACAAACAATGAAGACTGCCATCCGCGCCAGGCATCGCGCAGCCCTCGCCTCTTCAACACCATCCCCACCCAACCCTCCCCTTGAAGGGGAGGGTTTCAAGGGCGCGCCGCGTTTCGCGCCACCGAACCATCGATGGACGAAAGTCGTCTTGGTTCTGCTCGCATCGTGCATGACCGCGGCGCACGCCGACGCCGTGCTCGAATATTCCGGCAGCAGCACCGAGTGCCACGCCGATTTCGCTCGCGTGGCGGTGCAGGGCCTGTCGATGCGCATCGACAGCGCGCCGCCGGCACAGGACATGAGCATGGTCTACGACTCTGCCGAGAAAGTCGGTGTCGCGCTCGACCACAAGCGCAAGCAATTCTTCGAACTGGAGTTCGACGACGACGCGATCGATTTCCAGGGCGACGTCATGAAGAGCACGTCGAACATGGTCGACCGGAAGACCGAACAGATGCAGAAACAGCTACCGCCGGGCGCGATGCAACCCGGCGCGAACGGCATGCCGCAGGTCGATCCGAAGCTGATGGAACAGATGATGCAGCAGAACATGGAGCACATGACCAAGGAGCAGCGCGCGCAGATGCAGGAAGCGATGAAGAACATGCGCGCTTCGGGCTATTTCGGTCCGCAATCGGAACCTGTGGTCGAGGCGACCGGCGAGAAGCGCGAAGTCGGCGGGCTGGCCTGCACGGTCGAGCGCGTGACGCAGGACGGACAACTGCTGCGCGAAGATTGCCGCACGACGCTCGATGCGATCGGCCTGGATCCCGCCGATGTCAAACGCATGCTGCGCGTGATCATGCGCATGCAGAAATATTCCAGCGCGGTAACCTCCAACCTGCGCCTGATCAAGAACGTGAACAGCGCGCGGCGCGACAACGTCGATCCGCAACATCCGCTGGTCGAACGCCGCTGCTTCGAGCAGGGCAAGCCGAGCGGCGATGTGACCCTGCGCGTTCGCAATGAATCCGCGCCGGCCGAATGGTTCAGCACGCCGGCGGACTATTCACGCATGGATATGGGAATGCGCGGGCACTGAGCCTACCGTCGTTGACATCGTCACGTCGGCGCATGGTACTCCGCGCCGCATGACGCGGGCCCGCGTGTTTCAACTGCCGGAACCGCCGCGTTCTGATCCCCATGCATGAATGACCGAGCACACAAGATCGGCCGTGCGTAACACTTTTTGAATGCGTAGCGCCCCAGCCAGCGCGTTGCAACGCGCGGCAACGCCCGGAAGAGCATGACTCGAGGACCGCGACGTCGAGAAACCGGCAACGCTGCAGACTCAGCCGTGCCGCCGCCTTCGGCTGCGGTACAGCTGTCCGCGCAGACAATCGCACTCCACTGACTGACGTGTCCGCGCCCAGTCGCCTCAACAAGGAGCAAACACCATGAATGTCGACGCCAACGCCCCCCTGAACGATGACCTGGACGACGCGGCAAACGAAGTCGTGCACGATGTGAAGCGCGGCGCCGCTCGCGTGGAGCACGCTGTCGAGGAAGGCGCCGAAGCAATCGATGATGCATTGCATCCGCGATTCGGCACGCAGTTCCGCGACATGCTGCGCTCGCTCGCCGAGGATCCCTCGAGCACGCCGGGTCTGGCGCGCGATCTCGTGCAGGATCACCCGATCGCAAGCGTGGTTACGGCCGTCGCTGTCGGCGCCTGCGTCTCGAGACTGTTCGGCGCGATCCGATCACGCCAGTAGAGCACGGCGACGTGCCGCGGTTTCGGGCGTCACGCGCAGGCGTGTCGTCCAGAAGAAGGGCTCGACCCCGGCCGCATCCCGTCCACAAGGAATTCGAATGGCAATGGCAAAACGCAAGCAGCGCACCACGAGCAAAAGATCGCCCGGCGACCGGCGGGGCTCGGGCGATGAGCTCCACCAGGCCCTTCGGTCAGGCGGCCAAGCGCTCACGACCAACCAGGGCGTCCGTGTTTCGGACAACCAGAATTCCCTGCGCGCGCATGTTCGCGGTCCGACCCTGCTCGAAGACTTCGTCCTGCGCGAGAAGATCACGCATTTCGATCACGAGCGCATTCCCGAACGCATCGTCCATGCCCGAGGATCGGCCGCGCATGGTTTCTTCGAGCTGACGCATTCGCTCAAGAGATATACGCGCGCGCCAATCCTGACGGAAACTGGCGTGCGCACGCCGGTGTTCACCCGCTTCTCGACAGTTGCCGGCGGCGCCGGTTCCGTCGACACGCCGCGTGACGTGCGCGGCTTTGCGGTGAAGTTCTATACGCGCGAGGGAAACTGGGACCTGGTCGGCAACAACATACCGGTGTTTTTCATCCAGGATGCGATCAAGTTTCCCGATCTGGTCCATGCGGTGAAGATGGAACCGGATCGCGGCTTTCCGCAGGCAGCCTCGGCACACGACACGTTCTGGGATTTCATCGGGTTGACGCCCGAGTCGATGCACATGATTCTGTGGGCCATGTCGGATCGCACGATTCCGCGTTCCCTGCGCATGATCGAAGGTTTCGGCATCCACAGCTTTCGGCTGATCAACGACAAGGGCCAGTCGACGTTCGTGAAGTTTCACTGGAGGCCGAAGCTCGGTCTTCAATCGACACTGTGGAACGAAGCCGTCAAGCTCGCCGGCGCCGACCCCGATTTCCATCGGCGCGATCTGTTCGAGGCGATCACGTCGGGCAAGCCTCCGGAATGGGAGTTTGCCGTGCAGCTGTTCACCGAGGAACAGGCGGATCAATTCCCGTTCGACCACCTGGATGCCACGAAGCTCATTCCGGAAGAAATGGTGCCGCTCAAGGTGATCGGGCGCATGGTGCTGGATCGCTGGCCGGACAATTTCTTTGCGGAGACCGAGCAGGTGGCCTACTGCCCGGCCAACATCGTGCCGGGCATCGACTTCAGCAACGACCCGCTGCTGCAAGGACGTCTGTTTTCGTACCTCGACACGCAGCTCACGCGTCTGGGATCGCCGAACTTCCACCAGCTGCCGATCAATGCGCCCAAGTGCCCTTTCGCCAACAACCAGCGCGACGGCAAGATGCAGCATCAGATGCCGAAAGGCCGCGTCAACTATGAACCGAGTTCGCTCGAACCGGCGCGAAACGAAGCGGGAGCAAGCGGGTTTGCGTCATTCCACGCGAACGAAAGCGGTGAACGCGGACGCGTGCGGTCCGAAACGTTTGCCGATCACTATTCCCAGGCGCGCCTGTTCTTTCGCAGCCAGACGCCTGCCGAGCAGGGCCACATCGTCAGCGCGTTCGTATTCGAACTGTCGAAAGTCGGCACCCCGCCCGTGCGCGAACGCATCGTCGGCCATCTCCGCCACGTCGATGGCGAACTGGCGCAGCGCGTCGCGGACGGCCTCGGGATCGATCTTCCGGAGGCGCCAGCGGCGGCCGTCAAGGCGATCGACATGCAACCGTCGCCGGCTCTTGGAATCATCGCGAAGTCATTGCCGACACTGCACGGTCGCGTTATCGGGATTCTCCTGGGCGAAGGATCCGACTCCGCGCTCGTCACGAAAATACGCAAGCTTGCGGAGAACGAAGGCGCGAGCGTCAAGCTCGTGGCAGAGAAGATAGCCGGCGTCGAGGGTCAGCTGGCTGGAACTCCGTCACTGGTCTTCGACGCAGTGGCGATCCTGATCGGCAAGGATGATGCCCTGCGAACGAACGCCGATGCCCAGGACTTCGCGCGTGATGCGTTCGGTCATCTGAAGGCAATTCTCGTCGACGAAGCGGGACTGGCATTCCTGCAAGCCAACGGGATCGCGCCGGACGAGGGCGTCACGCAGGACCCGCGCGCCTTCATCGAAAAAGCAAAGACGCGCTTCTGGAAACGGGAAGAAACAGTGCGCCCTGCGCCAAAGCACCGCAGACCGCTGCGCGCGAGGTAGACTCCATCGTCGCGCACCGATCGATTGCACTCATAACTTCGTCAAGGGTCCACGTTGAAAATAAATCGTAGTTTGCTTGCACGGTTGCGCGGAGCAGTGCCGCTGGCCAAATCCTTCCGCCCGGCCCGCCCGCTGGATCGCGATGCGATCGCCACGACGATCCAAAAGGCACTTGCCGCCGCGGGACTGCAACCCAGGGAAGCCGACAGAGACGACGCGGCGACCCCGAGCTGGCGAATACCGGGCGCGGCACCCGGCGTCGACGCAGCTCAGTCACGGCCATCAGGCGACGATGCACTGGCCTGGACGCGGGGCTTATCGCGCGGCGCAACCCGTCCTGCACCGGTCGACCTCGAACAATCGGGCGCGCGGACCGGCCAGGGCGAGTTCCTGAACCGGTCATTTTCCAATGACGCCGGAGCGCGCAGCTACAAGCTCTATGTTCCGTCTACCTATTCGAGCACGTCGGACACACCGGTCCCGCTGGTCGTGATGCTGCATGGCTGCACGCAGTCGCCCGACGACTTCGCTGCCGGCACGCGCATGAATGCACTCGCCGAGCAACACGGCTTTCTGGTCGTCTATCCCGCGCAGGCGCCCAACGCGAACGGTTCGAAATGCTGGAACTGGTTCCGCGGCGAAGATCAGCGCCGCGATCGTGGCGAGCCATCGCTGATCGCAGGCATCACGCGCGAAGTCGCAGCCGGATACCGGATCGATGAGCGCAGCATCTTTGTTGCCGGCTTGTCTGCCGGAGCCGCGATGGCGGTCATTCTTGGTGCGACGTACCCGGACATCTATGCCGCGGTCGGCGCGCACTCCGGTCTGCCTTACGGCTCGGCTCACGACGTGCCTTCTGCGTTCGGCGCGATGAAAGGCAGTCGCGGGCGTTCAAGTCCGCTCGCCGCGCATCCGCCATCGGCCGGAGCCGTTCGAGCGATGCCGACGATCGTATTTCATGGCGACAGTGACCAGACGGTCGTCGTGCAGAACGGCGACGCCATCGCCGAACAGGCGCGCGCCGGGTTCCCCGATCAAGCCGCGCTCGACGCCAGCGTGAATCACGGTGCTGCTACAAGTGGGCGCACCTATCGTCGCTCCGTGTATGCGGATGCCGACGGACATCCTGTCGTCGAGCACTGGCTCGTGCATGGAGCCGGTCACGCCTGGTCGGGCGGCAGCTCCGAAGGAACGTACACCGACGGCAGCGGCCCGGACGCATCGGCCGAAATGATCCGGTTCTTCCACGCACGAGCGCGCGCGCGCAAGACCGAAGGCGGCGCCGGCGCTCGACGTTTCACGAGTTGAACTGACCGCTCCGACAGAAACCCAGGCGCGCGTTTCGAAGACCGCGCGGCCTGGGGAGAGGCGACGACGTCAACCCGCCCGCCTGCGCAAGAAGACATGCGTCGCCCTTTCACCTTCGACGCGTTTGTCGCACTCATAGCCGAGCGCGCGCAGGTCGAGATCGCGCCAAAGATGCTCGCCGGCTCCGAGTAACTTCGCCCGCACCGCCAGATGCAGTTCGTCGACCAGTCCGGCCTGCAGGTATTCGCGAACCGTGGCGACGCCGCCGCCGAGGCGGACGTCGCGGCCGTTCGCAGCGGCCCTCGCGCGCTCGAGAGCGGCGTGGATTCCATCGGTGACGAAGTGGAACGTCGTGCCGCCCTTCATCTCGAGCGGCGCGCGGGCGTGATGCGTCAACACGAATACCGGCACGTGGTACGGCGGCTCCTCGCCCCACCAGCCTTTCCAGCTTTCGTCCGGCCATGGTCCGCGCACGGGGCCGAACATGTTGCGGCCGAGAATCCATGCGCCGATGTTCGCGAATCCCTGCTCGGCGAAACCGTTGTCGATGCCGTTCTCGCCGTCGGCGTGGCCCTGCATCCCGCGCCACAGGCGCGTGGGGAAGAACCACTCCATCAACTCGGGACCGTTTTCGCCGAGCGGGTGTTCCAGGCCCTGGTTCGGACCTGCGCCGTAACCATCGATGGAAACGGCAAAGCTTTGCACGCGCAATTTCGACATGTGATGTCCCTCCGGCTGTTCACGCCATCATCGTCGGAACGGCATGCCAGGAACAAGTTCTCGCCTGGCCGCAACTGCGCGACTTGCCCAGCAGCCGCCTGCGGATCGTATTTCACCGGCCACCCGGCTGGACAGCTGGACTCGCGGCGCTGTTGGTGTTCAGCGCGACGCGTTCAGCAAACGTGTGCCACAAGTAATGCTTTGTATACCTTTTCATATGCCACAAGTAACAGGCTCTCGACGCGTCGCTGCAATTCGGCGTGCTGCTCCAACAGTTCGGCGAATGCGCCGTAACTTTTTTGCACGAATCCGCATCTGGATAGATGAAGACGGCCGTCTTCAGCGTCATACGGATGTCGACGCCACCCGCGCCATGCCAGCCCGTCAGCGGATGACCTGCGGCACGGTTATGTGAGGGAAACATCATGAAACGTTTCACGTCCATCGTCGTCGGCGCCAGCCTGCTGTTCGGGGCCAGCCTCGCCAGCGCCAACAACAACGGCCAGCTTGCCGCCGTCACCGTTCACCAGGACCGGTTTTCGACAGTCGATTGCACGCCACCGAACGACTCGAGGGAATGCGCCGATTTCCACGCGGCGATCCGCAGGAATTTCTCGACGCGCGAAATCGGCATGTTGTTCGGCGCAGCGACCGGATACCAGGAATATCCGGAGGCGTTCGAGCGCACGCGCGCCAAGTACGCGACCTTCCTGAGGAACGTCGAGGAAAGCGGACTGGCGGTTGCGGTCGCCGCGAAGTAGCACATCAGGTTCCGCGAACAGAAGCGGCTCGACTGACCTCTCCCCATCGGTGGAGCGATGGGGAGAGGGAGCAAGAAGTCATGGCGTCGCCCCGCTCCGCCGGGGGCGATCGTTCTCCTCCGCTACGCCGGTGGCGACGCACCCGGTCGCTCCATGGGCCGTGTTTGACCCGGCGGGCGAGACGGCGAGATGATGCCGCCGCAACGCCTCGTCGATTGCGCCTGGACGCCACGATCATGCACAAGACCGCCTGCTGCACGCTTGTCCTGCTTCTCGCCAGCGTGGACGTCCATGCGCTGGACGGCTTCGAAAAGGTTCAATGCGGCTCGGACATTCCCAAGGCGTTGATCGGTCAGCGCACGTCGGAAGAACCGGTTGCCGCGATCGAAAGCCGCCACGCCGCGCTGGGCCTGAAAAACCTTGGTGGAAGCGAAGTCTCCGACCGGCTGTTTTCGGCGTCGTGGCAGATTTGCGGAAAAGAGTTCGCGCTGATCCTGGACGACCACTCCGTGATCCGCGATGCGTTGCAGTTCCCGCCTCACTCCCGGAGCGCGCCGGGTTTCATGGGATCGTGTCAAACCGGGGAAAAGAAAGTACCCGGGACGGTCATCGCGGTCCTGAAGGACGAAGCGGGAACAGACGTGCTCGGCGCCGAAGCGGCGTGGAAGATCGATGAGAAAAGCGCGAAGTTCGTCACGCTGCCAACCGATGATTTGCGCTGCCCGCGCGACGGGATTTTTACGGCGGACGGCGGCAAGTAACCCACCGTCCAAGGAAATTCATCCGGGCCGCAGCGCCCGACTGAGGCGTCGGCCAAACAGCAGGACGATCAGACCGCCGGCGCTGGCAATCGCCGCGTGCATTGCCCAGAACGCCGCGGGTTGCATCTTTCCGTAGAAGCCGCCGATCCAGCCGATCAGGTTGTTCGAAACGAACAGGCTCATGAAGGCGAAGCCCATCAGCGTGGCGTTGACCTTGGCTGGCGCCGTGCGCGAGACCAGCGCGAGCAATGTCGGCCAGTAGTAGAGGAACGAGATACCCAAGCCGGCGCTGTAGAGGAATGGCCAGATCGGGTGAATTGGCGCGCCGTCGTAGGCGATGATCGCTGCGACGACTATCAGATTGCTCGCGGCCGCGATCCAGGCGCCGATGCCGATCTTGGCGAGTTCGTCGCGTTCGCGGCCGCGTCTGGCCTGGCGGCCCCAAAGCCAGAGAAGCGCCGGCGCAGCGACGATGCTGAAGACCGCATTGATCGACTGGTACCACGGAATCGGAATGCGGAACCCGGCGACTTCGGCCGCCACGTGCTGCTGGATGAAGATCGGCATCACGTTGAATATCTGGAAGAACGACGTCGACTGGAACACCGTGATGATCATGACAACGATCAGCGCAGCGACAACGCGCCGCTCGGCCGCGCCGAGTCGAACGCCCTCGAAGGTCTGCCGCTCGACACGCGCCGGCAGATGGCGATAGCCGGACAGGTAGGTTGCCAGGCCGAGCAGCATGAAGATCGCGGCAACGCCGAAGCCATAGTGCCAGCCGTAGACCTGGGCGAGCAGTCCGCAGACCAGCGGTCCAACAACCGCTCCGACATTGATCGCCGTGCTGAAGATGATGAAGCCGCGCGTGCGGCGCGCTTCGTCGTCGCGCGGATAGAGCGCGCCGACCTGCGCCGAGATGTTGCCCTTGAGAAATCCCGAACCGATCACGAGCAGCAGCAGCGCCGCGAGGAACGACTCATCGAACGTCATCGCCAGATGACCGGCGCTCATCGACAGCGCGCCGATGATGACGGCATTGCGCTGCCCGATCCAGCGGTCGGCGACGATGCCGCCGAGCAGCGGCGTGAAGTAGACGAATCCGGAGTACAGACCGAATATCTGCGAAGCGAGCGCCTGCGTCGACAGCGGACCGAACAGCGCTTCGATCGCGGCGCGGAAAGCGGAGAATCCTGCGATGTGCTCGACATGCCCGGGCAGCAGCAGCTGATTCACCATGAACAGCGCGAGCAGCGCGGTCATGCCGTAGTAGGAGAATCGCTCCCACGCTTCGGTGAAGGCCAGGTAGAACAGACCCCTGGGATGCCGCGCGACGGGACCCGCAACGGGCTGGCCGTCGCGCACCAGAGTTGATTCGATCGCGGTCGAGGCGCCCTCATTCACTTGCACAACCTCAATCCTTCCTTCGGCCGAGTATCGTCTCGTCGCGAAGTGCCTTGAGATCGACCTTGCAGACGAAACGGTCCGCCTTGGGGGTCGAGTCTTCGATCGCCTTGCGGACCGACGGTCCGACCTGCGCTTGCAGCTCGGGCCACAGGCACGCCATGCCCGGGCTCGTCAGTACCGCACCCCAGTTGTAGCCGAGCCGTACCATCGCATCGGCGGGAAGCAGGCCTTGTTCGACCTGAAGCAGGATCGTCTCGAACATGCGCAGGTCGGCTGTGTAGATTCGCTGCACGCTTTCCCAGTCGGCCAGGGTCCACTTCTGCACTGCTTCAGGATAGTCGGATTCGGTCACCAATCGATTGAGCCGCGCATCGAACGAACGGTGAAATTCCGATGTCGCGATGCCGATGGTCGCGTATGCCGCTGCGCGCGCCTGAATGTTGCTTTCGCGGATCTGCATTCCGACAAATGCCATCGAGCCGATCACGCCGACGACCGCAAGAGTCTCCCGAACCGTCTCGCTCAACATGCGTGCCCCCTTCGAGTTCGCCGCGGTGCAGGGCTCAGGATGCAGAACAACGACGCCCCGCACAGCTGAACGCCGCGCCAGCGCGCGTCGACGCATGGTTGCTTGTCCGCGCTGCTTGCGCAACCGGTTCCGGCGAGCGGGCGTGCGATACGGCGCCGTGCAGCGCAATTCCGCCTGTTGCGCGTCGCTTACAGGTTAGTCAGGGATCTCCACGCATTGCCGCTTTTGCGGCTTTCGGGCAAGCTGTGCGGCCTGCCCGGACCCTTCTGAAGGCGCAACCCCGACGTGCTCGATCTTCGCCCTGGCCTGCCCTTGCAACTCCGCCTGCTGCCGCTGGTCCTGGCATTGGCTCCGACTGCCGCCGTGCTCGCCGCTGACGCCACCCCGGGTGCGGTCGCGGCGGCCGAGGCGAGTCCGATCTGCCCGGTCGGCGTGTTGCGCTGCCCGAAGCCGAAGGATCCCTACCGCACCTGCAAGCGCAACGACCTGCTCGATTTCTTCACGCCGGGACTGCCGCCGGCCGGCGATCGTTCGCAGGCGCCGACCGACCTGGTCGCGCGCAAGGTCATGCAGCCCGACCGCACGCACGAGCAGCTCGAAGGCGATGTCGAACTGCGCAAGCTCGATGCGTTGCTGAAGGCCGATTTCCTGACCTACGACACCGAGACGACCGACTACACCGCGACCGGCAACGTGCGCTTCCAGGATCATGCGACGCTGCTCGCGGCCGACAGTGCGCACGGCACGACCACGCCAAGCTCCACGTCCATGGACAACGTGCGCTACCAATTGCTCGAGCAGCGCGGCAATGGAGTCGCGGCGAAGATCAACCAGACCGATCCGGATCATTCGCAGGCGTTCAACGCCACCTATTCGACCTGCGATCCGAGCGACCGGCAGTGGGAAATCCGCGCGAACGAACTCGACATGGACCAGGTCGAAAAGGAAGGCTACGCGCACGGCGCCACGATGGTCTACGCCGGCGTGCCGTTCTTCTGGCTGCCGTACCTGAAGTTTCCGCTCGACAACGAGCGCGAGTCCGGATTCCTGCTGCCGAAGCTCGGCTACAGCGACCGGCGCGGCTTCGTTTTCGGCCTGCCGTACTATTTCAATCTCGCGCCGAACTACGACGCCACGCTGGAGCCGCGCGTGATGACCGAGCGCGGCGCGATGCTCGCCGGTCAGTTTCGTTTCCTGTCCACGTCGAGCAGGCTCGAAGTGGACTTCAACTATGTGCCGCATGACAGGGAAGCAGCCAGCGATTATGCCGACTATGTCGCCACGCATCCGGGCACCCAGGCGGAGGAGATTCCCGGCCAACGTGATTTCCTGCACGCGCTCGGATCGATCGCGTTCTCACCGAACTGGGGCGTGTCGGTCAACGTCAACCACGTGTCCGACCAGTTTTACCTGACCGACTACGGCAACAGCTTCATCACGACCGCGACGAGCCTGCTGCCGTCGAGCGCCTACCTGAATGGACACGGCGATTGGTGGAGCGCGAGTTTCGGCGCCGATTCCTGGCAGGTGACCGATCCGTCGCTGTCGCCAGGCGTGGAGCCCTACCGGCGCCTGCCGCGCGCAACGTTCGTGGGCGAGCATGCACTGCTCGGCGGCCTCGACGCCGGCATCAACGTCGAGTATGCGAACTTCCAGAAGAACAATGCGGTCACCGGCGGCCGGCTCGACGCCTATCCGTACCTTGCGTTCCCGGTCGAAACCGCCGCGTATTTCATCCGCCCCGAACTCGGCGTGCGCTACACCAGCTACGATCTGAATCATCTCGACGACTACGTGACGACGCAGCCGTTTGCGCAGCCGCTGACGAACTCTTCGCCGACGCGCAGCACGACGATCTTCAATCTCGATGCCGGCCTGACATTCGAACGCACGGCGCAGTATTTCGGCAACGAGTACACGCAGACGCTCGAGCCACGCCTGTACTACCTGTACGTGCCGTACCGCAACCAGAACGACCTGCCGATCCTCGACACGCAGCTGCCGACGTTCGATTTCCCGAGCCTGTTCCGCACCAACACGTTCGTCGGCGCCGACCGGCAAACCAATGCGAACAACCTGACCGCCGCGCTGACGACGCGCCTGATCGACAACGCCAGCGGCGACCAGCTGCTCAGCGCGAGCATCGGCGAGATTCGCTACTTCACCACGCAGCGCGTGCAGCTGCCGGGCTATCCGGAAGTCGACTACTCCGGCTCCGACTATGTCGGCGAACTGAACCTGCGCCTGAACGACCGCTGGGGCCTGCGCTGGGACCAGCAGTGGAATCCGAATACGCACCAGACCGATTTGTCCGGAGTCGGCCTCGAACGCCGTTTCGGTGCCGAAGGCGTCGTCAACGTGTCCTACCGATTCCGCCGCAACTTCCTCGAACAGGTCGACACCACGGCTCTGGTCCCGATCAACGATCGCTGGAGCCTGGTCGGACGCTACTACTACTCGCTGATGGACCGGCAGCTGCTCGAGGCATTCGGCGGCGTCGAATACGACAGCTGCTGCGTTGCCCTGCGCGCACTCGTGCGCCATTTCGTCAACGTCTCGGGCTCCAACACGATGGACACCGCCATCTACTTCGAACTCGAGTTCAAGGGCGTAGGCAGCACCGGCACGCGGACCGAAAACTACCTGCGCCGTGCTATGCTGGGGTACCCGTGAGGCGTGCCTGAAACCCGCGCGCTTCTGCTGGCAAGCTTCTGATTTAGCTTGTCATTTTTGCCGCTTCAAAGCTCAATCGAATGCAGGCCCTACGGCGTTGGATAACGCTTTTCTTACCCGTAACCCCTATCATGCCGGGTTGGCTGTGACGCCAAATTGCGACCTCGCCCCGGTCGCCGACGCGCAGCATGCCCACCACTTTCGGAATAGTTTGCCGATGTACAAGCTCATCGCCTTTTTTTGTCTGGCCCTTTCCCTTTTCAGCTTCGCTTCGACCGCGGGCGCACAGGCGCTGCCGGTCGATTCGCTCGACCGCATCGCCGCGATTGCCGAGGACGATGTGATCCTGCAGAGCGAGCTCGACCGCGCGGTTGCGAACGTGCTCAGCCAGTACCGCCAGAATCCGCAGCAGCTGCCGCCGCGCCAGGAACTCGAACGCCAGGTGCTCGAGCGCCTTATCCTGCTGCGCCTGCAGGTGCAGCGCGCCGGCAGCACCGGCATCCGCGTCACCGATTCCGACGTCGACCAGGCGATCCAGCGCGTGGCCGAATCGAACAAGATCGACGTGCGCCAGCTGCGCGCATCGCTCGAGCACGAGGGCTTCAGCTACGATGAATATCGCAAGACGCTGAAGGATCAGTTGCTGGTCCAGCGCCTGCGCCAGCGCGTCGTGCAGAACCAGGTCAACGTCACCGATTCGGAAGTCGACATCCTGCTCGGCAGCAACAGCCTGAAATCCGGCGAAGTGCACCTGGCGCATATCCTGATCTCCGTGCCCGAGGCCGCGAGCGCCGACCAGATCCAGGTCGCGCGCGACAAGGCCGACAACGTCAAGAAGCAGATCGACGGCGGCATGGATTTCTCGGCAGCGGCAATCCGCTATTCGAACGCACAGGATGCGCTCGACGGCGGCGACCTCGGCTGGCGCCGTTACGACGAAGTGCCCGAAACGTTCGCCAATCTGGCCGAAGGCATGCAGCCCGGCCAGGTTTCGCAGGTGCTGCGCGGACCGAGCGGTTTCCACATCGTCAAGCTGATCGAGAAGCGCGCGAACGGCCAGAAGCTCGTGACCGAATACCACGCGCGCCACATCGAGATCAACGTGACCGAAGTCGTGGCCAGCGAAGACGCACAGCACACCGTGCGCGACATCCGCGCGCGCATCGTCGACGGCCACGAGGACTTCGCCAAGCTGGCCAAGCAGTATTCCCAGGACCCGAACTCGGCGAACGCCGGCGGCGACATGGGCTGGTTCCCGATCGACCAGTACGGCACGCGCGTCGCCGAAGTCCTGGCGACGTTGAAGGACAACGACATTTCCCAGCCGTTCCAGACCGACGTCGGCTGGCACATCATCCAGTTGCTCGGATCGCGCCAGCAGGATCGTACCGACGAGGCCAAACGCGAACAGGCGCGCGACGTCCTGCGCAACCGCAAGGCCGAAGACGAATACGAAAACTTCCTGCGCCAGATGCGCTCGGAAGCCTACACCTGCGCCAGCGTGGCCGAATATTCCAGCGCCAGCCTGCCGCAGTGCGGCGCCGAGACGAACGAGAAGAAACCGGCCGCGCCGTAAGCCCGTCGATCATGAGCGCGGCGCTGCCACGGATCGCGCTGACCGCCGGTGAACCTGCCGGCGTCGGACCCGAACTCGTCGCAGCGCTGGCGGCAACCGGCCTGCAGGCCGATCTGGTCGCGATCGCCGACCAAAATCTCCTGCGCCGGGCAGCGCAGCAGCGCGGCGTCGAACTGCAGCTCGAGGCGTTCGATGGGTCGCGGCGCGATCGACGCAAGCCAGGCGTCCTGCGCTGCATCGATATCCCCCTGGCTGTGCCGGCGATTGCCGGCAAGCTCGACCCAGGCAACGCGCGCTACGTGCTCGACACGCTGGCGCGCGGCGCGGACGGCTGCGCAGGCGCAGACTTCGACGCCCTCGTCACCGGCCCGGTGCAGAAGAGCATCATCGCCGACGCCGGCTTCGCGTTCACCGGCCACACCGAGTTCTTCGCGCAGCGCGCGCGCTGCAACGTCGTGATGATGCTGGTTGCGCCGAACCCGGATCGCGGTGGCGGCCGCTTCGGCGGCGACTTGCGCGTCGCGCTCGCGACGACGCACTTGCCGTTGTCCGCCGTGCCGGCCGCAGTCACGCAGGCCGGCCTCGTGCGCACGCTGCGCATCCTCTGCGACGATCTGATCGGGCGCTTCGGCATTGCCGCGCCACGCATCGGCGTGCTCGGACTGAATCCGCATGCCGGCGAAGGCGGCCATCTGGGGCGCGAAGAAATCGATACGATCATCCCGGCGCTCGAACAGCTGCGCGCGGCCGGCTTCGATCTGGCCGGTCCGCTGCCGGCCGACACCGCGTTCCTGCCGTCACAACTCGTGCGCTTCGATGCCGTGCTTGCGATGTATCACGACCAGGGATTGCCGGTCCTCAAGCACGCGGGCTTCGGTCACGCCGTCAACGTCACGCTCGGATTGCCTTACATCCGCACGTCGGTCGACCATGGCACTGCGCTCGACCTGGCCGGGACCGGCAAGGCCGATGCATCGAGTCTCGAAGCCGCCGCGCGGCTCGCGCTGGAACTCGCTGCGCGCCGGACTGCGTGATCGGGCGACTCGCCCGCCCGCTCAGGGTTGAATGCCCATCTGCCGCTTGAGCGAGAACATCCGCATCGTGTTCTCGGCAGCCTCGTCCTGGATTCCGTGCAGCAGCTTGTGCCGCAGCTCGTAGAACTTCCCGGAGTCGAGCGTGCGCGGTGAATTGCGCAGGTGGACATAGAATTCCGCGCCGCCGGTCCTCGTTGCTTCGAGCAGATCGAAGCGGGTCAGTTCGAGCCGGCGCAACTCCAGCGCGAGCAAGCAGAACGAGCACGGCGTGAACGCCCAGCAGTG
>DATIEJ010000182.1:0-8843 GCA_035455825.1 Rhodanobacteraceae bacterium | reverse complement strand
CGGCCAGCGCTACGGCGTCGGCCATCTGATCGCGGTGCTGCGCGGCGAGGACGACGAGCGCGTGCGCTCGTTGCGGCACGACGCGCTGAGCACGTACGGCATCGGCGCCGACCTCGACGAGCGCCAGTGGCGCAGCGTGTTCCGCCAGTTGGTCGCCGCCGGCCTGCTCGTCACCGACGACGACGGGTTTGGCGTGCTGCGCCTGACCGCCGCGAGCCGCGGCGTGCTGCGCGGCGAGACTGCGGTGCGGTTGCGCCACGTTGCCGATCGCGCGGAACGGCGTGTTTCGCGGCGCAAGGCACGCACGAATGCCAGGGACTCGAATCTGGCGATCGCTCCGCACGAGGATGCATTGTGGCAAGCGCTGCGCGAACTTCGCGCGCAGCTGGCGCGCGAGCAGGGCGTTCCGGCCTATGTGATCTTCCACGACGCGACGCTGCTGCAGATGCTGCGCGAGCGGCCGCAGACGACGGCGCAGCTGGGCGCGATCAGCGGAGTCGGCGCAACGAAGCTGGCGCGCTACGGCAGCCAGTTCCTGCGCGCGCTCGATCGGGAGCCGGGCGGGCAACCCGGAACGTGAGACTGATGAGCGAATTTCAAGGCGCTTTGCTCGCGCCGATGCGAGCACACAGCGCGGCAGGGACAGCGGTCGAATGCGAGACTACGTGGAGACTGGTTCGCGGCGGACGATCTGCGTGTATCGCGGCGCAGCGCGATCGAGGAATCCGAGTGCGTGGCAGTGCGTCATGACATGCACGCCGGCCGCTTCCTGTTCGGCGCGAATGCGATCGCGCAGCTCGACCATCTTCGTCCAGTGCACCTTCGGACGATAGTGGTGCTCGGCATGGAAGCCGTTGTACAGCCAGGTCCAATTGTATAATTTGTTGTATGTGCTGACGCCCCAGGCGATCGGCGCGTCCGGGTTGCCCTTGAAGTGCTCGTAATAGCCGTTCAGCGACGACAGCGAGTGGCCGAAATAATAGAACGGCACGAGCGCGAGGAACGCGCGCCAGTCGTACGCAAGGCAGACCAGGTAGAGGCCGACGACGATATAGATCTCGCGCCAGATCCAGCGTGCCTTGGCGGGAAACTTCTCCTTGACGCGCTTGTAGACTTCGCCGATGTCGTCGCGGAAATAACTGTAGAACGTATAGGTCCACGGATTTTCCGGCTTGCCGTTCTTGCCGTGGCGCCAGATCGACAGCGGGTCGATCGTCGTGCCGTTCGCGCCGATGCGGTCCATGTTGCCGACGTGGTGGCGCAGGTGCACGTGGTGGTAGAACTCCTGAGAGAAACCGTCGGTGATCGACAGGATGATGCTGTAGACGCGGTTCAGCACCGGCGAGGTGAAGAACGCATTGTGGATGAAGTTGTGGCTCGTGGAATTGATGCTCCACGAGATGCTGATCGAATAGACCAGCGCGAGCGGAATCCACAGCGCCCAGGGCATTGCGTGGAAGCCGAAGAACAGCGTCGCCACGAAGATCATATGGCCCAATCCCATCAGGGCCGGGATGAGGTCCCAGGGTGTATAGGCAAAAAAGGCTTGGCGACTCGACATGATGCTGCCGGATACTGGAAAATTAGTCTCTATTTTGCCGCACAAAACAGGGGGTGGCGTTAAGGTAACCTCAAATGCGGCCGGCGCCAACACTGGCCATCCCGGGCTTGCAGGAATCCTTAATGATCCCGACCGACAATGACGCCACGCGAACGCTGGGCGGCGATATGCCGCCTCGAGGATCGCCTCAGCCGCCGCAGGATGACACTGGCTTATTGGCGGGGGCGGGCGAGAATGCGCTCCGGAAGATCCCTGGCTCTTGGTTCAGTAACTCCTGATAGACGCAATTGAAGGAAAAACCGTGTCCGATTGGACGATACTCTGCGATTTCGACGGCACGATTGCCCTCGACGACACCACCGACACGCTGCTCGAGCGCTTCGCGCGTCCGGGTTGGGAAGTGCTCGAGGCCGACTGGCGCGCTGGGCGCATCGGCTCGCACGACTGCATGGCCGGGCAGGTCGCGCTGCTCGACATGGATCGGCGCGAGCTCGACGCGCATCTGGCGCAGCGCGCGATCGATCCGGCGTTCGCCGAGTTCGTCAAACATGTGCATGGCCAGGATATGCACCTGGAAGTGCTCAGCGACGGCCTGGACTATGCGATCCGCACGATCCTTGGCCGCGAGGGGCTCGACTGGCTGCCGGTGACCGCCAACCGGCTGGAGCCCGCCGGCGAGCGCTCATGGCGCCTGGCGTTTCCGAACGCGAGCGCGATCTGCCGCGTGGCCAGCGGCACGTGCAAGTGCATGCGCGCGCAGGCAGCAAGCGGCGGGCGCAAGCGTGTCCTGCTGATCGGCGACGGCGCGTCCGACTTCTGCGTCGCCGAAGCTGCCGATTTTGTATTTGCCAAAGGCAACCTTGTAGCGCACTGCATCGAGAAAAAAATCGCGCACGCTCCAATCAACGGCTTTGCCGACGCCCTCGCGCTGCTGCCTGGCTTGATCGAAGGCAACGCCGATGCAACGCCACTGCTGAACGTCGCTTTGGCCTGAGTCGGTCCGCAAATCGAATCCTCGCAGCGGTCGCGTCTTCGCCGCCCGTGGCGTGATCGGGGCGCCAGAGGAAGCGCCGCGCACTCTGGCCGCGAGCCCACTTTGGAATCATTCGAATGCAAGGCAATCATCATGACCGCAACTGACGCCTGGCTTCGCGCCGACGGCCCCACCGCCGGCAGCGCCGGCTTGTTCGACTCCGCCTGCCGGGTGATACCCGGTGGCGTCAACAGCACCGCGCGCGCGACCTGGGCGGGCTGGATGCCTTACCCGCTGTTCGTGGAGTCAGGCCAGGGCTCGCGGCTGCGCGATGTCGATGGCAACGAGTACATCGACTATCTGCTCGGCCTGGGGCCGATGATCTTCGGACATCGGCCCGCGCGCGTGACGCAGGCCGTGGTCGATTTCATCCAGCAGCGCGGGACCGTGTTTGCGCTGCCGACGGCTGACGAGGCGCGTCTGGCCGAAAAGATCATCGCCGCAGTGCCGAGCGTCGAGCAAGTGCGTCTTTGCAACACCGGCACCGAAGCGGTGCTCTATGCGACGCGCCTGGCACGAGCCTACACCGGCCGCCGCAAGATCATCCGCTTCGAGGGCATGTACCATGGCTTCTCCGACGGCGTGTACTGGAGCAAGCATCCGGCCATCGACAAGGCCGGACCGGACGATCGTCCCGTGGCGGTGGCGCAGGGTCCGGGCATGCCGAAAGGCGTCGAGGAGAACCTGATCATCCTGCCGTGGAACGACGCGCAGATGCTGGCCGACGCGATCGAGCGTGAAGGCGACAACATCGCCGCCGTGCTGACCGAGCCGGTCATGTGCAATACCGGCTGCATCCTGCCGCAGCCGGGCTTTCTGGAAGCGATGCGTGAACTGACCCAGCGCCGCGGCATCGTGCTGATCTTCGATGAGGTGATAACCGGGTTTCGCCTGGGGCTGGGCGGCGCGCAGGCGCGCCTGGGGATACGTCCGGATCTTTCGGTGTTTGCCAAAGGGCTCGGTGGCGGATTTCCGGTCGCTGCCGCCGGCGGCAGTGCCGACATCATGGCTTTGGTCGCCAACGGCACGGTGTCGATGGCGGGCACTTACACCGCCAACGGCATCGCCGTGGCCGCAGCGAACGCGGCGCTCGACGAACTGGCGACTCCCGGCCTGTACCAGCAACTGGATGCCGTGTCCGACGAATTGCGCATCGGGCTCGGCCAGGTCATGCGCGATGCGGGCCTGCCCGCCTACGTGGTCGGCCTGGGGCCGCTCATGCAGGTATGGTTCGCCCGCAAGGACATTCACAACTACCGGGATGCCGAGCGCCATGCCGATCAGCAGATCTTCAGGCGCTGGTGGGAAGGCATGCTCGCGCGCGGCGTGCTGTTTCATCCCGGTGCCTACGAAAATCTGTTCGTCTCCACGGCGCACACACGCGCCGACGTGGCGGCGACGCTCAGCGCGGCAAGGCAGGTGGCGGCGGAAATCGCGCATACCGTCTGAACTGTCGGCTGCATCGGCGGAGGTAGTGCCTGGAAACGCGCGGTGCGCTCGCGCCTGGCGCGGTTCCTTGACCGGCGATCGTTTCGTCAGATGGCGAAGGTCAGTCGTGCCGGGCTGTCGTTTTCGCGATGCATTTACCCGCGTTTCCTCAGACCTGTTATTTTTACTGCAGGCTTCAGGGAGATGCCGACGATGCGAGAACGACCGCGGCATGCAGCGTATTCCCGGTTCATGACTGATCTGCGAGCGGGCCGGCGGCCAGCTCGAGGCGCGCGTTGCCTACTGCTTCGAAGATGCCGCCTGGGTGAGCGAGGCGTACCGCAAGGGAATGCCATGGTGGCTGCATCCGCTGCTTTGCGAAGACTCGCGTTTGCGTGCGTCGCATGCATATTGCTGGCGGCGTCGAGCGCCTCGGCGGCCTCGACGTCAGGCAAGGACGAGCTGCCCTATCGCCTCGTCGGCTATGTTGCAGGCTGGGAGAAGCCGGTGCCGATTGCCGCGGAGAAGCTCACGGCGATCAACTTCGCATTCGCCCACATCGGCAGCGACGGCCGTGCCGGGCTCGACCAGGCCGGCTCGTCAGAGGCGCTGTCACGCCTGCACGCGCTGCGAATGCGCAATCCGCGATTGAAGATCCTCGTTTCGATCGGCGGCTGGGGCGCCGACGGTTTCTCCGATGCCGCTTCGACCGATGCCACGCGCGCGACGTTTGCGCAGAGTGTGGACGAACTCATCGTCAAGCACGGACTCGACGGCATAGACCTGGATTGGGAATATCCCGGTTTGCCCGGACCCGGCATCCGCCATCGCGACGAGGACCGGCCGAATTTCACGTTGCTGCTGCGGACGTTGCGCGAACACCTCGACGCTCTCGGCGCGAAGCGCTCGCGCCGCGCGGACAGCCCTTACCTGCTGACGGCTGCGCTGGCTGACGGTGAATTCACAAAGTTCATCGAACTCGATCGAATCCATCCTTACCTCGACTGGATCGATCTGATGACCTACGACTTCCACAACAGCCTGACGCCGACCACCGGTCATCACGCCGCGCTGCGCCGTTCGCAAACTTCCGCGGCGAGCGAGCGCAGCATCGACCGCGCCGTGACGCAATATCTTTCCGCCGGTGTGCCCGCGCGCAAGCTCGTCGTCGGCGTGCCGTTCTACGGCCGCGCGTTTGCTGACGTGAAGGCCGGACGCAAAGGACTGGACCAGCCTTACGGCCACTACGAAGGCGATCATCCGTGGCCGCAGCTCGTCGCCGACTTCATCGATCGCAACGGCTATGCGCGCCACTGGGATGCCGCGGCGCAGGTTCCGTATCTGTGGAACGCGCAGACGCGCGTTTTCGTCAGCTACGATGATCCGCAGTCGCTGAAGCTCAAGGCCGAGTTCGTCAAAGCGCACGGGCTCGGCGGCATGATGTACTGGGAGCAGAGTCAGGATCCGCGCGGCGAACTGGTCGGCGTGCTTTCTGCGGCGCTGCGATAGAAGGGCTGGGGGCTGGGGGCTGAGGGCTGAGGGCTAAGATCAAGAGCGCCGCCAATGTTTTCGGCTCTCGGCCCTCAGGCGTCAGCCTCAAGCAGTCACCCCACACCCTACACCGCTACGCCAGCGGCCAGCGCAGCGTGCCGTCGACGACGATGTCGGATGTTCCGCCGACCCACACCGTGCGGTCATCGTCGATGCGCACCGTGATCGACGCATCGTGGCCCATCTCGCGACCCTGGCTGACGCGATAGCCGTGCGCCAGCGCGCCGGCGGGTTCGCGTTGCGCGATCCATGCGGCGATGAGTCCATTGGCAGCGCCCGAAGCCGGATCCTCGGCGATGCCGACGCCTGCGGGAAACGCGCGCACGACGAGATCGTACGGAGCATTCGCGCAGCGCGCGAAAATGCAGACGCCGAGGCAATTGTCGCCAGTCGCCAGTGCCTTGATCGCGGCGTGGTCCGGTTGCCATGCGCGCACGCCGGCTTCGTCGGCGAATTCGACGACCCACCAGCGCCGTCCTCCTTCGATGAGCGCCGGCGGCAACGTTCCGAGTACCTGCTCGGCGAGTACGCCATGGACGGAAGCTGCCGCGTTCGAGGTTGCCTCGACCACGCGCGCGGCCGGCGACTTCACGAACAGTTCCTGCTCGCCATTGGCATCGTGCAGGCGGATCGGCAACAGGCCGGCGCCGCACTCCTGCACGAGCAGACCGTCGCGCGGCTGGGCAAAACCGCTGTGCAGCGCGGCGTGCGCGCTGCCGATCGTCGGATGTCCGGCAAACGGAATCTCGTTCGTTGGCGTGAAGATGCGCAGCCGGTAACTGGCCGCGGGATCCGTGGGCGGCAGCAGGAACGTCGTCTCGACGAGATTCGTCCAGGCGGCGAATCCCTGCATGTCCGCATCGGTCCACTCGCGCGCGTCGACGACGACGCCCAGCGGATTGCCACCGCCGCGGCTGGCGGCAAACACGTCAAGTTGCAGGTAGTGGAATTTCGACATATGCCGGCCGTGGATGCCTCGGATGGATCATACGCGGGTGTCCGCCGGCTCATGCCGGCTGGCCGCAGAAAAAAAAAGCGCTATACGGCCTGCCGCTGTGCGCCCGGGTGCGTGCCAGGCCGTTGCGGAATGAGCAGGATGCAGGCGACGATGAAGACAGCGAGGATTGCCGAGGCCAGCGGACGGCTGAAATCCAGTCCGCCTTCGTCGTGCGGCTTGTCCAGAAAGTCTCCGACCGTGGCGCCAAGCGGTCGGGTCAGGATGAACGCGGCCCAGAACAGCAGCACGCGCGAAACGCCAGTCCAGTAGTAGAGCGCGACGACAATCGCCAGTGCGGCAAGGAAAACCAGCGCGGCGCCGATGTAGCCGAGTCCCGAGTCGTCGGCCATCCAGTCGCCGAGCGCCGTGCCCAGTGTCTGCGAGAATGTGATCGTCGCCCAGTAGAACGCTTCGACCTTCGGCGTGCTGACCGTGTCGACCGAGACGGTTCCTTCCGACCTGTACCAGAGCGCCAGCATCGCGAACACACACGCCAGCAGCAGGGCCGAGCCGCCCGCATAACCGATGCCGAGCGAGCGGTCGGCGAAGTCGGCCAGCGTCGTGCCGAGCGTGGTCGACGCAATGATCGTCGCCCAGTACAGGAACGGATGGAATTTCCGGGCGGCAATCTGCATGGCGACCAGCGCGATCAGGATCGCGAGAAATATCGCCGTCCCGGTCAGATAGCCAAGGTCCATCGTCATCGTGACCGTGTCGCCACCGGTTTCACCCAGCGTCGTCGCGGCGATCTTGATGATCCAGAAACCGAGCGTGACGGCCGGCACCTTGCTCAGCGTGGAATCGAGATCGTTCCTGGAATTCATTTTTTTGCGGCGCCGTCAAGGAGTCGGTGGGTACAACACGAAAACGTCAATCATAGCGGCTGTCGCTGAACCGCGGAAAACCTGTGCGCTGCCGCGAAATCGTTTCAGGGTGCGCGCAAGACCGCGACGACGGCATTGAGTCCGCCGAACGCGAACGAGTTCGACAGCACCGCGCGCACGGCCTTTTCACGTGCGACGTTCGGCACGTAGTCGAGGTCGCACTCGGGATCGGCATCGATGAAATTGGCCGTCGGCGGAATGATTCCATCGCGCAACGCGCCGATAGCGGCTACCAGTTCGATCGCGCCGGCAGCGCCGAGCGCATGGCCATGCATCGACTTGGTCGACGACACGCACAGCGCGTCGGCGTGCGCGCCGAACACGCGCCGGATCGCCTTCGACTCGGTCGGATCGTTGGCCGGAGTGCCGGTGCCGTGCGCGTTGATGTAGTCGACATCTCCCGCGCCGAGCTGCGCATCGGCGAGCGCGCCGGCAAGCGCCCTGGCCGCGCCCGTTTCCGAAGGCAGCACGATGTCGCCGGCGTCGGCCGACATGCCGGCGCCGGCAAATTCGGCGAGAATCGTCGCGCCGCGTGCTCGCGCGTGTTCGTATTCCTCGAGCACGAAAATGCCGGCTCCCTCGCCGAGCACCATGCCGCGGCGCTGCTTGCAGAAAGGCCGGCAGGTGTCGTCGGCGGTCACCCGCACGGCCTCCCACGCCTTCACGCACGGAACCGTGATGCAGGCCTCGCTGCCGCCGGTCACGGCGAAGTCCGCCCGGCCGTAGCGCACCATGTCGAACGCCTGCGCCATCGCGTGGTTCGCCGAAGCGCAGGCGCTGACCACCGCGAACGAAGGCCCGGTGAGGCCGAACTCCATCGTGACCTGGCAGGCCGGCGCATTCGCCATCAGCCGCACGATGGTCAACGGATGCACGTTCGGTTTCTTGTCGGCATAGAAACGACGCGCGGTTTCGTCGTGCGTGTTTTCGCCGCCGATGCCGGTGCCGATGATGCAGGCGGTGCGCTCGCCAAGCCCGCTCGCGCGGAATTCGAGCCCGGATTGCGCGATGGCCTCGCGCGCAGCGACCAGCGCGAATTGCGATACGCGATCGAGCAGGACCAATCGCTTGGGATCGAAATGCGCGGCCGGATCGTAGCCTCGCACCTCGGCGGCGATCTTCACGTTCAGCAGTTCGGTCGGGATGTTGACGATCGGGCCGATGCCGACGCGGCCTTCGCGCATCGCCTGCCAGCAGGTCGACGCATCGTGACCAAGCGCGCTGATCGAACCCATGCCGGTGATGGCGACGCGGCGCATGCGAATTCCTCAGCTCGTGGAGGGCGCGGATGCCGCCTTTTCGGCGACCAGTCGCTCGACCGCCGCGACCAGGCCGCGCACGCTTTCGGTATCGACCGCCGGATCGCGATCCGGCAGGGTGATGCCGAAA
>DATIEJ010000181.1:0-4244 GCA_035455825.1 Rhodanobacteraceae bacterium | reverse complement strand
CTGGCCGGGAGCATGCCGCAGCCGCTGTCGCTGCAGAGCCTGCGCCCCGGCGAATTCTTCGGCGAGCTGTCGATGTTCGACAAGCAGCCGCGCAGCGCCAGCGCCGTCGCCACGACCGATACCGTCCTGCTCGAGTTGCGGCATGATGCGTTCGAGGCCTATCTGTCCAAGCGGCCGCGCGTGGCGATGACGATCTTCCGGACCATGAGCCTGCGCATGCGCGAAACGAATTCGATGCTGTCCGGGCAGGCCGCACGCAACGTCGACGAAGAGTTCGATCGCAACCTTACCTGGAGCGATCATCTCGCCGATGCGGTGGCGAGACTCAATGGCAGCTGGACCTTCATCAGCGTCCTGCTGACGATCACGTTCCTCTGGTGCGTCGTCAATTCCTTCCTCGCGCTAAGGTCGCCCCCGGATCCGTATCCGTACCAGCTTTTCAATCTGCTGCTGGGGATCCTGGTCGGGTTGCAGGGCCCGCTGATCATGATGAGCCAGAATCGCCAGGGCCTGAAGGACCGTGCGCGCGCCGATACCGACTTCAAGGTCAATCTGAAGAATGAACTCAACATCGAAAGGCTTCTGCGCGAGATGGCCGATTTGCGCAGCCACGTAAAGTCCAGACTCAGGCCTTGAATCGGCGTGCCGGCAGGACTTCAGGGCGGCTGCTGAGCCGCGACAGAGAAGGACCAGCGCAGAAACCGGGAGTTTCGCGCACGCACTGTCTGGTGCGGGACTGGCTCAGCCGGTATAATCGAACGCTTTAACCGACGAGGAATGTGGCCGATGCGCATCCTCACTGAAGCGCTCACTTTCGACGACGTCTCGCTCGTTCCTGCCTACTCGAACGTTCTGCCGCGCGACGTCAGCCTTGCCACGCCGCTGACGCGTGGAATCCGCCTGAACATCCCGATCCTCTCGGCCGCGATGGACACGGTCACCGAGGCACGCCTGGCGATTACGATGGCCCAGTGCGGCGGCATCGGCATCATCCACAAGAACATGCCCGTGGCCCAGCAGGCCAACGAAGTGCGTATCGTCAAGAAGTTCGAAGCCGGCGTGATCCGCGATCCGATCACGGTGACGCCGGACACGTCGATTCGCGAAGTCATGCAGATTACGCGCGCCGCGAACATTTCCGGCGTTCCGGTCGTCGACGGCGAACAGCTCGTCGGCATCGTCACGAATCGCGACCTGCGCTTCGAGAAGCGGCCCGAGGATCCGGTGCGCAACATCATGACGCGCAAGGACAAGCTCGTGACGGTCAAGGAAGGCGCCAGCGAAGACGAAGTGCTCGCGCTGCTGCACAAGTACCGCATCGAGAAAGTCCTCGTCGTGAACGACGCGTTCCAGCTGCGCGGCCTGATCACGGTCAAGGACATCCAGAAGGCGCGCGACAATCCGGATTCGGCCAAGGACAGCCACGAGCGCCTGCGTGTCGGCGCGGCGGTTGGCGTCGGCGGCGACACCGAGGATCGCGTCGGCGCTCTCGTTGCGGCCGGCGTCGATCTGATCATCGTCGACACGGCGCACGGCCATTCGCAGGGCGTCATCGATCGCGTGCGCTGGGTCAAGCGGCAATTTCCACAAATGCAGGTGATCGGCGGCAACATCGTGACCGCGGACGCCGCCAAGGCGCTCGTCGACGCCGGCGCGGACGCGGTCAAGGTCGGCATCGGTCCCGGTTCGATCTGCACGACGCGCATCGTCGCTGGCGTCGGCGTGCCGCAGATCACGGCGGTCAGCATGGTCGCCGAGGCGATCCGCGACAGCGGCGCCGGCCTGATTGCCGATGGCGGCATCCGTTATTCCGGAGACATCGCCAAGGCGCTCGCTGCGGGCGCGAACTGCGTCATGATCGGCGGCATGTTCGCCGGCACCGAAGAGGCGCCGGGCGAAGTCGAGCTTTACCAGGGCCGCTCGTACAAGAGCTATCGCGGCATGGGCTCGCTCGGCGCGATGCAGCTGGGTTCCAAGGATCGATACTTCCAGGACGACACCGACGCCGACAAGCTCGTGCCCGAAGGCATCGAAGGCCGCGTGCCTTATCGCGGGCCTCTGCGCAACATCGTTCACCAGCTGGTCGGCGGCTTGCGCGCCGCGATGGGTTACGTCGGTTGCGCGACGGTCGAGGACATGCACGCCAAGCCGCACTTCGTGCGCGTCACCGGCGCCGGCATGCGCGAGTCGCACGTGCACGATGTCACGATCACGAAGGAAGCGCCGAATTACCGGTTCGAGTGAGTCTTCCCTTCTCCCATCGGGAGAAGGTGGCGCGCAGCGCCGGATGAGGGTACGAACTCGTTGTGATCCCGGGTTCGCCGCGAAAACCGAACCCTCACCCCCACCCCTCTCCCGGTGGGAGAGGGGAGACAAGAATGCACAACATCCATAGCGACAAGATCCTCATCCTCGACTTCGGTGCGCAATACACGCAGCTGATCGCGCGGCGCATTCGCGAGATCGGCGTCTACTGCGAGATCTGGGCCTGGGATCACGATCCGGACGAGATCGCGAAATTCGCGCCGAAGGGCATCATCCTTTCCGGTGGACCCGAATCGACGACCGAAGGCGAGTCGCCGCGCGCGCCCGAACGCGTATTCGACGGCAGCAGCCCGTTGCTTGGCATCTGCTATGGCATGCAGACGATGGCGGTCCAACTCGGCGGCAAGACCGAGGCCGAGCACACGCGCGAATTCGGTCACGCCGACCTCGGTATCGTCGGCGACGTGGCGCTGTTCGCCGGCTTGCCGCGCAAGCTCGATGTCTGGATGTCGCATGGCGACCGCGTGACCGCGGCGCCGCCCGGATTCAGTGTCACTGCATGCACGAGCGATTTGCCGATCGCGGCGATGGCCGACGAGGAACGGCGCTGGTACGGCGTGCAGTTCCATCCCGAGGTCACGCACACGCAGCACGGCGACGAGATTCTTCGGCGTTTCGTCGTCGACATCTGTGGCTGCCGCACGCTGTGGACTCCGGCCAACATCATCGACGATGCCGTCGCACGCATTCGAGAACAGGTCGGCGACGGCCACGTGCTGCTCGGATTGTCCGGGGGCGTCGACTCGTCCGTTGTCGCCGCGTTGCTCAAGCGCGCGATCGGCGAGCAGCTGACCTGTGTGTTCGTCGACACCGGACTGTTGCGCTGGCGCGAGGGCGACCAGGTCATGGCGACCATGGCGGAGCATATGGGCGTCAGGGTCATCCGCGTCGATGCGGCCGGCCGCTACTTCGCCGCGCTGGCCGGCGTCGGCGATCCTGAAGCCAAGCGCAAGATCATCGGCCGGCTTTTCATCGAAATCTTCGACGAAGAATCGGCGAAGCTGCGCGACAACGACTGGCTCGCGCAAGGCACGATCTATCCGGACGTGATCGAATCGGCCGGCAGCAAGACCGGCAAGGCGCACGTGATCAAGTCGCATCACAACGTCGGCGGCTTGCCCGAGGGCATGCGCTTCAAGCTGATCGAGCCGCTGCGCGAATTGTTCAAGGACGAGGTGCGGCGCATCGGCGTCGAACTCGGCCTGCCGCGCGAGATGGTCTATCGTCATCCGTTTCCGGGGCCTGGTCTCGGAGTGCGCATCCTCGGCGAGGTCAGGCCTGAGTACGTTGATCTGCTGCAACGCGCCGACGACATCTTCATCGGCGAGCTGCGCGCGGCAGGTCTCTACGACAAGGTGAGCCAGGCATTTGCCGTATTCCTGCCGGTGAAGTCGGTCGGCGTGGTCGGCGACGCGCGTGCGTACGAGTGGGTCATCGCATTGCGGGCCGTGGAGACGATCGATTTCATGACCGCCCACTGGGCGCATTTGCCGTATGACTTCCTTCAGAAAGTGTCTAATCGCATAATCAATGAGTTACGCGGCATATCTCGTGTCGTTTATGACATAAGCGGCAAGCCGCCTGCGACGATCGAGTGGGAGTGACCCTGGCGTTTTTTTGTCCGCGCCCGGCGCTGCCTCGCGTAACTTCCGGCCCATGTAGCAATTGCGCGATGCCGTACACTTCGCCGCTTGCCGTTCTCACCGGGATACGCATGTCGAAACTTCCGCTTGTACTGCTATCGGCTGCATTGACTTCCTGTGCCACGCTGCCTCCTTCGGGCAAGGGCGATTCGCCTGCAGCGCCAGCGCCCCCGCCACATTCCGCCGCAACCTCGCGCGAACCTTTTTCTTCCACGTACCAGGCCGCGGCGAGTCCGGCGACGCTGATACGCGGCGCAACCGTGCTCACTGGCACCG
>DATIEJ010000180.1:0-17265 GCA_035455825.1 Rhodanobacteraceae bacterium | reverse complement strand
CGACGCCGAGGTTGCGGACGATGCGCTGGCCCGGGAGCTCGAGCGCCGTGGTGACCATTGCGGTCGCGAACACTGCCATCGACGAATCCTCTGTGGGTGTAGTTGGGTATTCTGGGCGCGGGAACGCGCCGCCGACGCGCGACCTGCCTTCGCTCGCTACGCTTTGGATACGTTCGGACCCTCCGATAGGCGTAGACAGGCGGAGTTGCATAGCGTTACCTCGCACTCACAAGGACCCACGACATGGCATCTGTTTCGACCGCAATGGTCACCACGGCGCTGGAACTGCCCGGACAGAAGATCGTGCGCAACCTCGGCGTCGTGCGCGGCATCGTCGTGCGCTCGCGCAGCATCGTCGGCAACATCGGCGCCGCGCTGCAGAGCCTGGTCGGCGGCAACATCACGTTGTACACGGAGTTGTGCGAAAAGGCGCGGGACGATGCGTTCAAGCTGATGCTGCAGCATGGCGCCGAGCACGGCGCGAACGCGATCGTCGGCATGCGCTACGACGCCAATGAAGTTGCCGACGGCATCACCGAAGTGCTCGCCTACGGCACTGCCGTCGTCGTTCAGCCGAATCCCTGACGCACTGCCGCCAGCCGGCGCACGCGCCGGCCTTCGTCGAGCACGATGCGCAAGTCCGCGCGCGCCGGCAGCGTCTTCAATGCTTGCCGGCTCAGGCGCTCATAGTGCATCAGGAATCGGCGCAGCGCCGCGGGCGAAAGTGCGCGCGGCGCATTGCGCCGGCGCAGCGCGCGTTCCTGCTCGTCGCGCCAGCGCGCGACGATTGCGCAGGAAGGCGCCTGCAGCATGACCAGGCGGTCGAGGCGCTGCCACAGCGGCACGTAGTGCCGCGCAAGTTGCGCGTTGACCCAGTTGCGCCAGCGCGCATCGCGATCTTCGTCGCGTTCAAGCTCGTTGACCGGTTTGCGCAGCGCCGCCTCGTCCTGTGGCGGAACGCCGATACACCAGCCCTCAAGGATCACGAAGTCGGGCTTTCGTGCGACCGATCGCCAGCGTGACGGCGCGACGCGCGTGTCCAGGCCCTTGTCGAATCGAGGCACGCGGGCGGGACGGCGCGGCGTCGCCGTGCGCAGTGCGTCGAGCGTGCCGAGCAGCAGGTCGACGTCGTGTGTTCCCGGAACGCCGCGCGTCGCCAGCAGCGGATGCACGTCGCGCGCGAGCCGCTGCCGCGCGGCGCGGCCGAAATAGAAGTCGTCGATCGACAACGCGAGCGCGCCGATAGCGCGCCGCGCCGCCAGTTCGACGAGCTGGCCGGCAAGCGTGCTCTTGCCGCTGCCCTGCAGCCCGGACAGGCCGATCAGCCACGGCCGCGGCGCCGCATGCGTCAGCGTGTCGAGCACCGCGTTGACGATGGCGCCGGGATAACGGCCGTGCGTGCTAGCATCATGCGGCATGAATTCGCTGCGCTCCGCAGCGTACGAACCAGCGATGGATTGGCGGATGGACTCGAGCGAACTTTATCAGGAAGCCGTGACGACGTTTCGCGCGTTGCTCGATGAGGCAACGCGGGCAGGCGAACCGGAGCCGACGGCGATGACCCTGGCCACGGCCGACGCTGCCGGAAGGATTTCGGCACGCGTGGTGCTGCTCAAGAACGTCGACGAAGCCGGCTTTTGCTTCTACACGAACTATCACAGCGCAAAAGCGGCGCAGCTGGCCGCACACCGGCAGGCAGCGCTGTGCCTGTTGTGGAAAACCTTGCGCGACGGCGTGCAGGTCCGCATCGAAGGCGAGATCGAAAAAGTCGACGCGATCGAGTCGGACGCCTACTTCGCCAGCCGCGCGCGCCTGAGCCAGATCGGCGCGTGGGCATCACTGCAATCGCAGACCTTGCCTGCGCGTGGCGACCTGGAAGCGCGCGTCGCCGAGTTCGAACGCAAGTTCGCCGGCGGTCCGGTGCCGAGGCCGCCGCACTGGGGCGGCTACCGCGTCAAGCCGGACATGCTCGAGATCTGGTACGGCCAGCGCGCGCGCCTGCACGATCGGGTGCGCTACGACCTGGCGGACGGCGCCTGGAGCAAGCGGCTGTTGTATCCGTGAAGCAGGGCTGAGGGCTGAGGGCTGAAGATCACGAGCGAATCGGCCTGGATGTGCTCCGCTTTTCAGCCCTCAGCCCTCAGCCCTCAGCCCTCGGCCCTTAAACTCATGTCCGGCCCCCAACGCATCGTCTGCCTTACCGAAGAGCCGACCGAAGTCCTCTACGCGATCGGCGAAGAGCGGCGCATCGTCGGCATTTCCGGTTTTACCGTGCGCCCGCCGCGTGCCCGCCGCGAGAAGCCCAAGGTTTCGGCATTCACGAGCGCGAAGATCGGCGAGATCCTGAAGCTCGAACCGGACTTCGTCGTCGGCTTTTCCGACATCCAGGCCGATATCGCGCGCGAGCTGATCGCCGCCGGCATCGAGGTGTGGATCAGCAACCACCGTTCGGTCGCCGGCATCCTCGACTATATCGGCCGGCTCGGAGCGCTGGTCAGCGCCGCGGACAAGGCCGCGACACTGGTCGGCGAAGCGAAGGGGCATATTGCACAAGTACAGAATGCGGCATCGCGGCTGCCACGCCGGCCGCGCGTCTACTTCGAGGAGTGGGACGAACCGATGATCTCGGGCATCCGCTGGGTCGCCGAACTCGTGCGGATCGCCGGTGGCGACGACATCTTTCCCGAGCGCGCGGAAAAATCCCTCGCCCGCGACCGGATCATCGCCGATCCGGCCGACGTGATCCGGCGCGCGCCGGACATCGTGTTCGGCAGTTGGTGCGGCAAGAAATTCCAGCCCGCGCGCGTCGCCGCGCGCCCAGGCTGGGACGCGATTCCCGCAGTCCGCGACGGCGAGCTGCACGAGATCAAGTCGCCGATCATCCTGCAGCCCGGTCCGGCCGCGCTGTTCGACGGCCTGGATGCGCTGCACCGGGTCATCGCGGCATGGGCGGCGAATCCCTGAAGCGCGGACGGCCCGCGCAGTCCCCGCGGCAGGCCTGAGGTTCACGCGCCAACCGCCTGGAAAAGGCAGGCGTCGTTCGGCAGGCCCGCAGCGCTTCCGTCTGACAGTGCCGCGCAAGTTGCGCCGCCACTATCGTTTTGCCTGCCGACGAAGCCATCCCGGTTTCACGGTGGCGGATCGCTCAAGCGTCCGCGTGATCGGCGCCTGGCTGTTGGTCAGCAGGCCGATCGACACTCCAAACCTCGAAGGATCCAATCATGCGCAAGTCTTTTGTCACAATCGGCGTCGCCCTGGCCCTGGCCGCCACGCAATTTGCCTCGGCCACGCCGGTCGAGTTCAGTGCATCCGGCTCGCGGCCGGCCGATATCCAGGACTCTATCGCGGCGTTTCGCGGCCTGCTCGGCACCAATCATCTGGCCCTGCATGGTGACGGCAACGTTTTCACGGATGGCCGCCGCGAGATCAACTGGGACGGCGTTCCCGACACCGTCGCGGCGCCGAACCTGATGCCGCCGGACTTTTTCAACAAGAACTCTCCGCGCGGCGCCGTGTTTTTCACTCCGGGCACGGGTTTCGAGATCAGCGCGAAAGAGGGCAACGCGACCGGAACGCCGGTCGAGTTCGGTGACATCACCGGCGGCCTGAGAAACCAGTTCCAGACATTCAGCCCGCAACGCCTTTTCACCGCGCTCGACAGTTCGGTAACCGAAACGCTGTTCTTCGTACCCGGCACGAGCACCCCGGCGACCGTCACGGCCTTCGGCTCGGTATTCACGAATGTCAGGAAAGAAGGCCTGACCACGATCGACTACCTCGATGCGAATGGCGGGCTGCTGCACCGGCAGATCGTTCCAGCCAGCAAGCGCAGCGGCCTGAGCTTCGCCGGGACGATGTTCACGGGAGAAAAAGTCTTCATGGTTCGCATCACCAGCGGCAACGTCGAACTCGACCGCGAGGTTGGGCTGCTTCCGAATCCGCGTGGGGACGATCCTGTCGATGTTGTCGTCATGGACGACTTCATCTACGCAGAACCGCAGGCTGCGGCAACTCCATAGTCTTCACGGTCAAGCGCGGCGGGGCGCGCACACGCTCCGCCCCGCGCCGTCGTGCTGCCCTCGTCGCATGGGCCGGCACGTGGCGCGATTCGCCGCCGTCGATCGTTCCACTTCCGGTGAGCCGCGAAACGGGCATACTGGCCCGCCGGCATTCTTCGGTCAGCCTGCCCGCCAGAGACCCGATGGCCATACTTCCATCACAACGCGCGCTGTTCGATGTTCCCGGCGAGGTCGCCTATTTCAACAACGCCTATCTCGCGCCGCAATTGCATGCTTCGCGCGAACGGCAGCTGGCCGGCATCCACGCGAGGAGTCATCCGTGGGAGCGGACTGCCGCCAGTTTCTTCGAAGATGCCGAAACGCTCCGCGGCCTGTGCGCGCGCGTGCTCGGCGGCGATCTGGATGGTTATGCCGTCGTGCCTGCCGCCAGTTACGGCATCAGCACCGCGGCGCGCGCGATCGAACCGCGGTTGAAAGCGGGCGATGCGATCCTGGTCATCGCCGAGGAGTTTCCGAGCAACGTGCTGCCATGGCAGCGGGTCGCGCGGGAAACCGGCGCAACCATCGTCACCGTTCCGATTCCGGCCGACGGAAACTGGACGCCGGCGATCCTCGAGCGCATCGACCGCAACGTCAAGGTCGTCGCGGCGTCGCCGAGTCACTGGACCAACGGCGCGCGCATGGACCTGGTGCCGATCGGCAAGGCCTGCCGCGACGCCGGCAGCATGCTGGTCGTCGATGCCAGCCAGTCGCTCGGTGCAGCGCCGTTTTCGATCGGGCAAGTCGAGCCCGACTTTCTCGTTGCCGCCGCGTATAAGTGGCTGCTGTGTCCGTACGGATTGGCCGTCGTGTATGTGTCCGCGCACTGGCGCGACGCGCGTCCGCTCGAGGAATCGTGGCTGGCGCGCGAACGTGCCGAGGATTTCGCCAACCTGGTCAGGTACTCGGACACGTACATGCCCGGCGCGCGCCGTTTCGATGGCGGCGAAAAATGCTCATCGGCGATCCTGCCCGGTGCGATCGCGGCGCTCGAGCAGATTCACGCGTGGGGTATCGAGAACATTGCCGCGACCCTGGCGGCGACGAACGCGACGATTGCCGGGCATCTGCAGCGGCTCGGCTTCACGGTTCCGGCGGAGGCACAGCGCTCGCCGCACATGTTCGGCGCGCGGCTGCCGGATTCGTACCAGGGAAATATCGTTGCCGGGTTGCGCGAGCGCGGCATCTACATCAGCCAGCGTGGCAACTCCCTGCGTTTCGCCCCGCATCTGCACGTCAACGCGCACGATGTGCAGCGCCTGACGCAGGCACTGGAGGAACTGGTCCGATAGTGCACGCCCGCGCAGCGGCTCGCCGTGGCGCGGCAGCATCGACTGGGCGACTCATGAAGATACTCGCGTTGTGTGGAAGTCTGCGCGCCCGGTCGTACAGTGCCGGCTTGCTGCGCGCGACGCGTGACCTGGCGCCGGCCGGCGTGGATTTCCGCATCTTCGATGGCCACGGACAACTGCCGCTGTTCAATCCGGATCTGGAACCCGAGGCGCCGGAGACCGTGCGTGCGTTGTGGGACGCCGTCACGTGGGCCGACGCGATCGTCATCGCCAGCCCGGAATACGCGCATGGCGTGACCGGTACGATGAAGAACACGCTGGACTGGCTGGTCGGCCACATCCCGTTCGCCTACAAGCCGGTCGCTGTCTTCAACCCTTCGTACCAGTCGCATCACGCGGATGAGGCGCTCAGGGAAACGCTGCGCACGATGGCGGCCGACTTGATCGTGGACGCGTGCGTGCGCATCCCAGTGATCGGATCGCGCGTCGACCCGGACGCCATTGCGGCGTCGGCACAGTTTGCGCCAGCGATCCGCTCGGCGCTGCAGGCGGTCGTCGAGCATGTGCGGCGACTGAATGCCGGACCTCGCGGTGGGAATGCATGACGTGGTTTGCCCCGATATTGCGTTCTACGGTTGACCCAATAACCCGTCCGAGGAGACGTTCGATGAATCCAAACAAGGCACTCTGGGAAAAAGGCGACTTCACGCGGATTGCGCAAAGCATGCGCACGAGCGGAGAAGCTCTCGTCGCGAGTCTTGGCGTCACGAAGGGCCTGAAGGTGCTGGACCTCGGATGCGGTGACGGCACGACTGCCGTTCCGGCCGCCAGGCTCGGGGCCGACGTGCTCGGCGTCGACATTGCCGCCAACCTGGTCGAGGCCGGAAACCGGCGAGCGCATGCCGAAGGCTTGGGCAACTGCCGGTTTCAGGAGGGCGATGCATCGAATCTTCACGGACTCGCGGACAAGTCCTTCGACCTCGTCGTGAGCATCTTCGGCGCCATGTTTGCGCCGAGGCCGTTCGATGTGGCCAGGGAGATGGTTCGCGTGACGCGGCCGGGCGGCCGCATCGTCATGGGCAACTGGATCCCGAACGATCCGACCCTGGTCGCGCAGATCCTGAAGATCAGCAGCGCGTATTCGCCGCCGCCGCCGGAAGGTTTCATCAGCCCGATGACCTGGGGCATCGAGAACAACGTGATCGAACGATTCTCCGCCGCGGGCATTCCCAGGGACAATATTTCTTTTGCCAGGGCCACCTATACGTTCGAATTTTCCGGCACACCCGCCGGTCTCGTGGAAGCGTTCCGGAATTTCTACGGGCCGACGATGAACGCGTTCGAAGCCGCGGAGAAGAATGGCAGGGCCGGCAATCTGCAGAAGGAGCTGGAAGACCTGTTCAACAGCCAGAACATGAGCGCGGGCAAGGACACGACATCGATCCCGGCGACTTACCTGCGCGTTACGGTCGCGGTGAATTGACGCATCGTCGTTGCTCGCCGCAGCTGTTCTGCCTGCGGCAGCGCGCATTCACGCGCGGTCAAGACAGCTTCGTCGCGGTGATGATCTGGAAATTCCCGTGGAAAAAGGTCGTGCGCTCGCACTTCCAGCCGCCGCTGCTTTCGAGGCAGGCGAGCGGGTCGTGCGTGTCCCACAAGGCAAGCCCAAGCGGTTCGAAGACCTTGAAGTAGGTCCAGCTCAGCGCGCGCAGTACGCGCGGTTCCGGGCGATGGAATTCGGCCAGCAGGAGTTTGCCACCGGGCGCGAGCATGCGTCCGGCTTCGCTGAGCGCTTTGCCCTTCAGATGATGCGGCAGCTCGTGCAGCAGGAAGAAGATGACGTTCGCGTCGACGGCGCCACCCTCGAGCTTCAGGGCCGTGGCGTCGTCTTCGAGGAACTCGACCTTGCCGGGGAACGCGCCGAGCTTGCTCCCGGCACGAACGAGCTCGTTGTGGATGATGTCGGCGATGAGGACGCGCTCCGCGCCGCTCCGGACGGCTGCCTCCACGACTCGCGGAATGACGTTGCCAAACGCGCACGACGTGATCAGGACTCTTTTGCCTTTCAGGTCGAGCTGCCCGAGTTCGGCAACGATCTTCGAAACCAGCCGCTTGTACTGGAACAGCAGGATTGCCGCGATGATCGGCTGGAAATCGACCAGCTTGATCAGAAACATGTTCGAATAGATCGGATACACGTGCACATCGGCGCTTTGCGCGCCGGTAAGGCTGCGCCACATCAGCGTGCCGCGCGTCGCCACGAAGAAGAACAGGCCCGTGCCGACCACGGCGACAAGAAGCGCGGAAACTGCGTCGATCAGCCATGCATCCATTTCGCTACCCCGATGCCCCTTGCTTCAATGCGCGTGTGCGGTCCACGGAACGGTCGAGCAGGGTGCTGCGCCGGGATCCGGACGAGCCTGCGTGCGAATCATCCACATGATTCTCATTACGATCCATGACAAGACGAACCTACCGGTCGCGCGCCGCCTGGATGTTGATCTGGATCAACCGCGTGGCCGGATGCGAGCAACCAAATCGCGCGCCCGCCATCTGACACGTGCGCAAGGTGCAGGCGACATCGACGGTCGCGGTCAGACCGCAGATGTGCCGGACGCGACGCGGTCGGCGGAAGCGCTGGTGCGCATCAGCCGGGCCTCACGCCGCGCGATGTACACATTGGCGCCGACAATGATGCCTGCGCCGATCGCGGTCGCGGCATCGAGTTGCTGGTCGAACAGGAAGTATGCGCAGATCACGACGACCGGAAGCTGGATGAAGTTGATCGGCACGAGCGCCGAAACCTCGCCGGCATGGTAGGCCCGGGTCATGCAGAACTGGGCGAGCGTGCCGAGCAAGCCGGTCAGCACGAGCCAGAACCAGCCCGCCGCATCGGGCCAGCTCCAGAACCACAGTGCCGGGATCAGGCACAGCGGCGCGATGATCATGTTCATGTAGATCACGACCGCGTCGGCGGGCTCGGTGCGTGACAGGAATTTGATGCTGATGTACGAGCCGGCCGACAACGCCGCGCCGGCCAGCGCGACCAGCATGTCGAACGAAAACTCGCTGGCGCCGGGACGCATGATGATCAGCACGCCGGCGAATCCGGCGACGACCGCCGTCCAGCGCCGCAGGCGCACGACCTCGCCGAGCATCAGCACGGCGCCGATCGTGACGAACAGCGGCGTCGAATAGGAGATTGAAACAGCCTGGGCGAGCGGCAGGTGGGCGAGCGCCCAGAAGCCGGTCAGCATCGCCAGCGTGCCGAACAGCGCGCGCACGATATACAAGTGGAAGTTCTTCGTGCGCAGCAGCGCCAGCCCCGGTCCGTACAGCAGCGGCAGCGAGAACACCAGGCCGAACAGGCTGCGGAAGAATGCCGCTTCGAACGCGCTGACCTGGGCGACGGCCAGGCGCAGCGTCACCGCCATCAGCCCGAACAGGATCGCGCTGGCTGCCATCAGCCCGGCCGCATGGGAACGCGCGAACGCGGTCGGCGGATGGGCGGCCACCGGTCCCGCGTGGTCGGGCGTTTGCGGTGCGCCAGCTGCGGGCAGTTCTACGGAAACGGGCGTGGAGACGGGCATTGTTCGATGAAAATCCGCGGGAGCGGCGCGCGCCCGGTTCACGCAAATCCGTGAACCCGGTCGCGCGCGCAGCGCAACCATCGCATGGGTTGCCGTTCGCGTCCATCGTCGGCGTGAAGTCGTGCCGAAGGTTGTTCTGCCGCCGGGAATTGACCCTGGACGAAATGACGGTTCGCGCGGAGCCTCGGTGCGGGCAGGCGCGATCGCCGAACGCTAGTCTCAGCCATCGAAATCACGAGGGTCCACCGGACCCGTCGAAGGCATTCTGGAGAATCGCATGCGCATTCTGCACATCGGCACAAAAAGCTTCGGGTTGGGCACCGGCGATCTTTCGTAATTTTTGCGCCAGCGTGGCGGATTTTTCCCCGGCATGGCGCAAATCGCCACGAAACTGCGTTCTACGCAGGACCTGCCAGCGCATGACGGTGGCTCGTCGCGATCGCACGCGCCCGGCGCGTTTTCTTCGAATGAACCAAACGCACTGGAGCAGAACGAACATGTGGACCGGACTGCGCCAGGCCTCGACCGGCACGAGCGACACCGCCGGGCTTCGTGCATCACTCTCGTGGAGCAATTCAATGATTGAGGACCGCAGTCACGCGCACGACGATTCATCGGCGTGCGTCGCCGTCGAATACGACTACCACCCGTCCGTTGCTGTTTCTGCTCTGGCCCCAGCGGCCCAATCAGCGGCACGGGCCAGCGGCGGAATCGATCCGGTTTACGTCGACCTCTACGACCGGCTCAAGGCGATGGCGAGCCGGCAGCGCCTGCGCGGCGGTGCGCCCAGGACATTGTGCACGACCGAACTGGTGCACGAAGCCTATCTGCGCATGGGCGAATCGAACTTCCGCTACGAACAGACCGCGCAGTTCTTCGCCTACGCCGCGCGCGCGATGCGCCACATCCTCACCGACGCGGCGCGGCGCCGCATGCAGCCCAAGCGCGGCGGCGACCAGGCGCGCCTGATGCTGAGCGACCCGGCCGTCGATTCGGTGCTGGTCGATCCGCAGCTCGCCTTGCAGCTCGACGATGCGCTGGTCGCGCTGGAACGCGAGGATGCGCGCGCAGCGCAGGTCGTGGAATTGCATTACTTCGCCGGCCTGGACCTGCAGCAAGTCGCCGACACGCTTCAAATCGCGCGGCGCACGGCCGATCGCGACTGGCGCTATGCGCGGGCATTCCTGGCGGCGCGCGCCGGCACGTGAGCGCCGGCGTGTCGTAGTCCGTTACCCACCGACGTTTCTCGCCGTATGAGTGTTCAACTGCTGAAACCGCGCTTTGCCCTGCGCGACCTTTTCGACGAGGTCGTCGAACTCGCGCCGGAAGCGCGCGAGGCGAAGATCGCGTCAATGGACCTGCCGCCTGCGGTCGCCGTGCGCCTGCAGGCGATGGTCGTGTTCGACGATCTGGTCGAACTGTCGCCGGCGCAACGCCAGGCGCGCGTCGCGGCGCTCAACCTGTCCGAATCCGTGCGCGCGCGCCTCGACGCGATGCTGATCGCCGACACGCGCGCGCCGGCGCTGTTGAAGGCTTCTGCCGCCGAAGCGATCGGGCAGCTGCGCGACGATGTCGACGAGGTGCTCGGCCAGTCGCTGGTCGGAACCTGCATCGGCAATTTCCGCCTGCTCGCGCTGATCGGACATGGCGGTTCCTCGGTCGTGTTCCGCGCCGAGCGCGCGGCCGGCGACGGCTCGCAGACGGTCGCCCTGAAACTGCTGCGCACGGGATTGTATTCGGCCGACGCGCAGCGCCGGTTTCGCCGCGAGCAGGCGATCCTCGCGCAGCTGACGCATCCGAATATCGCCAATCTGATCGAGGGCGGCGTCAGCTCGGCCGGCATTCCGTACATCGCGATGGAGATGGTCGACGGCCTGCCGATCACCGAAGCGGCGAGTGCGCGCGCGCTCGACGTCGAGCAGCGGCTGGCGTGGTTCCTCACGCTGTGCCGAACGATCGAAGCCGCACACAACGCCCTGATCGTGCATCGCGACCTCAAGCCGTCGAACCTGATGGTAACGCGCGATGGCGACCTGAAAGTGCTCGATTTCGGCATAGCCAAGCTGATCGACAATGACGAATACGCCACGCGCACGCAGTCGATTTCCCTGACTCCGGAGTATGCCGCGCCGGAACAGTACGGCTCGGCGCCACAGACGACCGCGGTCGACGTCTACGCCTTGGGCATCGTGCTCGGCGAGTTGTTGACCGGCAAGCGTTTGTCCGGCGAGACCCGGGCCAGCTCCGCGGTCCTGGCGGACCACGCCGCCGCCGCGCCGCTGCCGCAGGGCCTGCCGGAACGAAGACTGCTCGGGCGCCGGCTGCGCGGCGATCTCGACGCGATTCTCGCCTGCGCGCTGGCCGACGAGTCGGCGTTGCGCTACCACAGCGCCGGCGCATTCGCCGACGATATCGAACGCTACCTGGCGCGCAAGCCGGTGCGCGCGCATCCGCCGTCGCGCCTGTACCGCGCGCGAAAGTTCGCCCGCCGCCACCGCGGCGGCGTCGCGGTGACCGTGTCGCTGATGCTGGCGATCCTCGCCAGCCTCGGCATCGTCGCCTGGCAGGCGCACAGCATCGCGCGCGAAGCCCAACGCGCCGAGAGCACGCGCGATTTTCTGCTGCGCGTGTTCAGCGCCGCCGCACCGGCCGGCCCGCGCCTTGGTCCGCCGTCCGTCGCCGATGTCGTGCGTGCTTCGGTAAAGGAGGCGCAGCACTCGACCTCGCTGCAGCCGTCGGTGCGGATCGAACTGATCGATGCGCTCGGCGGCGTACTGCGCAAGCAGGGCGACGTCAGAGGCAGCCTGCAACTGCTCGAGGACAACTACCGCAACGCAATTGCCACGCTCGGTGTCTCCGATGCGACAACGCTGCAGGCCGGCCTCGGACTGGCCGAGGCGCGCAGCGACGGCGGCCTGCGCGCCTCGGCGCGACCGCTGCTCGATGAACTGATCGCGCAGAGCCATCGTGGCGCGAGCGTGGGTCTGCAGGCGCGCCTGCTCAGCGCGTCGGCGAACCTCGGCACCGAGCGTTTCGAGCGCGAGCGCGCGCTGGCCGAATCCGCCGCGGCCGTGGCGTTGTGCGAACGCGCCTGCGATGCGCGCACGCGAATCCTCACGCTGGTCACGCGCGGCAACGTGCTCTCGAACTTCAACGACGAGAACGCGGCGATACCGGTGCTCGAACAGGCGGTCGTCGTGCAGCGCCAGATCTTCGACGGTCCGCATATCGAGATCGCCGACACGCTCGAGATGCTGTCGCGCGCCTACCGGCGCGTCGGCCAGCTCGACCGCGCCGAGGCGCTCGCACGTGAATCGCTGGCGATCGTCGAGGCGAGCCTGCCCGATCCGCACGTGCGCCGCGCGAGCGGACTCGACGTGCTGCGCCAGGTGCTGATCGATTCGCACAAGTACGATGAAGCCGTAGCCCTGGGGCTGCGCATCGTCGCGATGGACGAAGCCGCGCTCGGGCCGCGCCACCCCGGACTTGCAACGGACCAGAATACGCTCGGCTTCACCTACATGATGCGTGGCGACTACGCCGACGCTGCGCAACGTTTTCGCACGGCGTTGGCGATATCGCAGGCGATACCGGACAACGAGCGCCGCAGCGCGATATACCAGGCCGACCTCGGCTACAGCACCGGACTGGACGGCGACACCGCGACCGGCGTTCGGCTGATCCGCACCGCCCTCGAGAGTTTTCGCGCGCAAGGCGAGATCGACTACGGCGAAGTTACCTCGGCCCTGGAAAAACTCGGCGATCTGCAGCGCCGATCCGGAGAACTCGCGGCGGCACTGTCCACGTTCGAGGAATCCGACGGCGTCTATCGCGAGCATCTGAAAACCGCGCCGACCGAATGGCACGCGCGGACCCTGATCGGCATCGGCCGCACGCTGGCGGACCGCCGCGATGACGACGGGCGAGCCGAGCGCGCGTTGCGCGAAGGCCTCGCCCGGATCACGACGCCGAAGACGCGGATTTCCTCGCTGCGCGTCGAGGCGCGGGCCGCGCTTGCCGAAGTACTCTGGCGCGCGGGCGCGAATGCCGAGGCAAAGCGCCTGCTGGACGAAGCCCAGGCCGAAGAAGTCGCGGCGCACGGCACGTTGCCGGCCGACGTGAGCCGGCTGCTCGCGCGCGCAACCTCGGTAATCGGATCGAAAGCCTGATCGGGGCGGTGCGGCCGGTCAGCCGGACTTGCCGCCTGGCAGGCACGCCGCGACCGCATTGCGCAGCCGCGCCGCGGCTGCCGTGTCGAACTCGAACGTTGCGACGAGCTTGCGCATTGCCTTGTCGAAACCGGTCTGCGTCCACACGAGTTTCCCGGGTTCGGTGCCGATCGCGGCCAGCAGTCTTGCCGGCGCTTCGCGCCGGTGCGAGAGCTGGCTGACACCGAACATGAACGATTGCGGCGGCTCGGGTGCATACCAGCCCGCGGCGGTACTGTCGATCTGCGTGGTTCCGGAGGCGGCCGTCCAGGCCAGATGACTCAGCGCCTTCCCGCTGGCGGCTGCGTCGGGACCTTCGAAGTCGTCGTAGTCGAAATCCTTGCGCGTGTTCGCCTCGAGCACGATCAATTCGATGCTCAGCGCGCCGCCGTTCTTGTCCGGGGAACAGGCGGCGTGCAAGGTCGCGCTGCGCGCGGGGCCGGCATCGATCTTCAGCGTGCCGGCCTGCGAGAATTCGTGCAACTGGGCATGCGCGCCGGCTGCGAAAGCCAAAGCGGCAGAAACAACGATCGAACGGATATGCATGGTCCGGGCCTCCCCAGGCAATGCTAACTTATTGGCCGATGCCGCAGCGCGGCTAACCCGCGACCGACGCGCCGAGTTCCGCGATCGCCCGGGTCATGCGTCCGGCGGCCAGCGCCTGCTCGTTCGAGGCGTTGCCTTGCAACGCACGCTTCAATACTCCTTGCGCGATCGCGGCCAGGCGGAAGAACTGGAAAGCGAGCAGGAAATTCCAGTGCGGTCGTGGATCCAGCCGCGTCGCCGCGGCGAAGCGGTCGATCATCGCCGCCTCATCGGGGATCCCGGCCGCGGCGCGATCGATGCCGGCCAGTCCCGGCAGCACCGGGTTGCGTGGCAGGCGCAGGGCCATGCAGAAATAGGCCAGGTCGGCCAGCGGATGTCCCAATGTGGACAATTCCCAATCGACGATCGCGGCGATGGTGGGACCTTGCTCGCGCCATATGAGGTTGTCGATGCGGAAGTCGCCATGCACGAGAGCGACTCGGCCGTCATCTGGAGGCACTGCCCCTGGCAGCCAGCCGATCAGCGTTTCCATCGCCTCGATGCGCTCGGTCTCGGCGGCCCGGTATTGTTCGGACCAGCGCGCAACCTGCCGGCCGAAATAGTTGCCGGGCCGGCCGTAGTCGGCGAGTCCGGCGGCGGCGACATCGAGCTGCGCCAGTGCCGCCAGCGTGTCGAGCGCGGCGTCGAAATGCGCGGAACGCTGTTCACGCGCAAGCTCGGGCAGCGACGGATCCCAGAATATCCGGCCCGGAACGAAACTCATGACGTAGAACATGCTGCCGATGACGGCATCGTCGGTGCACAGGTGCAGCGGTTGCGCGACCGGGATCGCGCTGCCGGCCAGCGCCTGGAGCACGCGGAATTCGCGATCGACCGCGTGCGCCGACGCGAGCAACTTGCCCGGAGGCTTGCGCCGCAGCACGCAACTGCCCGACGCCGCCTCGATCAGGTAGGTCGGATTGGACTGTCCGCCCTTGAACTTCTTCGCCGTCAGCGGGCCGCGGAAACCGGTGACGTTGGCTTCGAGGTAGCTCGCGAGCGGGGCTTCGGGCAATTCAAGATGCGCGTGCACAGGGTTCATGGGGGCCGTCGCGGGGACAGGGCTGCGGGCTGGGGGCTGAGGGCTGAGGGCTGGGGGCTGAGGGCGGAGGGCCGAAGATCCAGAGCGCGCGCTTTTGCTTCGGCCCTCAGCCCTCAGCCCTCAGCCCTCGCTCCTTGAGCATCGACTTCGCCAGCGCCGCAACATGCACCTCATCCGGCCCGTCGGCCAGGCGCAGCGAGCGCGCGCCGGCGTAAGCGTGGGCGAGGAAGTGATCGTCGCTCAGGCCGCCGCCGCCATGAATCTGGATCGCGCGGTCGATCACGGCACAGGCCATGCGTGGCGCGACGATCTTGATCATGCCGATCGCATCCTTCGCGCCCTTGATGCCGTCACGGTCGAGCGCGGCAGCGGCGGCGAGCGTCAGCAGGCGTGCCTGCTCGATGTCGCAGCGCGATTGCGCGATCGCGTCGCGGACGACACCCTGCGCCGCGAGCGGGCGGCCGAACGCAACCCGTGAGTTCGCGCGCGCAACCATGCTTTCGAGTGCGCGCTGCGCCAGGCCGATCAGGCGCATGCAGTGGTGGATGCGGCCGGGACCGAGGCGGCCCTGGGCGATTTCGAAACCGCGGCCTTCGCCGAGGATCAGGTTCTCGGCCGGCACGCGCACGCGATGGAACACGACTTCGGCATGGCCGTGCGGCGCATCGTCGTAGCCGAACACGGTCAGTGGTCGCGCGATCGTCACGCCCGGCGCATCGCGCGGCACGAGAATCATTGCGTGACGCCGGTGCAACTCCGCATCGGGATTCGTCACGCCCATGACGATGAACACGGCACAGCGCGGGTCCATCGCGCCGGTCGTCCACCATTTGCGCCCATCGACGATGTACTGGTCGCCGTCGCGTTCGATGCGCGCGGCGATGTTGGTCGCATCGGAACTGGCGACGTCGGGTTCGGTCATCGCGAACGCCGAGCGGATCTGCCCGGCCAGCAGCGGCGTGAGCCAGCGCGATTTCTGCGCGTCGCTGCCGTAGTGCATCAGCACTTCCATGTTGCCGCTGTCCGGCGCGTTGCAGTTGAACACCTCGGGCGCGAGCGGCGAGCGGCCCATGATTTCGGCCAGCGGCGCATAGTCGAGATTGGACAGCCCCTGGCCGAGCTTGTGGTCCGGCAGGAACAGGTTCCACAAACCTTCGCCGCGCGCCTGCGACTTGAGCCGTTCGACGACCGGCGGAATCGTCCAGCGTTGCCCGGGCCGGCCGATGTGCGCGAAGTACTCCGCTTCGGCCGGCTCGATGCGGTCGCGCACGAACAGTCCGATCCGCCCGGCGAGCGCGCGTGTCTTTTCGCTTTGTGGAAAAAGGGACAATGCCATCAATAATGACTCGCCAATGATTGTTCGTCCGGGGCAGCCAGGTGCGGCAACTCGTTCCAGGACAGCATACGCCAGCGCTCGGCGCCGCGATGGAAGTCGCTGATGCCGGTGTTGCGCAGCGCCATGTTCAATTCGATCATGCGCGCATCGTCGATATCGAGCGCCGCCTGGGCGCAACGCGATATCGCGCCGCCGGACGTGACGACCAGCAAATCGCCCTCGGCGTCGGCGAGGCTGGCGCGCGCGGCGGCGACGCGCGCGGCAAACGTCGCCCAGGATTCCGGCACGAGGCCGTCGAAAGCGCCGTCGCGCCACTGCTGCAGCGCGTGCAGCAGTATCGTGCGGATCGCGTTCCAGTCGCCGCCGCGGGCCTTCGTCAGTGCGGAGTGATCCGCGTCGGCCGCGGCATAGGCACGCAGGATCGCTTCGTGGTCGAACTCGTTCCAGGCCGGATCGATGCGCGCCGGCGGCAGCGGGCGCCCGGCGTCGGCGAAAGCCTGTTCGATCGGGGCGAGCGTCTGGGCATGGCGCAGCATGCTGCCGCGCACGACGAGGCCGTACGGCCGGCGCGCTTCCGCGGCGAGCCAGCGGGCGAGATGCTGCGCCTGCTGCAGGCCACGCGCCGAAAGTTGGTCGTAGTCGGCACTGCCGAAACTGGCCTGGGCGTGACGGACGAGGCGCACACGGGCGCCGGAACCTCGAGCCCGCGTCACGGTGCCCGCCGCGGATGCGACGGCTCAATCGGCGACATAGTCGCGATTGAATTTCACCGTGTAGGGAATTGCCTGGGCAGCATTCGGCCGATCCGTGCCATCCGTGGCCCCAGCACTTGGGCCCGGCGAGACGTTGATCGTGAATACATAGGTGCCGCTGGCGTCGATAGGGAATTCGCCGAGGTAGTCGACGGTGCCGTCTTCGTTCGTCTCGCGAAAGCGGATCGGCCGGCTGTGGCCGGTCAGGTCGGCGACCTTTCCGGTGACGACCGCGGCGATCATCTCGCCGGCGCCCGCGCTGCTCTTCTTCTCGACCGCGATGTTGACGAGACCGTTGCGGCTCGAGCGTTCGATGCCGTAACTCTGCGCGACCGCCGGGAACAGCTGGTCGGTGGAGATCGCGCTGTAGCGAACGACGACGTCGCCGAATTGCGCCGTCTG
>DATIEJ010000179.1:0-3985 GCA_035455825.1 Rhodanobacteraceae bacterium | reverse complement strand
TGTGGTAACCGCCGGCGGCGCTGTTCATGACCGGAAAGTTCTGGCCGCGGTTTGCGTAGTCGTTCTGCTGGATGCCGCCGTCGTCGTCGTTCGGCGTGACGCCTTCGGCAGCCAGATCGATGCCGAGCAGGCCGTTGTTGAAAATGCTGTTCTTGCGAATCTTGTTGCCTTGGCCGATGCTGACGAGAACGCCCTCGTCGCCGTTGTAGGCGATCGTGTTGGAGCGAATCGTGTTGCCCGACGGCGCGCCGCCGGCGGCGCTGGTGAAGTGGATGCCGGCGTTGCCGTTGCCGATCGTCGCCCCGTTGTCGCCCGCTCCGATCGAGTTGCTGCCGATCACATTGTTCCGCGCACCGCCGCCGTCGAGCAGGATGCCGGCCTGCACGTTGTCGCCGATCACGTTGCCGCTGATGGTGTTGTCGTGGCCGAGCAGATGGATGCCGCGCGTGCCGTTGCCGCGATTCGTGTAGTTGCCGGTTCCGGCGTTCCAGCCCACGCCGATGTAGTTGTTGAGAATCTGATCGTTGTACGTGCCGAGCACCAGCGGGCCGGAAACGCCGCCCTGCATCACGATACCGCTGCCGGTAGCATCGCCGATGATGTTGCGGTCGGCCACATCGTCGCTGCCGACCGTCGCGTCGTGCGCGGCGACGCCCAGCCGGATGTCGACGCCGTTGGCTTGCAACGCGTGGCCGCCGATCGAGCCGGCGAAGCGATTGCCCGCGACGAAGTGACCGCTGCCGCCTTGCAGGTCGATCGCCGCGTCGCTGAAGCCACTGAATCCGAGGCCCTTGATCGACGTGGCCGCGGCATCGCCCGCGTCGCTGGCTACCTGAAGACCATGGGTCACGCCGCTGTTTCCGGATTCGACGATCACGCACAGAGTCGCATCGTCACCGATGTCGAGGTCGTTGGCCGTGGCGCCGGTCTGCGTAAAGCCGTTGATGATGCCGCCGTGAGCCAGCGCCGGCAGCTCGGAAGCCAAGGTGATCACGTGCGGGCAAGAACCCGTGCTGATGTCGAACGTGATCAGGCCGCTGCCATTCGCATTGATGCTCGCGATCGCCGCGCGCAGCGAGTCGGTACCGGAGTTGTTCGTGTTCTTCACGACCTGGGTCAACGCATCGTTGAGGCCCGACTCGTACGCGCCGCGATCCACCGTCGTGCCGACCACGCGCGGACCGCCGTCGAGGTCAGTGGCGGGCAGGCCGCCGGGCACGGTGTTGTCGCCGGAGTTGATCACCGGCGAAGCCGGTGATTCGATCGGGTGGAAATTCGCCAGCAGCTTGGGATCGCCGGTTTGCGTGCCGACCGGGGGCACGATCGGCGCGGGGTAACTGTGGTGGCCGATCACGTTGTCGACCAGGACCAGGCTGGAGCTCGAGCTATAGAGGTCGACGCTCGGGGCGGTGCCGGCGAGATTCTGCGTCCCGTAGAAAATATTGTTGTACGCCGATAGCGTGCCGCCATCGCGCAGGCACACGGCGCCCTGGTCGGCGAAATTGTTGACCACGGTGTTGTTGATCAGGGTGAAAGTCGCATCGACGTCGTTGTCGGTCTGAAAATCCAGCACGCACGCGCCGCCGCCTTCGGCGTAATCGTGGACCAGATTGTCGACCAGGCGCGCCGCCAGCGAGTGTGAATTGCCGACCCGCCATTCGAGGTAGATGCCGTCGCCGGGTCCGGCGAAGATGCTGCGGCGGATGGTGACGTGCACCGAGTTGTTGATCGAGTTGAACTGGTCGTTCCAGGTCAGGAACAAGCCACTGTCGTACTGCCCGACGAACGTGATGCCCTCGACCGTCAGGTCGCCGATCATGTAGCCGAACAGAGCCGCGTTGCCGCCGTTCGACGTAATGATCGTGTTGGCGGCATTGATCTGTCGGGAGGCGCAATTGGCGGTGTAACCACCGAGCAGCGAGAAGCCCTGGAAGGTGGCCTGGGGGTCGCTCTCGAACGCGGTGTTGTTGGTGTTGTACGTGCCTTGCACGAGCTTGATCGTGACCGGCGAAATCTGGGCCACGATGGATGCGTTGACGAATCCCAAGTCGTCGCTGACGCAGATCTCCGTGTTGCCGGCGTACGCTGCACATGACGTCGCGATCATCGCCATCACGCCCACAAGCGAGGCGAACATCACCCCCGCCGTATTGATTCGTCGCTTCATAGCGCGCCTCCAGATTTCGGCAGAACGCCCTGTCACTGGATAGTCACGCAAATTGCCGGGAAAAGAGGGCGTTGCTGGACGGAATTCCGGCACGGGCTTGCGTGCGGTCGATGAAGTGGGCCGACTCCCCGCCACCAACGTTCAGTCCAGGGCGGGAGCAATACGCCCAACGGTGTTTCGGGAAAGCGCACTCTGACACCTGTTTCGGCTTTGGCGAGCGCGCGATCATGGTCGGCTTTTGTTGACATTGCTGGCTGGCCAGCGGATTGTGGCCGGTCGCGCAGCCGCGCGGATCACACCGAAAAGCACGATACAAAGGGGAAGTGATCCGTGGATCATGCGTCTGCACGTGAAGTACATGAACTGCGTTCGGCAATTGACAGACTTCGTGGATACGCTGCAGCGGTCGTCGTCGTATCGGGCGTGTTCTCAATCGGAAGCAACGCCGCTGAACTGGGCTTGCCATCACGCTTTCCTCTGATCCCCGTCGAGAGCGGCAGCGCCCTGTCGGTGCTCGCTTGGCGCACGAGCAATCCCGCCTCGGCCCAGTCGGCCGACTGGTTTCAAGCATCACCCGCAACGAGTCCGTCCGGGCGTAAAGGCCACGCAATGACCTACGGCTTGGTCGGTCAGGTGATGCTGTTCGGAGGAGTGAATTCAGGCGGCGTACTCAACGATACCTGGATATGGGGTGGAACGAACTGGACTCAGCTATCCCCGTCCAGCAGTCCGAACGCGCGCTCTGACCACGCGATGGCATTCCGGCCGGGCCAGATCATCTTGTTCGGAGGAATCGACGCCGCTGGTTTTCTCAATGACACGTGGAGTTGGGACGGAACGAACTGGACTCAGCTATTTCCCGCCACGAGCCCGCCTGCTCGTGCAGCTCACGCAATGGCCTACAATCCGGTCACCGATCAGATGATTCTGTTCGGAGGTGTGAATTTCGGCGGCCCACTCAATGATACCTGGCTCTGGGATGGAACGAATTGGACGCAGCTGTCTCCTTTAAACAGCCCTGACGCTCGCCGCGGCGCGGCGATGACTTTCGATTGGGCGCACCTGCAGATGGTCCTTTTCGGCGGACAGGGTACCAGCGACACATTCAACGATACTTGGCTCTGGGATGGGACGAATTGGACGCAGCTAGCGCCACCCGAAAGCCCGAGCGCACGAGATAGCGCGGCAATCGCTTACGATTCGGCGCATGAGCAGTTGGTCCTGTTTGGCGGAACGTCTCCCGGCGGCATACTCGACGATACCTGGGCTTGGGGCGGAACGAATTGGACTCAGCTAAACCCACCCCATAGCCCGAGTGCGCGTTATCGTTCCGCAATGGCTTCCGATCTGGTGCGCGGAGGATTCGTGCTGTTCGGGGGAAACGACTTCGGCAGTTATCTGAATGACACCTGGAGGATTTCCGGGGACGTTATATTTGTCGGGGGTTTCGACCTGTGAAGGCGGCATTGCGCGCCGGTTCTGCTCTTCGGTCCATTCAAATGTCCTTCGTCGCAAGTCGGTCGCCGTTTCGATCGCATCGGCAGCCGGCAACCTCAGAAGATAACCTGATCAGGCTATATCTGCGCAACTGCCGCTCTCGTACGCTTCGAGCCTGCGTGGCGAGGACCATCCGTCGCATGTGTGCGGCGGTCGTTCCGTTGTGCCAGCGCTCGCCGCTGCGACGCGATACACATGATGCACGCAACAAGATCTCTTTCCGCACCTTCGAGTCAACCCCACAGGAGCATCGGCATGTCAGCACGGCGTCGCGGTCAGTTTTGGATGCTACCGGTTGTTTTGGTTTGCATTGGTAGCACA
>DATIEJ010000178.1:0-3736 GCA_035455825.1 Rhodanobacteraceae bacterium | reverse complement strand
TGCCACGAATTACACGCGCATTGCCGCGGCGATAAATTGCCGGGGCCGCAGTGCGCTGATCTCTTCGCGATCACATCGCCGGGCCGAATGCGTGCCGAAGTTCGCGCAGTTCGATCTCGAGGCCCGAGCGGTCGCGTTGTCGCGCACGTTGCGCTCTTCGAGATCCTGCGGTGAATCGCCGAGTTCGGCAACCGGCTCGGCCACTGCGCTGCGCCAGTCGCTGGACAGGAATTCGTGCAGGCGCGCCAGCAGATACTGGCGAAAGCGGCCCTGCGCCTGCGCCATCCCCTGTTCGCGAAAATGCCGGAACAGGTGTTGCAGGAAGCCGTGGGTAATGTCGTTGGCAACGGCCGGTGAGTGCCCGCACTGGCGCACATACGCATAGATCGGATACCAGAAGCGCAGGCACAACTGGATCAGCGCGTCACGCGCATCGGTGGCACGCGGCGCGGTTGGCTGCATCACCATCGACCAATGCGTCGTGGCGAAGCGCTGCCGGGAGGTTTCGTTGGACATCGTCAGGCCTGTTCCGCAAGCGTGGTCGAGTCGTAGTGCAGGATCCAGTGCCACGAATTACACGCGCATTGCCGCGGCGACAAATTGCCGGGGCCGCAGTGCGCTGATCTCTTCGCGATCACATCGCCGGGCCGAATGCGTGCCGAAGTTCGCGCAGTTCGATCTCGAGGCCCGAGCGGTCGGTGGCCGTCTGGGCGACTTCCTCCTGGACGAGTTCACGCAGGCGGTGCCGCAGCCGGTGGACCGACACGGCGACCGTGTTGCGCCGCATGTCCAGCGTTGCCGCCACGCGGGCGTAATCCTCGTCGTCCGGAACCTCGATGAGAAAATCACGCAGCTGGTCGAACAGTTCCTGCTTGCCCGCGAGCCGCGCCTCGTCGCGCAGACGGCGCAGCGCCGAATTGAGGATCACCAGCGCCCAGGCCTGGTCGAACGCCGCTTCGGGGGTTCCGTCGGCGACCGAAAGCGAGGCTCTGTCGCCCGCGACGGCGTCGATCGGCTCGAAAGAAACTCCGCCGCCGCGCTTCGCCGTGTTGGTTGCTTCGGCGTCGTTGATCAGAAAATGCCTGATCGCCGTCAGCAGATAGGCGCGGAAGCGACCACGCGCCGGATCGGCGGCCGCGTAGTCTTCGCGTTCGAGGAAACGCGCGAAGAAGGATTGCGTGAGATCCTCGGCGACGTCGTTGCGATAGCCGCGGCCGCGGATGAACGCGAGTATCGGCGCCCGGTACGCCCGGCACAGCGACTCCAGCGCTGCGCGCGCATCCTGGCCATTTCCACGGGCCTGCAGCACGATGCTCCAGCGCGTGGTATGAAAGTGGCTCATCGCGCGCGGCTCCCCCCGCAGGCTCCGGTCGCTCCGGAAACATTATGCACCGGATGCGTCCTCGCGGCGCAAGCATCGCGACGACAGTCGCGGCGTTGCCGAGAACCGGCGGCCCGGACCAACACGGTCCCGCGGCGTCAGCGCCAGGGTGCGCTGCCCCGACCGCTGAGGCGCGAGGCCGCGGCGCTGGCCGACGCAGCACCTGTAAGCGCAGATGCATTTTCCTGCATGTATGGGCGAGCCGCGTGTGCATCCCGCGCACGGGCCCCGCAGGAGAATTGTCATGTCCTCAAGACCACGCTATCCATCGGCCGCAGGAACAGGTTCGTTTGCGGCCGGAACGCATCCGGCCAGGACCGCATTGACGACAGCGCTGCTTTTCGCGCTCGGCATCAGCGCGTCCGCGGAAGCCAAAGTATTCTTCGTTACCAATGCATCGGACAGCGGCCCGGGATCGCTGCGCCAGTCCGCGCTCGACGCCAACGCTGCCGGCGGCCACCACAAGATCATGTTCTCGCTGCCGGCGGGAACGACGATCGGATTGACTTCGGGCGAAATCAAATTCGCCGGACCCGACGTCACGGTGCAGGGACCGGGACGCGACAAACTCACGATCAGCGGCAATCACAACTCGCGCATATTCGAAGTGCAGGGCAACGCCACGCTTACGGTCAGCAGTCTGACCTTGCGCGACGGCTTCGCCCACGGCGACGACAGCAATGAAGCGGACCAGCGCGGCGGCGCGATCGAAGTCGGCATCCCGAATCACGACCTCAGCGTGCCGCCGCCGGCGGAGGTTCCGGGGCTGGTGCTCAGCGACGTCGACATTCTCGCCAGCGAGGCCTACTCGCCAACAGACGGTGGTGGTGGCGCAGTCTTCATGCAGGACGGCAGGCTCACGGTCGATCATTGCCTGATGGACGGCAACTTCGCGCGGCGTGCCGGCGGTGCGATACACACGCGGCGGGGCACCGTGGTCATCAGCGACAGCCAGTTCACGAACAACACGGTCGACTTCTCCAGTGCCTGGGGCGAAAACGAGGCGCAAGGCGGCGGCATCGAGTTCAACGAATCGAAGGGGGAGATTCACCGTTCGGTGATTCGCGACAACGAGCTGACTGGGCCGTCCGACGGCAGTGGCGGTGGCAGGGGCGCCGGCTTCACCGCGTTCACGCGGCGGGAGCCGGTCCTGATCGACAGCAGCGAAATCAGCGACAACCGCAGCACGCAGATGCCGTTCTCGATCGGTGGCGGGGTGGCTTGCAATGAGGGAGAGGACGGCTCCGCGCCGACGCTCACGATCGTCAACAGCACGATCAGCGGCAACGTCGGCAACTACGGCGTTGGACTCGAGGCAGGATGCAACGTGGCACTGCTGAACTCGACGATCGCGTACAACACCACCACCAACTACTACGGTGACGGCGGGCGGCCGGGAATCGAAGCCTACTCTCCCCGCGCGACGGAGCAAACCCGACTGACGATCGTCAGCAGCCTCGTTTCCGGCAACCTCGGTGGCGGATCTGATCTTGGCTTCTACCACCTCGAAGGAAACGCCGACCCGGCGTTCGTGGGCTCCAATTCGCTGGTGCAGTCGCCCGAATCGAACGTCACGCTGCCGTCCGATACGCTGGTTGGCATCGATCCACTGCTCGGTCCGCTCGCCTCGAATGGCGCAGCGACGCGCACGCAGGCGCTGCTTCCGGGCAGCCCGGCGATCGACGCCGGCAGCAATCCGCTGCAGCAGAATTTCGACCAGCGAGGACTGTCGTTCCCGCGAACATTCGGCCCCGCGACAGATATCGGCGCCTACGAGTCTTCGAGGCGCAGCAACGGCCCGAAGTGACTGCGGCGATCCATGCCGAAATGGCCTTGGCGCACGGGTCCCCTTGCATGCGCAAGGGGATCAGGTCCGGTCCTGAAGCGGCGGAAAGACCGCCGGAGCGCGCACCTGCCCGTTTCGCAACCAGCGATCAGGTGTGGATGAACCGCCCGCCGCCAAACACCCAGTTTTCCCAGCGCGTTTCCTTGAACACGATCATCACGTTGTCGGCGATGAGGTTCAGCGGCGCGGTCGTGAGTGTGGCGAGAATGTCGGCGACGATTTTCTTCTTGACCTTCACGCTGCGGCCTTCCGAGAACAGTATTTCGATCAATGCGAAGTCGGCGTTGCGCGGCGTGGCCAGGTCCGGGTAACTCGGATCGAAGCGGAAGTCGGCCGCGTCGAGTTCGAGCACGCGCTGGAAGCGATCGGCGAGTGGCACACCGGAGGCGACGAGCGCGCCGTGCACGGCGGCGAGCACGCCCGACTTGAATTCTGTCGTCTTGGGTTTTTGAACAGTCAGTGTGATGAGAGGCATGGCAGGCTCCTCGTTGGTGGGAGAACGACGGTTC
>DATIEJ010000177.1:0-20099 GCA_035455825.1 Rhodanobacteraceae bacterium | reverse complement strand
CAAAGAGGCAGTTTCATGATCGATCTCCTTGCTGGCGCGAGGACTATATCAGCAGGAGTGCATCTGCCAATGAAAGTGTGCGCGTTGCGAACATAGTCCTGCTCAGGTCGGCAGCGTCCTTTCTCCGACCTGTGCGCAGGACGCCTTCTGCCTCAGGCGCGCAGGCGCTCTGCAATATGCCGGCGGCATCGCACGTACCGGGTCGGCAAATGCCCCCGGTAGCGCGACCGCCAACCGCGTTACGGCGCGACCAGGGCGTCGTACGAATCGGGGCGCCGGTCGCGGTAGAACTGCCAGACGTTGCGCACTTCGCGGATCTTGTCGAAATCGAGCTCGGCTGTGATCAGTTCGCTGCGGTCGCGCGAACCGGTCGCGACGAAACTTCCGCGCGGATCGCAAAAGTAGCTCTGCCCGTAGAATTCGCCGATGTTCCACGGCGCCTCGGTGCCGACGCGGTTGATAGCGCCGACGAAGTAGGCATTCGCGACCGCGTGCGCCGGCTGTTCGAGCTTCCACAGGTATTCGGAAAGGCCTGCAACAGTCGCCGACGGATTGAAGACGATTTCGGCGCCGCCGAGTCCGAGCGCGCGCGCGCCTTCCGGAAAATGACGGTCATAGCAGATGTAGACGCCGACCTTGCCGTACTTGGTCTGGAATACCGGATAGCCCAGATTGCCGGGACGAAAATAGAACTTCTCCCAGAATCCCGGCAGGCAATGCGGGATGTGGTGCTTGCGGTACTTGCCCAGGTAGCTGCCATCGGCGTCGATGACCGCGGCGGTGTTGTAGTAGATGCCGGCTCCGTCTTCCTCGTAGATCGGCACGACGATGACCATGCGGTGGCGCCGCGCCTGTTCCTGCATCAACTTTACGGTCGGGCCATCCGGAATGCGCTCGACCGCCTCGTACCAGCGCGGGTTCTGCTCGGCGCAGAAATACGGTCCAGTGAATATTTCCTGCATGCAAAGCATCTGCACGCCTTCGCGCCCGGCCTGTTCGACGAATGCGAGCGTCTTGTCGAGGTTGGCGCTGCGTATCGTCGCGATCGTTTCGTCGATGCCGCAGGCCATCGACGTCTGGATCAATCCGCACTTCACGATTCGGGGCATGTCGAAGGTCCTCTGGAGAATTGGTTCACGCGTTCGATCATCTTAGCGCGAGGTGAGCGCGGGATCTGTGGCCGGCCGGGTTTTCGGCAGATCAAAATGCATCGATGTCGCCGAGCGCGCGAATCAGCCTGCGCGCACGCTTGTCCGGTTTGGTTGCCGGCTTTTCATAGCCGGCGGCTGCGAGGCGGCGTTGTTCGGCGGCCAGTTCGCGCGCAGCGCGGCCGGCCGGTGTCTCGGCATAGCACTGCTGCGCGAGTGCGGCCGAGGCGCGCTGATGGCGCAGCGCCGTCACATCGATTTCGAAACGGTCCTCGCCGCGAGTTATCTTCAGGCGGCTGCCGACATGCACCGGGGTCGCGGGCTTGGCCGAGCCGGTTCCGACCTCGACCTTGCCGCCCTCGACGGCCTGCTTGGCGAGCGCACGGGTCTTGAAGAATCGCGTCGCCCAGAGCCAGATATCCAGGCGCACGCCGGGCGCGGCGTTCGTCGCCGGAGGCGCAGCGTGCGGTGTGCGCTGCTTCATTTCAGGGTTAGCCGATCCATGTCCGTCGCAGATTATGCATCGAATGCGCCGCCATTTTCGGTCCCGACTTCGAGCCTGAACGCTGGGGATTTGTGCGGCCCGTCACGCTTGCGGACGCGCTCTTCGGCTAATTTTGCGCGGCAGGGGTGCAGTTCCGGAAAATCCGGGGACGTGGATATGTCTACACTTGCCCGTGCTCTTCAGGCGATCGACGACGAGTCGAACGCGAAGCCATCCGATCTTGCCCTTCCCGGCAATACGCCAGCGCAATTCGACGCCGCGCTCGTGGCAAACCTGTCTGCCCAGTACGGTGAACTCGATGCCACGTTCAAGGCGGCAGTAAGCCAGCTGAAGACGGACCCCGACGCAGCCGAGCGCATGACGCGCGAATGTGCCGAGCAGCTGCTCAAGCTCCGGCACATCGAGGCAATCCGCCTGTATCCGGTTATCGGCCGCAGCATCTGGCCCGATCCGGTCGCGCGCCGCCTGTTCTGGCAATCGCGCCTGGTCATGCTCGGCCTGGCACGCCGTGTCCTGCGCCGCTTCGAAGACGTCACGCGGGCGATGCGCGGCGGTGCGGTGTCCGACACGGCGGTGGATCACTTCATCAAGGCACTGGCGGAGTACCGGCAACGCAACGAGACCGAGATCTATCCGCTGTACGTCATGGCGGGCCGGCGCGCGGCAACGACCGGGTCGAGTGCCGCCTGAGACAAAACGCAACCGCTGCTCTCTTTTTTTGGCGGAGAGCTTTTTTATCGCGGATGAACGCGGATGATCACGGAATGCCGCGGATAGAGCGACAGCCGAAAGATCAGAATTGCGGTCTCGGCTTCTATTCTGGTCTTCGCTCTTATCCGCGAGATTCCGTGATCATCCGCGTTCATCCGCGTTGAATGCTTTTTTCCAGCGGCTGCTTGCTGACAGCCGTCAGTACGGCGTCCCATCCTTGCGCCGGTAGCCGCCTTTGCCGGAGTAGCGGCCCGGCATGAATACCATGTCGATATCGGAATACTCGCCGTGGTCGGCGTCGTTGCGCGAGCCGACGACGAGGAACTCGGCGTCGGCGCTCGAACGGTTCTGCAGGCAATGCCCGTCGCGCTGGCCACCGGGGAAGCCGGCGCAGTCGCCGGCGCGCAGGATTTCTTCGCCGCCGTCGGTCACGAGCACGAGTTCGCCGTTCAACACGTAGACGAATTCGTCCTCGTGCGAATGCCAGTGACGCTGGCTCGACCATACGCCCGGAGCAAGCCGGTACAGGCTCACGCCGAACTGCGTCAGGCCGGCGGCGTCGCCGAGCCGCTTCCACTGCCGCTGCCTGCATGGCTGATCGTGCGGCGGTGGATAGCGCGTGCCGGAGTCGCTCGGCGCAAGGTCCTTGTCGATCTTGGGCATCGTTTCTCGCCTGTTCCGCAACGGGGCCGCGCGATCATACACAAGCCCGGCTTGCGCGGCCTGCGTTCGATCATGAGCGGCGCCAGGAAGGCGGAACCCAGGACGGGCTCAGGGCGAGCGGGCCGTCACCGAGCAACGCCTGCGCCGCGCACAACACGAACAGGTAGAGCGGATACTCCCAGCCGCCGTTCGGATTGCCGAACATCCAGCCGTTGCCGCCGTGCACCCAGAAAATCGCGCCGAGCAGGATCGGCGACAGGGCCAGCGCGACCCAGCGCGCCTGCACGCCCAGGATCAGCAGCACTCCGCCGCCCAGTTCGGCGGCGAACGTGGCGTAGGCCAGCCAGCCAGGCAAGCCGATGCCGACGAAGAACGCGGCCGTGCCGGCCAGGCCGAACGTAAGCAGTTTCAGGACCACGCTGTGGGCCAGGAACATGACACCGAGCGAAACGCGCAGCAGGAATACGGCGGCCGCGCCGCTGCGAGAGTCGACGGAATATTGCGCATCTGAAATGGCGTGCATGAAAGGTTCCTCCTATGTAGTTGCAAGTGCAACTACAATATAATTGCTTGTGATTGCAATTGCAACTACTATCGCCGGCATGAAGACTTCCGCTGGCGCCGCCCCCGTCTCGACCGAAACCTGGGCCCTGTTCCTGTCCGCCCATTCGGTTCTCGTCGGCGCGATGGAATCGCGCCTGAAGGACGCCGGACTGCCGCCGCTGGCCTGGTATGACGTCCTGTGGATTCTGGAGAGCGCCCCGGACCAGCGCCTGCGCATGTCCGCTCTCGCGGACCAGCTGGTGCTGACCCGCTTCAATGTCACGCGGCTGGTCGATCGCCTGGTCGAAGCTGGGCTCGTCGCGCGACGCCAGACGAAGGAGGACGGCCGCGGTTCGTACGCCGTGCTAACCGCGAAGGGCCGCGCGTTGCGCGGGCAGATGTGGACCGTATACCGGCCGGCGATCGTCGACCTGTTCAACCGGCATCTGAGCAACGCGCAGCACGCGGAAATGCAATCGGCCATGCGCCGCTTGCTCGAACAGGATGCAGGGCCGATCCGATAGGCCTATCTAACCGGGTTGCGTTGCGAAGGACCGCAACAAGCGCTACGGCTCGCTCCAGCGCCGCAGCAGGTTCATGTGGGTCTTGTTGACCAGATCGTAGGCCTCGCCCGGGCCGTTCGGCGGCCGCAGGATATCGAGCGCGCGCGCCAGGTCGCGCAGCACTTCGCGCGCCGCCGTTTCGCGCACGTGGCTCTGGATCCAGGCGACGACGGCGAGACGCTCGCCGCGCGTGACCGCACGCACCTGATGCAGTTGCCCGGTCGGATAGCAGACCAGCGAGCGCGCCGGCAGCTTGACCATGAACGCGCCACTGCCGGACTCCAGCGCCAGCTCGCCGCCCGTGTACTGATCCGGTTCGTTGAGGAACAGCGTCACCGACAGATCGGTGCGCCAGAGCGTGGCCTCGCCCATCAAGGCGCGATCGACATGCGGACCATAGTGCATGCCTTCGCGATAGCGCGACACGAGCAGCGAATGCAATTGCTTCGGATAGACCGCGCTGCAAAATGCCGTGTTCCGGCGCAAGGCGCCAAGCAGTATTTCGGTGACCGCCTGCACCTGCGCGGCATCGCGGCGTACCTGCTCGTTGTCCTTGGTGCGCGCGAGCAGCGGGCTGGCAGTCTCCCGGCCGTCGACGAATTCAGCGGCAGCGACCAGGCCGAGGATTTCGCGATGCTCGCTTTCGCTGACGACTTCGGGAAACGTGAGGATCATGGCGCGGCGCCAGATATGCCCGCTCCGAGTATACCAAGGCAGCGCGGCCGTCGAGCCGGGGCGCATGCGCGGCGGCCAGGCGCCTGCCGCCGCCGAAGGAGGCGCTGCCGCAATTCCGTAATCATCGCGCACTACGCTGCTACGCATGAATATCCTGATGCTCTCGGATGTCTACTTTCCGCGCGTCAACGGCGTGTCCGCGTCGATACGCACGTTCGCGCGCGAACTCGTGCGGCTGGGGCACGCCGTGACGATCGCCGCACCGGACTATGGCGCGGCTGCAGAGCCGACCGACGTCGAGATCGTCCGGCTGCCGGCGCGCGTGATCTGCTTCGATCCGGAAGATCGCCTGATACGCGCGGCGGCGGCGCGCACCGCGGTACGACAGCTGGCCGAACGGACCTGGGACGTCATCCACATCCACACACCGTTTCGCGCGCACCAGATGGGCGTCGCGCTGGCAAGGCGCACCGGCGCACCGACGGTCGAGAGCTATCACACGTTCTTCGAGGAATACGCGGCGCACTACCTGCCGTGGCTGCCGGCCGCGTGGTTGCGGCTCGCGGCCCGCAGGTTCTCGCGCCGGCTGTGCCACGACGTCGATCACCTGATCGTTCCGACGCAACAGATGGCCGATGTGCTCGGCCGTTACGGGATCAGAACGCCTTCATCGGTGGTCCCCACTGGCGTGCATCTCGACGAGTTTCGTGGCGGCGATGGCGCGCGGTTCCGGGACGAACATGCGATCGCGCGCGGCCGGCCGACTTTGGTGACCGTCAGCCGGCTCGCCGCGGAAAAGAACATCGCGTTCCTGCTCGATGTCGCGCGCGCATTGATCGGCGACTTTCCGGATCTCATGTTCATCGTCGCCGGCGAGGGACCCGACGCCGATCGCCTGCGCCAGCGTGCCACCGCGCTCGGCATGAACGACAACGTGCGCTTCGTCGGCAATCTCGACCGTCGGACCCGGCTGCTGGACTGCTACAAGGCCGGCGACGTCTTCGTTTTTGCCTCGCCGACCGAAACGCAGGGGCTGGTCCTGATCGAGGCGATGGCGCTCGGCGTTCCGATCGTCTCGACGGCGATCATGGGAACTGCCACGGTGCTGCGCGGTGCGCGCAGTGCGCGCGTCAGCGCGCCCGACGTCGGCGAGTTCGCAAACCACGTCGCCGTCTTGCTGCGTTCGCCGGCCGAGCGGCGCGCGCTGGCGGATGCGGGACCGCAGGACGCGCAAGCCTGGAGCGCCCCGGTCCTGATGGAACGCGTTGTGGATGTGTATACAAATCTGTGCGCGCTGCAGCCGGCAGACGCAGCGCCAGCGATGCCGGCAGGATCCGGCTGGAGCAGCAGACCGTGTGATCTTCAGTCGCGCGTGCACGGGGATCCAATTTGATCCCCGACGTCCTCCGCCGCGACAGTCCGGCAAGGATTCCGCTTGTGCGGCAACCGCGTCGGTTTCGATGCCTAGTTGCGGCCGGAGACGGCCTGGCTCTTCAGACCGAACAAGGCCAGCAGGCGCGTCCACACCGGGCTGAAATCCGCGTCGACCGGCGCCTTTGGCAGCTTGAACCAGACGTCGACACCGCCGCCACGCGAGGGTGCGGTTGCCGGCATCCAGCGTCCCGTTCCGGAACACTCCTCGACGACTGCGGTGAAGAACGCGCGAACGTCCGCGTCGAGGCTGCGCTGCGATTCCATGTCCGCGCCGGCGCGCGTAAAGCGGTGCAGGCGCCAGACGGAGCCGCTACTCAGGCGAATTTGCGGCGGAGTTTCAGGAACCATGGCACGCACCTCGGCAACGACCCGATTATTGGCTGACGTGCGCCGATGCACAATGCCGGATCGACGCAGGACGCGCATCAACGCTGGCGTTCGAGCACGACCAGGGCGATTCCGCCAAGAATCGCGAGGGCAGCCACGACCAGTCGCACCGACAGGTGTTCATCGAGAAACACGATGCCACCGACCGCGGCGATGACCGGCACGCTGAGCTGCACCGTTGCGGCATGCGTGGCTTTCAATGCCGGCAACGCGGTGTACCAGATCGCATAGCCCACGCCCGAGGTCAACGCGCCGGATGCGATCGCGTAGCCGACGCCGGAATAGTCGATCGACAGCCAGTGCAGCGCCGCGGCGCTCAGCAATGCGGCAAACGGTACGGCGCGCAGGAAGTTGCCGGCCGTGGCGCGCAGCGGATCGCCGGCGCTGCGGCCGCGCAGCGAATAGATGCCCCAGGCCGCGCCGGCCGCAAGCATCAGCACCGATCCTTGCAGCGGCGGCGCCGACAAGCCCGGGAGCAGCAGTCCGACGAGTCCTCCGAACGCGAACACCAGACCGATCGTCTGCCGCCAGCGCAAGCGTTCGCCGTGCGCGAGGCCATAGCCGATCATCGTCGCCTGCACGGCCCCGAACAGCAGCAGCGCGCCGGTGCCGGCCGGCAAACTCGTATAGGCCAGCGAAAAAGCCGCGGCGTAGGCGAACAGCGCGAGCGCCGAACGCCAGCTTCCCGCGACCGGGCGCACGCCGTCTCGCAGGCGCACGATCAGCCACAGCACGAGCGCGCCGGAAACGATGCGCACGCCCGTGAATGTCGCCGCATCGATCTGCGTCGCCTTCAACGCGGCGCGGCACAGCAGCGAATTGCCGGCGAAGGCAATCATCGTCAGCACGACGAGGGCGAACAGGCGCGCGCGCGACATCAGCGGCTCACCGGATCGCCAAATGGCTGGCACGTCGATTTCTTGCGTCACGCGCGCTCCGCAGGGCCTGAATCCGCGGACGATGATAGCCGCTACGGCCGCAGTCGTTGCAAGCCGCGGCTGTCCGGGCGACTTGAGGTCGGAAAAACCGCCCTCAACTTGCGTTGATGCTCGATATCGACGACAGCGGCAGCCTCGCTTCCGGCAACCCGCCGGAAGACGTGGCAATGGACGCGTATTCGCGCGTCGTTTCCTCGGTCTACGAGGTCGCTGCCGCGGCGGTCGTCGCGATCGAGGTGCGCCATGAGGGGCGCTCGGGCGGCGGCGCCGGCTCCGGATTCCTGTTTACGCCGGACGGGCTGATCCTGACCAATTCGCATGTCGTCCAGCGCGCGAAGCAGATCATCGTGCACACGGCGGCGGGACAGGCGATCGACGCCGACCTGATCGGCGACGATCCGCACACGGACGTGGCGCTGCTGAAAGTTGCCAGCACCGCGCCGCTGCCGAGCATCGAGCTCGGATCGGCGCGCGGCATTCGTGTCGGCCAGCTCGTCGTCGCGATCGGCAATCCGCTCGGCTACGCCTCGACCGTAACCGCCGGCGTCATCAGCGCGCTCGGCCGCGGCCTGCGGACGACGACGGGCCGGCTCATGGATGACGTGATCCAGACCGACGCTGCGCTGAACCCCGGCAATTCCGGTGGGCCGCTACTCGATGCGCACGGTCGCGCGATCGGCGTCAACACCGCAATCATCGCCGGCGCCCAGGGAATCTGTTTTTCGACCTCGATCGATGCGGCGTCGCGCGTGGCCGTGCAGTTGCTGCGGCACGGGCGCGTGCGCCGCGCGTCGCTCGGAGTCGCGGCGCAGAACATGACCCTGCAACGCCGCGTCGCGCGCTTCTTCAACCTCGAGCAGGCGTCGGCGGTGCGTGTCATCGAGGTCACGCGCGACAGTCCGGCGGCGCGGGCCGGCATCGAGTCCGGCGACGTGATCGTGCAGCTCGACGGCAACGCCTGCGAATCGCTCGACGATCTGCATCGCCTGCTGACCGAGGAACGGATCGGCGCCACGGTCCACATCACGGTCGTGCGCCGCGATCAGCGCATCGAGCTCGACCTCGTCCCGGTCGAGCTGCAAGGCTGAATTCCGCCGGGATATTTTTCCGGTCAGGCTGCCGCGGCGGGATTCAAGCGGCCACGGCGCCGCAGTTCCTTGAACGAGATCATCCGGCGGCTGTTCTCGTCCCATAGGACCAGGCGCACGCACTTGAAGCTGTTCCACAGCGTCAGGCGCCCCATGTCACGCAGTTCGGGGTGGTCGCGCAGCACCCGAGGCAGGCGGTAGTACGGAATCTGGCTCGACAGATGATGCACGTGGTGCACGCCGATGTTGGCGGTGAACCATTTCAGTACCGGCGGCAGATCGTAATGCGAACTTCCACGCAGCGCCGCTTCGTGCACGTTCCAGACGCCGGCGTAGTCCCAGTAGGTGCGGTCGTACTGGTGCTGCACGTAGAACAGCCACACGCCGGCCGCGGCTCCGAGCAACAAGATCGGCGCATGGATCAGGAAGAATGCGGCCGGTCCGACTGCCCAGATCAGCGCCGTGACGACTGCGGCAACCGCGACATTCGTGGCCATTGTGCTGATCCAGGGCCGCCAGCCGCTGTGCGTGAATCCGGCCGGAAAACGATTCTGCAGGACGAAAAGAAAAAACGGGCCGATGCCGAACATGACGATCGGGTGGCGATAAGCGCGATAGCGCAGGCGCGTCCAGCGCGAACGCGCTTCGTATTCGGCAACCGTGATCGTATCGACGTCGCCGACACCGCGTTTGCTCAGGTTGCCGGACGTCGCATGATGGATCGAGTGCGTGTAGCGCCAGTGATCGTACGGCGTTACCGTGAAGATGCTGAGCACGCGGCCGACCCAGTCGTTGGCGCGGCGGCTGGCAAAGAATGCGCGATGGCCGCAATCGTGCTGGATCAGGAACAGGCGGATCAGCAGGCCGGCCGCGGGCACGAGCAACAATGCGTACAGCCACACATGCCCGTGCGACAGCGCCCAGTACATCAGGAACCACGCCGCGGCGAAAGGCACGCCCGTGATCGCCAGCTCATACGCGCTGCGCGCGGCATTCGGCGTGCGATAGCGGCTGAGTGTCCTTCTCCAGCGCGCCGCGTCGACCGTTGGCGCTGCTCGCCCGTCGGCGGGGTTGTTCATTCGGATTCACCAGATTGCAGTTGAAGGACGCCGCGGCTTCTGCACGGATGCAGAAACTGCGGTCGAGCGTGGGAGACGGGCGGAAAGGCAGCAACGCGCCGGCCACGACTGGAATCGGAACCGGAAGCAAAGCATACGCGATACGGCGTTAAGTTGCGCCAAGATGCGCGCCCGGGACGAGCGGCAACGGTGATACGGGGCACGAGGCCTGATGCGGTGTCGAACATTCGGGTCTGCTGCGACAAATCCGGTGATGGAACATTGGTCGCGAGCGCCAGAAAACCAGGCTTCGTCTTCTCGCCAGGGCGATGGTCCGAGCCGGCCCAAAGTGCGGTAACTCTGGGCCGGCCGGGTAGGGCGTCGCCACGCGTCAAGCCCCCGTCGTGTCACTCTTGGGTAGTGCGTCTCGGCCCGTTGCGGAAGCATGGCGAGCAAGGCGCGATTGCGTCTGTTCGTTACCGCACATAAGGGCAAAGCTTGCGGCAGCTGCGTGTGCCGCAGCGCGTTGTGAAACGTGACTTTCCGTTTGTCGGGCCGGAGCATTCGTGGCGAACGGATTCGTGCGTTCTACTTGCGTACAGTTGCCTTGCACAGTACCGCAGCAGCAATGCGCGGATTGCGCCGGACCGTTCCAACGCTGTCAACGGCTGCGCGCACGCGCCGTGCGCCGACAGCATTCAACCGTAATAGGCCAGGCGGTCGGCGGCCGAATGTCCGGTGTGAGCGTCGGCAGGATTGGCATCGGCCGGCCGCCATGTGCGCACGCGCTGTATGTCATAGCCGGTCCAGCGCGACCTGAAAGTTTGCCGATCGTACGTGCCGTCCATCGGTACGCTGCGGCCATCGAGCATGAATTCGACCGACTCGCCCTGGCGCGGCAGGCCGGTGGCGCTGGTTACCCATTGAGCGGACATGTTCTGCTCCCGAGGCGAACTCGATCGAGGATGCAGCTGACGTGTGCATTTGTCAGTCAGTTCGTGTTCACATCATGCATGAGCGCGTCTGCAGACTCTGTGCGCAGGCGAACACAAGACTCGAAGTCATTTGCACAGGCCGAGAACACATGCTGCCGCCGCCCGCGCTACGGTGGCATGCCAATCCTTGGCCGTCGGAACTCGATTTGGCGGCACCTCCCTGCGTCGGGAACCGCTCACGATGCCGAGCGCGTGCTCGCACGCTTTGCGCACTTGTCTCATGACCATCGGTGATTGCCGAAAATGGATTCGGCGGAAAAGCCCGGTCGGACCAGAGGGGGAGTCTCTGCGCGCCCCGACCGGGGTCGTGCTCGGTACCGGCGCCGAGGTGCTGCCCCCAGCTCCTGGCGCGGTTTTTCATCGGCGCGCGCCGAGTGTGTCCCAAACCGGCGCGGTTTTCCGTACGCTGTCGAACACAACGGAACTTATGTACGCTGACGAACATACAAGCGCGCATTTTGCTTTTATCCTGACAAACCCGCGAGAGGACAGTTCATGCCCCTGTCGACGAAAAGGCCCGCAGTGCGCCGGAAGTCGATGGCGGCCGCGGGCGATTCCAACGATCCGCTGCAGAACCATCTGCTGCGCGCACTGCCGGCGACCGAAGCGGAGCGCTTGTTCCCGCATCTCGAATTCGTGCCGATGCCGTTGGGCGAGGTGTTGTACGAGTCGGGCAGTCAGTTGCGTTACGTCTACTTTCCCACGACATCGATCATTTCGCTGCTGTATGTCATGGAGGATGGCGCGTCGGCGGAGATTGCCGTGGTCGGCAACGAGGGCATGGTCGGTGTCGCGCTGTTCATGGGCGGCGAGACGACTCCGAGCCGTGCGGTGGTACAGAGCGCCGGCGAGGCATACCGGCTGAAAGGCCAGATCCTCAAGGAGGAGTTTCGCCATGGCGCCGGTTTGCAGCATCTGCTGCTGCGCTATACGCAGGCGTTGCTGACGCAGATGGCGCAGACCGCGGTATGCAACCGGCATCACTCGGTCGATCAGCAGCTGTGCCGTTGGCTGTTGCTGAGCCTTGACCGACTGCCGACGAACAAGCTCACGATGACGCAGGAACTCATCGCCAACATGCTCGGCGTGCGCCGCGAAGGCGTGACCGAGGCGGCGGGCAAATTGCAGACGGCCGGCCTGATCAACTACAGCCGCGGGCACATCACGGTGCTGGACCGGCCGCGGCTCGAAGCCCAGGCCTGCGAGTGCTATCAGGTCGTGAAGAAAGAATTCGATCGCCTGCTGCCGGACGTCACCGCGACGTGAAGCCATCAGTGCCGCTCATCGCAACCGCGGGTGCGGCGTGCCGTTCTGGTGTTCCGGCTCGTGACGCATGCCGGCTGGCGCTGCGATACGGAAACTCTGCAGTCGGCGCGCGAGCGCCGTGACCGCCGCCAATCGCCTGCTGTCGGTGCTGCCCGCCAGGGATCGCAGCCGGATACTCGCCGGCTGCGATGAGATCGAACTTGCGTTCTCGGAAGTCCTGCACGAAGCCGGAACGCCGCAGCGCCATGTATATTTCCCGACCACCGGATCCATATCCCTGGTCACTCCACTCGACGCATGCGCCGGCCTCGAGGTCGTTCTGGTCGGCAGCGAAGGCATGGTCGGAACATCCGTTCTGCTCGGTGCGGCGCTTTCGCCTCTGCACCATCTCGTGCACGGTTCCGGCATTGCGCTGCGCATGAGCGCGGCGTCGTTCCGAAGTGAACTGGATCGCGACCCGGCCCTCCGGCGCCGGCTCAACCGCTACGCGTACGTCAAGATGCAGCAGATAGCGCAGATTGCTGCCTGCGTTCGCTTTCATGTCGTCGAGGCGCGCCTCGCGCGCTGGCTGCTGATGACGCAGGATCGCTCGCATTCGCAGCATTTCCGCGCCACGCACGAAATTCTCGCCTACATGCTCGGCGTGCGGCGCGTCGGTGTCACGAAGGCGGCGGCGTCCCTGCAAAGGCAGTCGTTGATCCGCTATCGCCGAGGCGAGATCACGATCCTCGACCGCCAGGGCCTGGAAGCGCGCTCGTGCGGTTGCTACGTCGCAGCGAACGAGCTGTACGACCGCATCCTTGGCCCCGGTGGCAGACAGCATTAGCGGACCGCGACACCCGATCGGGATCGCCTGCCCGGACTCGACCCCGGCAAAGCGGCGTTGGCCCAAGGCGCGCCCTGTCCATAGGTGCGCTGACGTACAGACCCGCGACGGTCCATTCGGTAGGCTGATTAGGTAGCGCCGCGCTGCAATCGATTGCAATGCTGCGCCCCGCCATGCGCAGCAAGCTGCGCAGCCGACGGCTGATGAGTCGCCGTCGCTCCCGCTGCAAGCTTCGATGACCCATCCATCGCATCCACAGAGGTACAGCTCATGAATATTGCATCGAAGATTCTGGTCGCCAGTCTGGTCGTCGCGCTCGCCGCGTGCGGCAAGTCCACGCAGGAAAGCGTCGACAAGGCGGCGCATGATCGCGCCGCGGATGTGGCGAAGGCGCGCCAGGATGCGCAGCCGGCCGTGGATGCCGCAAACCGCGACCTGGCAAAAGCCCAGCAGGACGGCAGCGCAAAAGTAGCCGACGCGCATGCGGAAGCAAACCGCGAAGTGAACAAGGCGGCCGCGAAGCAGTCGAAGGAACAGGCGAAGGCCGACTACGACGTTTCGATCGCCGCCGCCGATGGCGATCTGTCGATCGCGATCGAGAAGTGCAAGACGCAGCCAGCCGATGCAAAGTCAGCGTGCGAGCAGCTCGCGCATTCCGTCCATGACGAAACCGTCAAGGCGGCAATGAGCAAGCTCGAACTGGCGAACCAGCAGGCTAGCTGACCGGTATGACGCGCGGCGCATCCAGCGCCCCGCTGTCTGCGAGCCGTCTTCGCCTGCCGTTCCGACCACGAATCAAGGAGTTCTGCATGGCAACCAAGAAAGAATTCGTCAGCGACATCGAGTCGATCCGCGCGCATGCCCGGTCGCATCTTGACCAGGGCTCCGTCACCGAAGGTTATCGGGCCGACCGCGGCGCCGTCATCAAGATTCTCAACGACGCACTGGCGACTGAAATCGTCTGCGTGCTGCGTTACAAGCGCCACTACTACATGGCTTCGGGCATTCACGCCAAGAGCGTCGCGGCGGAATTCCTCGAGCACGCGAACGAGGAGCAGGGGCATGCCGACCAGCTGGCAATGCGCATCGTGCAACTCGGTGGTGCGCCGGATCTGTCGCCGAACACCCTGCTGGCGCGCAGCCACGCCGACTACGTCGAAGGCAAGGATCTCGTCGAGATGCTCGAAGAAGACCTGGTTGCCGAGCGCATCGCTATCGACAGCTACCGCGATATCATCGTCTACCTCGGTAACGACGATCCAACCACGCGTCGCATGATCGAATCGATTCTGGCCTCGGAAGAAGAGCATGCCGAAGATCTCAGCACTTTGCTCATGGAGCTCGGCAAGAAGGGCGAGCCCGCGAAGGAGCCGCTCAGGAAAGTTGTGTGACGCCGATGGCGGGCGCGCGCCAGTGAGCCGTGCGGGAACGCTGGAGCGGGTATCGTTGCGCGCGCGGAGAATGCCGGAAACGCGCGCATGAGCACGGCGATCAATCCGCTTGCCGGCAAGCCCGCGCCGAAGTCGCTGCTGGTCGACGTGCCTGCGCTGGTCGCCGCTTATGCGGATCTGCGTCCCGATCCAGCCGAGCCGGCACAGCGCGTGGCGTTCGGCACATCCGGGCATCGCGGCAGTTCGTTCGATCGCACGTTCAACGAATGGCATGTGCTGGCCATCACCCAGGCCATCTGCGACTTCCGCAAGCGCCAGGGCTTCGACGGGCCGTTGTACATCGGCATCGACACGCACGCGCTTTCACGGCCGGCTTTCGAAAGCGCGTTGGAGGTGCTGGCCGCGAACGGCGTCGAAACGATGATCGCCGCGGACGACAACTTCACGCCGACGCCGGCAATCTCGCACGCGATTCTGGTCTACAACCGCGGGCGCAGCTCGGGACTTGCCGACGGCATCGTCATCACGCCGTCGCACAACCCGCCCGAGAGCGGCGGCTTCAAGTACAACCCGCCGAACGGCGGCCCGGCCGATACGCAAGTCACCGGATGGATCGAGGCGCGCGCCAACCTGTTGCTCGAAGGCCGCGTTGCGGACGTGCGGCGCACGCCGTTCGCGCGCGCCCGCCGCGCCGCGACGACGCACGAGCACGACTTTCTGCACGCCTACGTCGCCGACCTCGGCAGTGTCATCGATTTCGAGGCGATTCGCAGCGCCGGAATCCGCATGGCGGTCGATCCGCTGGGCGGCGCCGGGGTGCGCTACTGGGCGCCGATCGCCGAGCGTTACAAGCTCGACCTCGCCGTCGTCAGTGAAGACGTCGATGCCAGGTTCGGATTCATGACCCTGGACTGGGACGGCCGGATTCGCATGGATCCGTCGTCTGCATTCGCGATGCAGCGCCTGATTGGCCTGCGCGACCGCTACGACGTCTCTTTCGCCTGCGATACCGATCACGACCGCCACGGAATCGTCACGCGCAGCGCCGGACTATTGCCCGCGAACCATTATCTGTCCGTGGCGATCGACTACCTGTTTCGCCATCGTCCACAATGGAACAATGCTGCCTCGGTCGGCAAGACCCTGGTAAGCACGGCGTTGATCGACCGCGTCGCGGGAAGTCTTGGGCGCGGCTTGTACGAGGCGCCGGTCGGCTTCAAGTGGTTTGTCGATGGCCTGTTGGACGGCTCGCTGGCTTTCGGCTGCGAGGAAAGCGCCGGCGCATCGTTCGCGCGCATCGATGGCACAGCCTGGACCACCGACAAGGATGGCATCGTGTCGGCGCTTCTGTCCGCGGAGATCACCGCGCGCTGCAAGCGCGATCCCGGAGAGCTCTATCGCGACTTGACGCGCGAACTCGGTGAACCCGCGGCGGATCGCGTCGAAGCGCCTGCGACGGCAGTGCAGAAGCAGCGGTTGGCAAAGCTCTCGCGCCAGCAGATTCGCATCACGCAACTGGCTGGTGAAAAAATCGACAGCGTGCTCGACCGTGCTCCCGCCAACGATGCGCCGATCGGTGGCATCAAGATCGTTACCGCAAACAGCTGGTTCGCGGCGCGTCCATCCGGCACGGAAGATATCTACAAGATCTACGCCGAGACTTTTCGCGGCGGGGATCACTTGCGCAGCATCCTCGAGGAAGCGCAAACGATAGTCGACGACGCGCTCGCAGGCACGAGCTGAGCCATCTGTCCGGGTTACCAGTTGCCAATGTGGCCTGTGCGCGCCCATGTCCTCACTGCTCTTGGCCGCGTGGCCGTCAACACGCACGGCGCGCCCGCCGCTTGTCCGTTGCCCCGGCCTGCTGCATGCTCTCGCCGGCGAATAGAGCGATAGTCCGCGGCAACCATCCGGTGCGCTTGCATGTCCAGCCATGATTTCGACCTGATCACCATCGGCGCCGGCTCCGGCGGCGTGGCCGCGAGCCGCTATGCCGCCTCCAAGGGAGCGCGCGTCGCGATCTGCGAAGCCGATCGGGTCGGTGGCACCTGCGTCATTCGCGGTTGCGTGCCGAAAAAGATATTCATGTTCGCGGCGCAGTTCTGCGATGCCTTCACCGACGCCGCCGGCTACGGCTGGCAGGTGACCGAGCCTTGCTTCGACCTGGCGCGCCTTACCGCTGCCAAGGATGCCGAGATCGCTCGCATCGAAGCTGTGTACCGCAAGATGCTGGCCGAGTCCGGCGTGAGGTTCATCGCCGGGCGCGCGACCGTGGAGGATGCGCACTCGATCCTGATCGACGGCGAACGACTGTCGGCCGAGCGCCTGTTGATCGCAACCGGCGGCGCGCCAAGCCGGCCCGACATTCCGGGCATCGAGCTTGCGGCGACGTCGAACGAGATGCTCGACCTGACCGCTACGCCGGCGCGATTGCTCGTGCTCGGTTCCGGCTATATCGCGGTCGAGTTCGCGGGCATCTTTCGCGGCTTCGGCAGCGCGGTGACGCTGGCCTACCGCGCCGACGCGCCGCTGCGCGGATTCGATGCGGATGTGCGTCGGCGCCTTGGCGCGGCGATGCGCGAGCGCGGCATCGTCCAGCAGGCCGGCTTCCAGGCGGCCAGGATTGAAAGAGTCGGCGAGGAATTCGTTTGCCACGGCGTCGATGGCCGTGTCCTGCACGCCGACCTCGTGCTCAATGCCCTCGGGCGCGCGCCGAACAGCGCCAACCTCGGGCTCGAGCAGGCTGGAGTCGCGTTGCAACCGACCGGCGCCGTGCGCGTGGACCAATGGTCGCGCAGCAACGTGCCTTCGATCTTTGCGGTCGGCGACGTCACCGACCGCGTCAACCTGACGCCGGTGGCAATCGCCGAAGGGCGCGCCTTCGTCGACACGGAATTTGGCGGCACGCCGCGCGCTGTCGATCACGACCTGCTCGCCAGCGCGGTCTTCTCGCACCCCCCGATTGGACAGATCGGTCTGACCGAGGACAAGGCGCTGCAGCGCGGGCACCGCATCGAGATATTCGAAGCCGACTTCCGTCCATTGAAAAACCTCGTCTCCGGACGCAACGAGCGCAGCTACATGAAACTCGTAATCGACGCCGGAACCGAGCGCGTCCTCGGGCTGCACATGATCGGCAACGACGCTCCGGAGATCGTGCAAAGCCTGGCGGTCGCCGTCACGATGGGCGCGCGCAAGCGCGACTTCGACGCGACCATGGCCGTGCATCCGACCGCCGCGGAGGAATTCGTGTTGATGCGCACGCCAAGCCGCTGACGCGGAGCTATTCCTGCACGATTGCGTGACCGCGGTTTCATCGCGTTCGCGGCTATCGATTTGTCGGAGAACGACCGCGTGTCGCGGCATCGAGGGCCGCCAACGAAGAAGGGCGGCCCGAATTATCTTTTCGATAACCCGGTCCGCCCTCGTTTCCAGCGCAAGGTTGAATCATTCAACCCGAGATGGTGCCGCTCTCAAATGCTTCCGTGCGCGGACGTCAATCGTCGTCGCGTTCACGCATTTCGTCGCCGTCGTGCTTGTCCTTGTAGTGCTTGACGACCCATTCGTGGCGCTCGTACGGCTGGGCCGTATTCAGCTCCAGCTTCACGCCGCCACCGGTCGTGACGTAGGTCCGGCGATCGCTCGGCAATTCCGTACCCGACTTCCAGGCGCCGTCGTTTTCCCAATAGTACGTTTTGGTTTCCGGCGCGTAATAGATCTGGTGATCGGCGTAATAGACGTAATGATGACCGGTCGTCTTGGTTACCGTCGTCACCGTGGTGTCGCTATCGGCCATCGCCGGCATGGCGCCGGCAAATCCGATCGCCAGCACGGCGGCCGTGAGGAGGTTGCGTTTGATATTCATGGGTTGTCCTTTGGTTTAAGTGGTCACTTGCAGCGTTGCGGAGCAGCACCGCGCCGATACATCGGCTCGGCGGCCTCCGGATTGCGCCCTTACCTGGCGCGCGTCAGAGTCATTTCGCCGATGTCGATGCCGAGATCGACGCCTTCGCCCTTGCCGGCGAGCGCGAGCGAGACTTCGCCCTTGGTCAGCACCTGGGCGGTACCGGACTTGACGACGCCGGCATGCGCTTCAGCCTGGGCATAGGAACCGAATACGTCGGTCAGCTGGTGAACGTCGGAGAAGCGGCCCGTGCCGCCATCGACATGCGACTTGCCGACCGTCAGGCCGACGCCCTTGGCGACGATGCTGACGCGCATCGACTTGCCGTCTTCGCAGGTGATTACGCCGCTGCCTTCGGAATGCTTGTAGATCGCCGACCACGTCGACAGGTTGAACTGCAGCTTGCAATCCAGGTCGGCGGACTTTTCCGCGCGGGCCGCGCCGGGATACAGCGCGACGGCGGAGACGGCGATCAGGGCGCTCAGCAGATTCTTTGTGGTTGTCATGGGCTTCTCCGTTAAAAGGTTTCACACCCATGCCGCGCCATCACGATGATGGCGTGAGATTGCCGAGGCAATGGGAAGGTTTTGTTGGTGTCGCGGTGCTTGCCGTGACACTCGACGAGCGAGTCTGCCCTCGACAGTCGATTGACAGTCGGCCGGGTAGTCGATTGACGAAGCGCATGATCGGCTGTGACGCGCACGTTGTATGTGCGCCATCGAACACACTTGGCCGACTCCGCCGTGCCGGTTGGGTCTTCGTTCACGATCGCGCGCGCGTGCCGGGTCGCCGCAAGGGCGAGTGCGGGAAAATGGCGACCGCAAACGACGCTAGGCGCGGGACAGGGTCAGGCTGACCGCGTGCGTGATGCCGTCATTGGCCAGCGGAACGGTCTGGCCCGTGAGTTCCTCGCCATCAAGCAGCAGGCGTGAAGACGAAGTCGCCGACGTGATCTGTGTGACGGCGATCTCGTAGGTCGTCTCGCGATAGCGATACGTGACGGAGAAACCGTCCCAGCTTCGCGGAATGCAGGGTGTGATGCGCAAGACGTCGCCCTCGAGTTGCAGTCCGAGTATCGATTCGGCAATCAGGCGATAGAGCCAGCCGGCCGAACCGGTGTACCAGCTCCAGCCGCCGCGGCCGACATGCGGTGGTTCGGCGTACACGTCTGCGGTCGCGACATAGGGTTCCACCTTGTAGATGTTCATCGCGTCTTCCGACAGCGAGTGATTGACCGGGTTGATCATGCCGAGCAGCTCGCAGGCGCGTTCGGCGTCGCCGAGGGCGGCGAACGCCATCGATGCCCAGATCGCGGCATGCGTATATTGGCCACCGTTTTCACGCACGCCCGGCAGATAGCCCTTGATGTAACCCGGATCGAGATGCGACTTGTCGAACGGCGGATCGAGCAGCCTGATCAGCGCCTTGTCGCGGTCGACCAGGCGCCGATCGAGCGAATTCATCGCGGCGCGCGCGCGTGCCGGGTCGCCGGCTTCGGACAATACCGACCAGCTCTGCGCGATCGAGTCGATCTGGCATTCGCTGCCGGTCGACGTGCCGAGCGGCGTGCCGTCGTCGAAGTACGCGCGCCGATACCAGTCGCCGTCCCAGGCATTGCGTTCGATCTGCGCGCGCAGCGTGGCTGCCTCGCCGCGGCAATATTCGGCGAACGCCGGATCGTCGCGCAGCGTCGCCAGCCCGGCGAAACGTGTCAGCACGTGATACAGGAAAAATCCCAGCCAAACGCTCTCACCCGCGCCGTGGATGCCGACGTTGTTCATGCCGTCGTTCCAGTCGCCCGATCCCATCAGCGGAAGGCCGTGCTTGCCGAAGCGCAGGCCATGGCGTATCGCGCGCACGCAATGGCCGTAAAGATCGGCACTCTCGGTCGATTGCACGGGCAAATCGTAGTACGAATCCTCGCCATCGCCGACCAGGCGGCCTTCGAGGAAGACGCTGCGCTCGCCGAGCACGTCCACGTCGCCGGTGCACGCGACGTAACGG
>DATIEJ010000176.1:0-2878 GCA_035455825.1 Rhodanobacteraceae bacterium | reverse complement strand
GCTGCACACGAATTTTGGCCGCGCGCTGCTGCCCGACGAAGCCGTGCAGTCCGTCATGCGCGCGCTGTCGAAACCGGTCAACCTAGAGTTTGACCTCGACTCGGGCGAGCGCGGCGATCGCGACGACCTGGTCGAGGGACTGTTGTGCGACTTGACCGGCGCCGAAGCCGCGACCGTCGTCAACAACAATGCCGCGGCGGTCCTGCTGCTGCTCAACACGCTGGCGAATCGGCGCGACGTCATCGTCTCGCGCGGCGAGCTGATCGAGATCGGCGGTGCGTTTCGCATTCCCGACATCATGCAGCGCGCCGGCGCCAGGCTCGTCGAGGTCGGCACGACCAATCGCACGCACCCGGGCGACTACGCTGACGCAATCGGCGCGCGAACGGCGTTGTTGATGAAGGTGCACACGAGCAATTACGCGATCAGCGGATTTGTCAGCAGCGTCGACGTCGGTGAATTGGCCGGCATCGGCCGCGACCGCAACGTGCCGCTCGCGGTCGATCTGGGCAGCGGTACGCTGACCGACTTGAGCCAGTGGGATTTGCCGAAGGAACCCACGGTTCTCGAGACGATCGCTGCCGGCGCAGACCTGGTTTCGTTCAGTGCCGACAAGCTGCTCGGCGGGCCGCAGGCTGGCATCATCGTCGGCCGGGCTGATCTCGTCCGCAAGCTCAAGAAGAATCCGCTCAAGCGTGCGCTGCGAGTCGGCAAGCTGACCCTGGCTGCGCTGGAACCGGTGCTGCAACTGTACAAGTCGCCGGAGTTCCTGCTCGAACGCTTGCCGACGCTACGGCTGCTCACGCGTGCTGCGTTGTCCATGCAGGTGCAAAGCATCCGCCTGCAGCAGGTCGTGCAGCAGGCCGTCGGCCCGGCCTTTGTCGTGACCGATGCGCCGATGTTCAGCCAGATCGGCAGTGGCGCCCTGCCGGTCGACCAGCTGCCGAGCCACGGCCTTGCGATCCGTGCAGCCAAGTCCCAGGGCAAGCGATCGCGCGGATTGGACAAGCTCGATGCGGCGTTGCGCGCGCTGCCGCGCCCGGTCATCGGACGCATCGCAGAGCAGACGCTGTGGCTCGACCTGCGCTGTCTCGACGAATCCGACGAGGCAGCGTTCGTCGACCAATGCAGCGAGTTGCGGGAAGCAGTGAACGGTTCGGCATAGGCGCTATCCGTGATCGTCGGCACCGCGGGGCATATCGATCACGGCAAGACGACGCTGGTGCGGGCGCTGACCGGCGTCGATACCGACCGCCTGAAGGAAGAGAAGGCGCGCGGAATTTCGATCGAGCTTGGCTACGCATACGTTCCGATCGAAGCCGCCGCAATCCGCCACGAAGGGTTGGCCGGCGACGATATGCTCGGGTTCGTCGACGTGCCGGGCCACGAACGGCTGGTCCACACGATGGTGGCGGGCGCCAGCGGCATCGACTTCGCCCTGCTCGTCGTCGCTGCCGACGACGGCGTGATGCCGCAGACGCGCGAGCATCTGGCGATCCTCGGTTTGCTCGGCATCACGCGCGGAGCGATCGCGCTGACCAAGGCCGATCGCGTCGATCCGACGCGGCTGCGCGACGTGCAGGCCGAAATCGCAGCGGCCGTGGCAGCGACGGTTCTGCGCGATGCGCCAATCTTTCCGATCGATGCCAGGCAGGCCGGCGACGAGCGTGTCGCCGCACTGCGCGACCACTTGCACGCGGCGGCCGCAACGATGCCGCTGCGCCGCGATGACGGGTTGTTTCGTCTCGCGGTCGACCGCGTGTTCACGTTGCCAGGTCACGGCACGATGGTCACGGGCACGGTATTTTCCGGGAAAGTCGGTTCCGGTGACGCGCTGATGCTGATGCCGGGCGGAAAGCCCGTGCGCGTGCGCAGCATCCACGCCCAGAACCGTCCGGCGGAAAGCGGCCGTGCCGGCCAGCGTTGCGCGCTGAATCTTGCCGGCGTCGCAACGCAGGACGTCCAACGCGGCGACTGGATTGCCGATCCGCGGCTGCTCGCTCCGAGCCAGCGCATCGATGTGCGCCTGGAGCTGCTCGACGACGCGGACATTCGCCTGAGCCAGTGGTCTCCATTGCACGTCCACATCGGCACTGCCCACAGCATTACGAATGTCGTGCCGCTCGACGGCGAAGACTTCATGCCCGGGCAATCCGCACGCGTGCAGTTCGTGTTCGCCGCTCCGATCTGCGCCGTGCCGGGGGACCGCTTCATCGTCCGCAACGCCCAGGCCACGCGCACGGTCGGCGGCGGCGTCGTGCTCGATCCGTACGCACCGTCGCGCAAGCGGCGCTCGCCGCAGCGCCTGGCTTACCTGTCCTCGATCGAAAGCCTGCTTGCGGATGGGAACATCGCGCCGCTGCTGCAGCACGCGCCGCATGGAGCACGCACCTCCGAACTGACGCGCTTGACCGGCGTGCCGTGCGAACGCCTGACGCTTCCGTCCGACGCCGTCGTCGTCGATTGCGCGCTCGATGGCGGCGACCATGTCGTGATCCTTCGCTCGCACTGGCAGGCGCTGCGCGAACGCGTTGTGGGAGCGCTCGGCGAATTCCATTCGCACAGTCCCGACGAACCCGGCCCTGACAGCGCGCGGTTGCGGCGAATCGCCGTGCCGGAATTGCCGGACGCGCTTTGGCGTGCGCTGATCGGCGAACTCACGCGCGCCGGCAGCGTGCAGCGCAATGCGTCGTGGCTGCATTTGCCCGGACACGCGCTGACTCTCTCGGAAGCCGATGAAGCGCTGGCGCGGGAACTGCTGCCCTTGATTGCCGCCGGACGTTTCGATCCGCCATGGGTCCGCGATCTGGCGCGCAGCGTTCGCCAGGCGGAAGACCGCACGCGACGCGTTCTCAACAATCTCGTGCGCCAGGGCCGG
>DATIEJ010000175.1:0-5128 GCA_035455825.1 Rhodanobacteraceae bacterium | reverse complement strand
CTGGTGCGCGGCATCGACGACCGTGGCGCGCTGCTGGAACTGACCCGCGACTACCGCCAGGGCAAGACCCCGGTCTGGGGCATCCACGCCAAGAACCGCGAGCAGAACTTCGCGCTGAACCTGCTGCTCGATCCCGAGGTGGACTTCGTCACCCTGCTCGGCGCGGCCGGCACCGGCAAGACCCTGCTGGCGCTGGCCGCCGGACTGGCCCAGGTGATGGACCAGCAGCGCTACCGGGAGATCATCATGACCCGCGCCACGGTCTCGGTCGGCGAAGACATCGGCTTCCTGCCCGGCACGGAAGAGGAAAAGATGACGCCGTGGATGGGCGCGCTGACCGACAACCTCGAGGTGCTGACGCACAACCAGACCGGCGGATCCTGGGGCCGCGCGGCAACCAACGACCTGCTCGCAAGCCGGATCAAGATCCGCTCGATGAATTTCATGCGCGGGCGCACGTTCCTCAGTCGCTGGCTGATCCTCGACGAAGCGCAGAACCTGACGCCGAAGCAGATGAAGACGCTGCTCACGCGCGCCGGACCGGGCAGCAAGATGATCTGCCTCGGCAACGTCGAGCAGATCGACACCCCGTACCTGACCGAAACGACGTCGGGCCTGACCTATGCGGTCGACCGGTTCGCGGCCTGGCAGCACTCGGCGCACGTCACCCTGCGCCGCGGCGAGCGCTCGCGCCTGGCGGACTATGCTTCGGAGATGCTGTAGGGAAACCCCGAATTTGAGGGAGTCGTCATTCCCGCGAAAGCGGGAATCCATTTGCTGTTCTTCCGAGCAAGATCAACATGAATTCCCGTGTTCGCGGGAATGACGGGCGGGGATGAACGAAACTCCGTACCTGGAGCCATCCGGACCTCAGCCGGAAAATGCTCGTGCATTTCCGGGAGCCGGAGAGTGCTCCTCGTTTAGACCTGTGGTGCCATTCAGGCACGCGCCGGAAAATGCTCCTGCATTTCCGGCGTACCCGCCATCCATGGCGGTAAAAAAAAGCGCCGCGTTAGCGGCGCTTTCAAGGACCTGACGTAAAACGGAATTAGGCGACGGCGCGGCCGATCTCGGCGGTCCAGCGATCCTGGGCCGTGGTGGCTGGCGCGTATTCGCGCAGCACGCGCAGCGTGCGCATCAGCTGGCGGTGAAGGTTCTGCGCTTCGCCGTATTGCGAATCCTTGGTCTCGAAGTAGGCAACCGTCAGCCACAGCGCGATGCCGCGCAGCTTGACGTGAGGGTTGTCGGAACGAACGCGCGTGAACCCGACTTCGGCGCCCTTGCCCCAGGCCGCCTCGATCCCCTGGGTTTCGCCGGGCGTGCCGTACAGGTGCGGAAATTCGCATTGCGACGCGCTGGAAAATTCCTTGACCGCAAGAGCGGCCAGCTGGCGCCGGGTTGCCAGCGGCAGCGAATCGATCTCTCGCTGGATTTCGCGGAACTGCCGGTTGAGCTGTATCGAGCGGCTCAGGGCGATCAGACGGCTGACAATGCGCATTTGCGGATCCTTGAAATTCACTTGCCGTGCGGGATTGCACTTACCCGACGCTGGCGATATTACCGGTTCGCCCGCGCGTCGGTGTACGTACTGCGTCACAATTTGACCATTTGCGTCACATTCTTGCAAATCCTAACCGAAATTGCACGCAATTTCATCAAGATACGCAGAAGACTCAGGGTAAAACCGCGAAACGGCCGGTCAGTGCGTCAGGCGGCCGATGGGGTTGCCAACCTGCACCGGGGTCTCCGCGGCAAGGCGCTCGTCCCAGGTGGCGCGGCCGGCGGGCAAGGCAAGGATGACCGTGGAGCCCATGTTGAAACGGCCCATTTCCGCGCCGCGTTCGAGGCGGATTGCGCGGCCGCGCCAGTCCTTGCGCGTGACGGCACTGGCGTAGGGCGGGATCTCGAGACCGCTCCAGACCGTCTCGACGCTCGAAACCAGCATGGCGCCGACGAGCACGACCACGAACGGGCCCTCATCGCCGTCGAAGTGACAGACCAGGCGCTCGTTGCGCGCGAACAGGCGCGGCACGGCGTTGACGCTGAAGGGGGCGACACTGAACAGGCGCCCGGGGATGTGCACCGTTTCGCGCAGCGTGCCGGCCAGCGGCATGTGCACGCGGTGATAGTCGCGCGGCGAAAGGTATACAGTGATAAAACTTCCATCCGTATACGTTTGCGCATCGGGCCCGTCGGCCAGCAGCTCAGCCACGCTGAAATCGAAACCCTTGGCCTGGAAAATGCGGTCTCCGGTAATTGCGCCCAGCTGGCTGATCTTGCCGTCCGCCGGGCAGGCCAGCGCCCGCGGCTCCGCTGGCAGCGGTCGCGCGCCCGGCTTGAGTGCGCGCGTGAAGAACGCATTGAACGTCGGATAGGCGCACGGATCGGTGACGACCGCCTGTTCCATGTCCACGCGATAGGCGCTGACGATGCGCGAGATCAGGAAGTCCTTCCACGGCCGCCAGGTCCAGCGCGTCGCCCAGTACACCAGCCGCGACAAGGCGCGATGCGGCAGCAGGTATTGGAGCATCACGGCAGGGCGCATCGTTCAGTTCCCCGAGCCGGCAAGCGTGGCGAGATCGTTGGTGACGTCGGTGGCTTTGAATGGCGGGCGAAACATGCCGACAAGCCTGCCCTGCGGGTCGATGATCACGGCCGAGCCGCTGTGGTCGACCTGGATCTCGCCATTCGGGCCGGTCGAGCGTGAATAGAGCAATCCGAGCGCGCGCGTCAGGCGAGTCAGTTGCTCGTCATCGCCGGTCGCGGCGACGAAGTCCGGACTGAAAAACGCCACGTACTTGCCGAGGGTCTCCGGTGTGTCGCGTTGCGGATCGACCGAGATGAAATTGATGCGCACGCGGTCGCGCAGGCCGCGCTCATCGAGTGCTTTCCAGACCTGCTTGAACACGGACAGCGTCGTCGGGCAGACGTCCGGGCAACTGGCGTAGCCGAAGTAAGCGACGTTCCAGCGTCCCTTCCAGTCGGCCAGCGTCAGCGCTGCGCCGTTGGCCTGGGCCAACCGGAAATCCGGCAGTTCGCGCGGTTGTGGATAAAGGACCGCGTTTGCGAGCCCGGGGCGATCGACGCGGCCGAATTGCCGGTTGCCGAACCACAGCCCGGCGCCAGCGGCCAGCGCTGCGACGAGAATGATCCAGACGAACGAGCGGTGCGAAGCCGGGGAGGAAAGACTCATCCGGCCATTATAGCGTTCGCATTCGCCTATACTTGTGCCTGTCAACAGGCCCGCGATGACCACGTGACCGCTGAACTTGCTTCCATCATCGATCTGATCCGCTACGGCGCGAGCCGCTTCGCCGGTGCCGGCCTTACGTTCGGCCACAGCTACGACAGTCCGCTCGACGAGGCGTCGCACCTGGTGCTGCACAGCCTGCACCTGCCGCACGACCTGCCGCCGGCCTACGGCGCGGCGCGGCTGACGGCGGCGGAAAAAAAGCGCGTGCTGGCGCTGATCGAACGGCGCGTGCGCGAGCGCAAGCCGGTTGCCTACCTCACCGGCGAGGCCTGGTTCGCGGGCCTGAAATTCAAGTCCGACGCGCGCGCGCTCGTGCCGCGATCGCCGATCGCCGAGTCGATCCAGAACGGTTTTTCGCCATGGCTCGACGGTCTCGCGGTCGGCCGCGCGCTCGACCTGTGCACCGGGTCGGGCTGCATCGGCATCGCGATGGCCGTGCACAATCCGGACTGGCGCGTCGATCTGGCCGACATCAGCGACGACGCCCTGGCCCTTGCTCGCGAAAATATACAATTCCAGAATGTCGAAGAGCGCGTGCGCGCGTTGAAGTCCGACCTGTTCGCCGGGTTGAAAGGCGAGGTCTACGACCTGGTCGTCAGCAATCCGCCCTACGTGACCGAGCAGGAATTCGCCGCTCTGCCGGCCGAATACGCCCATGAGCCGTCGCTCGGCCTGAAGGCGGGCGACGACGGCCTGGATTTCGCGCTGCGCATCCTTGCCGATGCACCGGCCCACCTGAGCGCGAACGGCTGGCTGATCGTCGAGGTCGGCGAAAGTGAACGCGCGCTGGTCAACCTGCTGCCGAAACTGCCGCTGAACTGGATCGAGTTCGAGGTCGGCCAGATGGGCGTCTTCGCGATCGAGCGCAGTGAGCTCGTAAAGCACGCCGCGTCGATCCGCGCCGCCGCGTCCGGCCGCATCAGCTCGGAAAGTCAAACGTCAAGATCAAAAGATCACCACGAAGCCGCGAAGGACACGAAGGAAAAGCCACGAAGAAGAACAGCAGGCAAAAAGCCCTGAATCCGGCGGCGGAAGGGCCGCCTATCGTTACATTCGTTGGCTCTGCTTTGTATCCTTTTTCAGTTCTTGCCGTTCTTCGTGATCTTCGTGCCTTCGTGGTGAATCTTTTGATTTTTTTTGAGGCATCCGCTACGTGTCGAGTAATTCGTTCGGAAAAATCTTCACCGTCACGACGTTCGGCGAAAGCCACGGGCCGGCGATCGGCTGCGTGATCGACGGCTGCCCGCCGGGACTGGCGCTGGCGCCCGAAGATTTCCGCCGCGATCTCGAGCGGCGCGCGACCGGACGCTCGCGCTACACGTCGCAGCGGCATGAGGACGACGAGGTTGAAATCCTGTCCGGCATGTACGAGGGCCGCACGACCGGAACGCCGATTGCGCTGTTGATCCGCAACGTCGACGCGAAGTCCAAGGATTACGCCGACATTGCCAGCACGTTCCGGCCCGGCCACGCCGACTACACCTATTGGCAGAAGTACGGGATCCGCGATCCGCGCGGCGGCGGCCGTTCGTCCGCGCGCGAGACGACGATGCGCGTAGCGGCCGGCGTCGTCGCCAAGAAGTATCTTCTGGAAAAATTCCACATCAGCGTGCGCGGCTGGCTGGCCCAGCTCGGATCGCTGAGTCCGCGCGCGTTCGACTTGAACGCGGTCGAGGACAATCCGTTCTTCTGGCCGGACGCGGCGATGGTGCCGGAGCTCGAAAGCTACATCATGGCGCTGCGCAAGTCCGGGGATTCCGTCGGCGCACGCGTCAACGTGGTTGCCGAAAACGTGCCGCCGGGCTGGGGCGAGCCGATCTACGGCAAGCTCGACGGCGAACTGGCCGCCGCGCTGATGTCGATCAACGCAGTCAA
>DATIEJ010000174.1:0-4833 GCA_035455825.1 Rhodanobacteraceae bacterium | reverse complement strand
GTTCACCGCATCCTACGACACTGAAGAAGTGAAGCCCGGCGCCATTCTGTGCGTGCAGAGCATCGCTGTGCTCCGTGCAGCTGCGTCAGAATCTGCGACGCTCAGCCCTCAGCCCTCAGCGCTCAGCCCTCAGCCCTCAGCCCTCACCGCGGCTTCAACGTCAAAGCACGTAGGATGCGGTAAGCCGAAGGCGAACCGCATCGATCGCGAACGATGCGGTTCACTGCGTTCACCGCATCCTACGAAACTGAAGAAGGGAAGCCCAGCGCCATTCTGTACGTGCAGGGCATCGCTGCGCTCCGTGCAGCTACGTCAGAATCTGCGACGCTCAGCCCTCAGCCCTCAGCCCTCAGCCCTCAGCCCTCACCGCGGCTTCAACGTCAAAGCACGTAGGATGCGGTAAGCCGAAGGCGCACCGCATCGATCGCGAACGATGCGGTTCACTGCGTTCACCGCATCCTACGACACTGAAGAAGTGAAGCCCGGCGCCATTCTGTGCGTGCAGAGCATCGCTGTGCTCCGTGCAGCTACGTCAGAATCTGCGACGCTCAGCCCTCAGCGCTCAGCCCTCAGCCCTCAGCCCTCAGCCCTCACCGCGGCTTCAACGTCAAAGTATACTTTGCCTCACCCGGCAGGAACGGCGTCGCGCGGCCCTTGACCCAGTCGGCGTGCCCGGCGCCGTAGAACGGCGACAACGGGTTGTCGCTCTGGCCGGCCGGCATGTGGAAGTAGCCGTACTCCTCGTGACCTGGTTCGACCGCGAAGCGCTCCGATGCGCCGAAGCCCGATGCTGCGACGCGCGGCATGTTGCTGTCGCCGGCCAGTTGGTCGGCCGGCATGTCGAGCAGCCAGCCGAGTCCGGGCAGGGCGCCGCTCAGTGGATGCTTGATGGCCGCGGTGTTCGATTCGCCCCACGTGCGCGCGGCAATCCCGCCGGGCATGTCGCCGAGTTTCTTCGCCACGCGCTCGGCGCATTTCTGCAGCAGGTCGTCCCAGGTCGCATAGCCCGGAGGCAGCAGGTGGTCGGGGCGTTTCAACAGGATCGCGTCGACCAGCACCTCGGCTTGCCCCAGATGCGGCATCTTGAAGTCGGCGAACTTCGCGCGGACGGCGGCGGCGAAGCCGTCGAGTATCGTGTCGCTGACTTCGGTCCGGAAGCTGCGTGCCAGGCGATAGCCGACCGACGCCGGATCGGCGCGTTCGTCCCAGTCGGCCGCGTATTTTTTCATGTCCGCGAGCGCTGCAGCGTCGCCGGCCGCTGCGAGCGTCTTGACGAGCAGCTCGTGCCAGGTGCGCATGAACAGGGCGCGGTCATCGAGCTGGATCGCGAGTGCATCGTCCGGAGAAAAATGATCCTTCGCCTTCAAGTCGTCGCGAATCTGCCGGGTGCGCGCGCCAAGGTCGAAGCCGCCGTCGCCGAGATTCCTGAAATCGACGCTTTCGAAGTCCAGCGTGCGCGCGTTCGCGGTCCACAGGCGCAGCGAGGCCGGGTTTGGCAGGTGCGGATATTCCCGCGGCGTAAGCCAGCCATTCCAGCCGACGCCGGCCTGGCTCCAGTCCGACGGCAGCAGCGGATCGTAGCCGCCTTCGCGGCGCGGAATCTTGCCGGCAATCGTCCAGCCGATATTGCCGGCGTGGTCGCCGACGACGAAGTTCTGCGGCGCGATGCCGGCATCGTTCGCCGTCACGATCGCTTCGTCGACGGTTTCGGCGACATCGAGTTTGGCCAGATCAAGATTCAGCGCGCCAGGCTGCAGCGCGGTCCAGGCGAGCGCCAGCGGCGTGCCGTCGGCATCGTCGGCGATGATCGGCCCCCACTCGGTGTCGCGCACGTCGATCGTCTCGTCGGCGGCGCCGTGGACCTTGATCGTTTCGTGCGAAATCTGCAGCGGCTGCATGCCCGCTTTGTTCTTGTACTTCGTCTTGTCATCGGGGTCGAGATTGACCCGCACCCAGTCCATCCAGTCGCCGTAGCTGTTGGTGAAGCCCCACGCGACGTGCCGATTGCTGCCGGCGACGAGCGTCGGCACGCCCGGAAGCGTGACGCCGATCAGGTCGATCGTCTCGCCGGAGCGGCGCAGGTTCGGGTACATGAGCCGCGCGCGGAACCAGATGTTCGGCACGCGCAGATTCAGGTGCATGTCGTTGGCGACGAGCGCGGACTGCGTCGTGGTCAGCGCGCCATTGACAGCGAAGCTGTTGCTGCCAGGTACGGGCTTGTCCGCCCTATCGGCCGGGACGTGCAGCAGTTTCGGATCGACTTTCGTCAGATCGAGGTCGGACGGCGGCGGCAACGCCGGATAATCCATCGGCGGGCCGAGCAGCGGCGCGTCCCACGGACCGCCGGCGGCCGAGATGAATTTGTATACCGATTCCGGAAGGGCGCTGCGGATCTTCGCGAAGCCGAGCTCGCGCGCGTTGGTCGTATCGTGCAGGTCGAAGAACATCGCGTCGATGACGAGCACGCTGTCTTCGGCAGTCCAGGGCCGCGGCGACGCTCGCAGCAGCCAGTATTCCCATGGGCGCGAGCCGAGTGCGTTCAGACCGGCGTTGACGCCGGCCGCATAGGCGGCCATCGCGGAAGTCTCTTCGGGCGCAGCGGCAGCGAGCGCCTGCGCGGCGCGCGCGCGCATCCGGAACGGCCGTCGTTGTTTGTCCATCGGCAATGCTGCCGCGCCGACGAGCTCGGAAAGCTCGCCGGCCGCGGCGCGGCGCATCAGGTCCATTTCGAAAAAGCGTTCCTGCGCGTGCACGAAGCCGAGTGCCCAGGCGGCATCCTTGCGGTCGCCGGCACGGATCGTGGCTGTGCCGAGCGCGTCGCGCTCGATCGTCACCTTGCCCGAAATGCCGGGTACGGCGAATTCGCCTGTCAGTTGCGGCAGGCTCGCGCGTGTCAGCAACCAGGCTGCGAGCAGGAGCGCGATCAACAGCGCAATGAACAGCGACAACAGGCGTTTGGTAAGCGAACGGCGTCTACGCATGCGGACAGATCAGCGGATGGTGAGGACAGGGCCGCATAGTACCGCAACGTCCGTTCGCACTTGAGACACGGTCAGGTAGCCATAACGTTGCCACAGGTTGCGACCCGGTCTAGCGAACCTCTATCGAACCTGGCTGCTGCGAATGGCCCGCGAGCGCGGCGGATAGCTCGCCCAGTGTCTTGCGATCCGTGGGCGTCGTATCGTGCGCGGCAAGAAACTCCGCCTGCGCTTTGCTCACTTCTGCTGCGGCTTCTTCATCGCGACGCTGGGCAACGAGCGCCTTGATCAGGTCCGTTCGTGTCCGTGGAATCGCAACGTGGCCGGCTGGAAGCACACGCATGCGGATCGCCAGCGCCTCGCGCAGATACTTTTCGCCCGTGGCCGGATCGCCGAGCCGGACTTCCGCGTTGCCCAGGTTCCACAGCGAGTTGGCCGTGTCCTTGTGCTCGTTGCCGAATGCCTCGCGGCGCAGGTCGAGCGCTTCGGTGAACGCGGCCCGAGCGCCGGGTCCGTCCTCGAGGCCGAGGCGCGCCATGCCCAGGTGCACGAGCGCGAACGCACGATAGTTGTGGCGTGCGCCGTACAGCGCCGCGTACATCGCGTCGGCTTCGGCCGCCAATGCGGCGCCTTCGGCGAAGCGCTTCGTATCGATGCGCACTTCGGACAGCATGTCGAGCGCGCCGGCCAGCAGCCGGCTCGGGCCATCCTGCAGTTTGCGCGCCTGCTCGATCGAGTTGACGAGCAGCGGCTCGGCCTCCTCGTCGCGGTCATTCAGCACTAGCACCTCGGCCAGGTTGCCTTCGGTTCCGAGCGTGCGCGTGTCGACGTCGCCGTACGCCTTGCGATACAACACCAGCGCGTGCTGGAACGCGGCTATCGAAGCCGCGTGATCGCCGCGATCGCGCTCGAGGATTCCCAGTTCGTTCCAAGACGGGCCCATCGCCGGATCGTCCGGGCCACGAATCTTCGTAAGCTTGTCGATCGCCTGATGGATGAGCGTCGACGCCTTCTCGAGGTCGCCGGTGCGCCGCGCCAGCGACGACTCGCGCTGGTCCAGGCTGCCGTCCTGAAGGTTCCGTTCGGCCGGGTCGGGAATCGATGCGGTCAGTTCGCGCGCACGCGCGTAGTCCTTCGCCGCCGCTGCGTAGTCGGCGCTCAGGTAATTGACCCATCCACGCATCGCGAACAGGCGCGCCGCTGACGCCGGCGCCACGGCGACCTGGCCGAGCCGTTCGATCGCCGTCGTCAGCACGCTGCCCGCGCGCTTGCCTTCGCCGAGCGACATATATACGCGGCCGATCTCGACGGCGACGGCCGCGTCGACCGACGCGTCCTCGCTCGGATGTGCCTGCAGGCGCTGGGCGCCGCGTTCGAGAATCTGGTTCGCGGTCAGGCGCTCGCCGCGGTTCTCGCCGGGATCGGCGACGGCAAACAGCCCGACGAGGAAGTCGGTCGTCGCGCGCGATGTTGTCGATGCCGCGGTCGCACGGTCGCGCTCGACGCGCAAGCGGTCGATGGCGAGCCAACTGCCGGTCGCAATCATGACAAACGCAATTGCCGCCACGATCGAAGCGGCGCGATTGCGCGTGACGAAGCGGCGTGCCCGATACAACATGCCGGCGCGCCGCGCCTGCACCGGTCGCCCTTCGAGGTATGCGCCAAGATCCGCGCTGAGAGCTTCCATCGACACGTAGCGCTGAGCCGGATCCTTGGCCAACGCTTTGGCGACGATCGCTTCGAGGTCGCCGCCGAGCGCGTTGCGGATGCCGGCGAGCCGGGTGCCACTGGCCCACGCGCGCCGTTCGCCGTCGGCCGCTTCCTCGGTCGTCGTCAGGTGCAATGCGCGCGTCAG
>DATIEJ010000173.1:0-10426 GCA_035455825.1 Rhodanobacteraceae bacterium | reverse complement strand
TGTGGTCAGTGCTTCCGGACCGGCACGGACAACTGTGGATCGGTCATGCGCATGGCTTGCGCGTATACGAATTGCAAAGTGGAAATTTCGTCGATATCCCGGTCGATGCCGGGAAGCCCGATGCCCTGGCGCCGGGCCTGGTCTATCACCTTGCCGAAGACGGCTCGGGAATGGTCTGGGTCAGCACGTACGGCAGTTCCGGCGCCTTGCATCGCATCGATCCGGCGACCCGCCGCGTGGAGCGCTTCGACGCGGACAATGCCGGACTGCGCAACGCCGAAGTCGACCAGATCGGCTTCGATTCCCGCGGCAGCCTGCTCGTCGCCAGCGGCGCGGGTCTGGATCGGTTCGATGCAGCAAGCCGGCGCTTCTCCGCGATCGCCGGCGCCCCGTCGCAACGCGTGTATGCGTTCGCTTTCGCCCGCGACGGGACGCTCTGGCTGCACATGCTCGGCGCGCTTGAGCACTATCGCGTCGATGCAGATGCACTGGCGCTGATCGAGCGCGTCGATGCCGCCGCTGGCTGGCCCGCACTGACGGTTGGCGGGCTGCAGGTCGACGACGCGGGCGCGCTTTGGGTCAGCAGTGCACGCGGACTCTGGCGTTACGATCCGGCGGCGCACGCGATCCGGGTCTTCGATAGTCGCGACGGCCTGGCAAGTTCCGAATTCAACCGCCTTCCGCTGATCAAGACGGTCGACGGTGCGATATTCGGCGGCACGCTCGCCGGCATCGTCGCTTTCGCGCCATCGCGCATCGTGGAGAACGCGCGGCCGCCGCCGCCGGTGTTCGAAAGCCTGACTGTCCGCCGTGCTGGGCGCGACCAGCCGCTCGACGCGGCGGCCCGGAAAAACGCGCTGCTGTGGGATGACCGCGACCTGCGCATCAGCGCACGCGCGCTCAGCTATGCCAATCCGGCGGCGAACCGTTATCAGTGGCGCCTGGAGGGACTGGATCCGGACTGGATCGACAGTGGCAACCGGGGCGAACGGGAATTCTCGCAGTTGCCGCCCGGCGACTATCGGTTGCAGGTGCGCGCGGCCGGCGCAGCGGCGATCTGGAGCGATCCCGGTGCTCCGCTGGAATTGAGCGTTGCGCCGCCGCCGTGGGCGACGCCGCTCGCGTACGCCGCATACGCCGCTGCGCTCGTTGTGGCCATGCTGCTGGCTTTTCGCGTTTACCGGCAACGCGTAAAACGTCGCTATGCGTTCGCGCTCGCCGAGCAGCAGCGCCGCTTCGCCGAGCAGGCGAGTGCGGCGAAGACCAAGTTCCTCGCGACGATGGGTCACGAGATCCGCACACCGATGACCGGCGTGCTCGGCATGACCGAATTGCTGCTGCGCACGCCGCTCGATTCGACCCAGCAAGGCTACGCGCGCACGATTCTCGCCTCCGGCCGCATGATGCTGCGCCTGGTCAACGACTCGCTCGACCTGGCGCGGATCGAAGCCGGCAAGCTGGAACTCGATGACGAGCCGTTCGACCTGCACACGCTGGTCGCTGAAACGGCGGCGCTTGCCGCGCCGCTGGCGCGCAACAAGGGACTTCAGTGGCGCACGACCGTGACGCCGGATGCGCCGCGATTCGTTCGCGGCGACCCGGTGCGCGTGAAGCAGATCCTGCTCAACCTGGTCAACAACGCGATCAAGTTCACGGCACACGGAGCCGTCGCGATCGATCTGGCGCGCGGACCCGGCGGCTCGACACAGCTGCGCGTGAGCGACAGCGGACCCGGCATCGCCGAAGCGACGCGCGCGCGCCTGTTCCGGCGCTTCGAGCAGGCCGACGAAGCGCGGCGCCATGGCGGCAGCGGGCTCGGGCTGGCGATCTGCCGCGAACTCGTCGCCTGCATGCACGGCGAAATTTCGCTCGACAGCGAGCCGGGCAGGGGCAGCACGTTCTGCGTGAATCTGCCGCTGCCCGAAGCGGCCGCCGATGCCGTTGGCGACCCGGCGTCATTCGATCCCGCTGCAGCGCCGGCGCGTTCGTCACGGCCGCTGCGCATCCTGCTCGTCGAGGACGATCCGACCGTTGCGGAGGTGATCGCGCGCCAGCTCGAACTTTACGGCCACGGCGTGAAACATGCTGCCCAGGGACTGGCCGCGCTGACCGAGTTCGATGCGGCGCGCTACGATGCCGCATTGATCGACCTGGACCTGCCCGGCGTCGACGGACTTTCGCTCGCGCGCATGCTGCGCGCGCGTGAAGCGCAGGCCGGCGCCGCGCACATGCCGCTGATCGGCGTCAGCGCGCGCTCGGCCGGAAACGAGGAATCGCTGTGCCTCGCCGCCGGCATGGATGCGTTCCTGCGCAAACCGGTTGACGGTGAATCGCTGGCGCGGGAGATTGCCGCGCTCGTCGATCGTCGTACCGCGGAGACAACATGAATCTGGATATGCCGTTGCTGCGAACCGTGCTGTCGACGATCGCGCTGGGACTGGCCGGCTGCGCATCAGCGCCGACTGTGGACGTGCCGTCGGCGAACCAGGACGGACGCGTGCGTTTCCTCGTCCTGCATTTCACCGATGAGAATTTCGAGCGTTCCCTCGACCTGCTGACGCGGCCGCACGAAAATCCGGTGAGCGCCCACTATCTGGTCAGCAGAGCCGGAGAGCATGGTCGTCCCACGCCGACCGTACTGCGTCTCGTCGACGAGTCGCGGCGCGCCTGGCATGCCGGCCCGAGCCGTTTCCAGGGCCACGAACTGCTCAACGACGATTCGATCGGCATCGAAATTGTGTACGAATCCCATTGTTCACGCGAGCCGCCGCGGCCGGCCGGGACTTCGCCGTGGGAATTCGAGGCGCATTGCGATTACCCGCCGTATCCATCCGACCAGATCGCCACGGTCATTGAACTGGCGCGCGGGATAATCCGCCGCCATCCGGAGATCGATGCGACGCGCGTCGTCGGTCATTCGGACGTCCAGCCGGAAAACAAGACCGATCCGGGTCCGGCGTTTCCGTGGCAACAGCTTGCAGCATCAGGCGTCGGCGCCTGGTTCGACGCGGCCGACGTCGATTTCTATCGCGCGTATTTCGCCGCGCACCCGCCGGCGATATTGCTGCTGCAGGAAGCGCTCGCCGCGTACGGTTATGGCGACGAGGCCAGCGGCACGCTCGATCGGCGCACGCGCGATCTGTTGTCCGCGTTCCAGTGTCACTTCATGCCCGGCAATCGCACTGGACAAGTCGACGCGGAAACCGCCGCGACGCTGTTCGCGCTGCTGGCGAAATACCGCGCCGAGGAATTGCGCGGCCTGCGCGAGCGCCATGCGGATCTGCCCGCATCGCCTCGCCCGGCCCCGAACACGCGCTGACTCGCATCCCTCTTTTTCGCGCACATAACCTCGCGCTGAATCGTCAACGCCGAACTATTCAGCTTCGGCCGATATTTCGGTCGGGTTCATTCGTCCAGCACTAGGGTCACGGTCTGGAGTGGTTGCGGCATGCGCGCGCTCCAGTGGACCTGATTCGCAGGGTCCGGTTTGCGCCCCTTCGGGGTCCGGCGATTCCTCGGAGTCGCCGAAATGCCGCGACATGGATCCTGGCCTCGGGCATACCGCCCGTGCCGCGTCCGCAATGGTCATGCAACTTTCTGCACGACCCGAACGGTCAAGCGACCGAAGGAGAATGTTCATGAGCAACCATCGAAGCTTCAGCAAGATCGCCGCCCTGGCGATTGCGGTATCTGCCGCCCTGCCGGCGCTGGCCGATACGACCGTCTCGGTCGAACACGGCAAGCATCACTACGTCTACTACAGCGACAAGGACATCTACTACGCGCCGGAGAGCAAGACGTACTGGTGGGTCGAAAACGGCAAGTGGCAGTCCGGTCCGAGCGTTCCGCGCGAGAGCCAGGACTATGTCGTGCGCGCCAAGGGCATCGACATCGACCTCGACACCGAGCGGCCGTACGAGCGCAACGACTATGTCGTAGCCCACTACAAGAACGCCAATCCGGAACGCGAGACGACGACAACCGAGCGCACGACGACCGACAATGGTCTGACGTCGACCACGACGACGACCACGACGACGAAGCACCGCTACGTCTACTACGGCGACCACGACATCTACTTCGCGCCCGACACGCGCACGTACTTCTGGATGAACAACGGCCGCTGGACGTCGGGCACGACGTTGCCGACAGAAGACCAGCCCTACATCCGCAGCGGCGGCGTGCAGATCGAGCTGGATACGGATCGTCCGTACGAGCGGCATGACTACGTGATCGCACACTACAAGCATCGCGACCACGATCGCAACGACGATTAACGAGTCGCGTACGCGTCTATCTTGTAAACACGAAACCTGAAGAAAGTATCCGGCCCGCGCAAGCGGGCCGTTTTTTTCTCGTGCGGCGGGACCGGCGCGCGAACGCTAGCGTCGGCCGATCAGCGCATTGGAGGGTTACCTGCGACTCGCAAAGGGAGCGCGAATGCGCAAGAAACCTGCTCTCTTCTCAAGAATTATTTTTTTCGCTCTATCCGCGGCATTCCGTGTAGATCCGCGTCAATCCGCGCTAAAAGCTTGCTTCGGTTGCGCGTAAGTTGATTCGTGCGACGCACGCCCGATACCGTTAAGCGTTGCGCGCGCTGTACTCGTGCACGGCATCGACCAGCACGGCCAGGTGATCGGGATTCACATCCGGCGTAATGCCGTGGCCGAGGTTGAACACGTGGCCCGGGTGCGGGCCGAAGCTGTCGAGCGCTTTCCTTGCTTCGGCACGGATAGCATCCGGGCTGGCGAGCAATACGCCCGGATCGACGTTGCCCTGCAGCGCCACGCGTGAGCCGACGCGTGCGCGCGCCTCGGCGAGGCTTATCGTCCAGTCCAGTCCCAGCGCCGCGCAGCCGGTATCGGCCAGCGCTTCGAGGTGCGAATTGGCGCCCTTGCTGAACAGGATCAGCGGCACGTCGCGTGCGACATTGTCGCTTTTTAGCATTTGCGCAATTTGTGCCATGTAGCGCAGCGAGAATTCGCGGAACAGGTCCGGCGGCAGCAGCCCGCCCCAGGTGTCGAACACCATCAGCGCCTGAGCGCCGGCAGCCGCCTGGGCCGCAAGGTAGCGCGCGACCGCGCGTGCGACGACGTCGAGCAGCCTGTGCATCGTTTGCGGATCGTCCCAGGCAAGCGCCTTGGGCCGGGAAAAACTCGACGAGCCGGCGCCCTCGACCATGTAGCAGGCCAGCGTCCACGGACTGCCGGCAAAACCGATCAGCGGCACGCGATCGCGCAGTTCGCGCCGGATCAAGCGCACGGCGTCCATGACGTAGCGCAGTTCGCCTTCCGGATCGGGCACGCCGAGGCGGTCGATGTCGGCGCGCGTGCGCACGGGACGCGCCAGGCGCGGACCTTCGCCTTCGTTGACCGAGAGGCCCAGGCCCATCGCGTCGGGAATCGTCAGGATGTCGGAAAACAGGATCGCCGCGTCGAGCGGAAAGCGCGCGATCGGTTGCAGCGTGACCTCGCAGGCCAGCTCCGGTGTCTTGCACAGGTTGACGAAACTGCCGGCGCGCTCGCGCGTCGCGCGATATTCCGGAAGGTAACGCCCGGCCTGGCGCATGATCCACACCGGCGTGCAGTCGACGGGCTCGCGCCGCAGGGCGCGAAGGAAACGATCGTTGCTCATGCATCAATCCTGTTCGGAGGAAACGTGCCGTGCTTCGGACTGCAGCGCGCCGATGCGCCGCGGCCAGCCGGCGTTGATTACGGCATCGGCGGGCAGTTCGGCGCGCGCGGCGCGCGCCGCGTCGACGTCGTCGAAGCTGCCCCACACGAGCAGCCACCAGTCGCCGTTGTCGCGGCGCAGGTGCAGTTCGTACAGCTGTCCGCGAGCCAATTGCAGCGCTGCGCGCGACGCGGCGAGTTCCGTGGCGCTGGCGCTGTGCGCGAGTTCGATCACGTAGCCGGATGGCGGCAGTGCGAGAAACTCACGATTGCCGCGGGTACCGCCCTGCGTGGACGTCGCGGGTGGCGGTGCGGGCGTGGTCGCCACCGGAGCCGGCGCCGGAGCAGACTCCGTGGGAGTCGAGGGAGGAGTGGCCGCGGCAGGCTGTTGCGCTTCGCGCGCGGGCGGCGCGGCGACAGCCGGGTGCGCAGGCCGCGGTGCCGATGCCGGCGCGGCCGGAGCCGGTTGCGGCGTGGCAGCCGGCTCGTGCACGACGGAAGCAGACGTTGGCGCGACGCGATCCTTTTCCGCAGCGGCTTCGACGGGTGCCGGCGGCGCGGGCGTCGGTGGCGAAGTCGACTCGGCGGAGGGTTGCGCTGCGGGTAAGGCCGGCGCCGGCGATGCGACCGCTGGCGCAACCGGTGCTGCCGGTGCTGCGGAAGCAGCTGCGTTTTGCGGCGCTGCCGGCGTCGCTGTTGGCGCTTCGTCGGAAACCGTCGATCGTGGCGCCGTGGTGCGGGCTGGCGCCGGTGATTCGGAAACTCTTGCCGGTGCAGCGGGCTCGGCGGCAGGCGGCGCAGCCGGGGCCGGAGACGAGACCGGCGCGGGTGGTGCGGGCGCTGTCGAAGGCGTTCCGCCTGGACTGCCCGCGCGCAGGTAGGCCGGAAGCGCGCTCGACTTCGGCCGATCCGGCGCCGGGCCTGATGCCGGTGGTGCGGCCGGCGCGGAGGCGGGTGGCGACGGCGCCGGTTCCGGCGCGCGTGCCGCCGGTGCGAGTGGCGTCGTTTCGGCGGGCGGCGCATTGCTGCCGTGCTTGCCCGCCGCGTCGGCCGGGGCGATCTCGTTGCAGTCCCAGCCCTTGTGGTCGGCGGTCGGAACACAAGTATACTTTTTGCCCGGCTGGAACGTTTCGACCTTGCCGTATTTCGGTTCGTCCGCCTGTGCATTGGCGCCGATCATCAACGCGATCATGGCCAGCACGCGCGCACTCTCAGCCAATCGCATGCGGCGACTCCATCCCCTGGCTGAACATGACGTGGTAACCGCGCCGGATCTGCGCATCGCGCGCCTGTTCGAACGCATTCAGGGCGTCGTCGCGTTCCAGGTACACCTCCCGCTTGACGCTCACGCGCCCGCCCTGCTGGCCCCACTCGCGGGTCAGCGTCCAGCCGCCGAGCAGATCCTGGTGCAGAGCGATCTGGTAGTAGCGCGGCGCTTCGGCGGCGAGCGGTTTGGTTTGCATGAAGATGCGCATGGGGGAATTGTAGCTTAGGGCTGAGTGCTGAGGGCTGAGGGCAACAGCGGCTCACCGCCCGCAGCGAAGGCTAGTTCAGCTTTTGCCAGCCGTCCTGCGCAACGCAATCGAATGAAATCTCGAACGAAAAATGGATCGCTGGGCCGTTGCAGCCCTCAGCCCTCAGCCCTTCTTGCCAGCACTCGCACGATCGCCGCTTCATCGACATCCGGCACGATCTCGGCCCGTCCGATCCCGCGCCACAGGACCAGGCGCAGGCGGCCGCTGACGTTCTTCTTGTCCAGACGCATCAGGTCGAGCAGTCGTCGCGGACCGATCCTTCGTGGAATCGATGTCGGCAGGCCGCAGCGCGCGAGCAGCGCCTGCAAACGGTCGGCGTCCGCGGCGCTCGCCAGCTGCAACTGGGTCGAAAGCCGCGCGGCCTGCATCATGCCGATCGCGATTGCCTCGCCGTGCAGCAGCACGCCGTAGCCGGTGGCAGTTTCGAGCGCATGCCCGAACGTGTGGCCGAAATTCAACAACGCGCGCTCGCCTTGTTCAGTTTCATCGCGCGCCACGATTCCGGCCTTTTGCCGGCAGCAGGCGGCGATCGCCTCGGCGAGGATTCGTGCGTCGCGCGCCAGCAGGGCATCCGCGTGACGTTCGAGCCAGGCGAAGAATGCCGCGTCGCCGAGCGCGCCGTACTTGACGACCTCGGCCAGCCCGGCGCGCAGTTCGCGATCCGGCAGTGTTGCCAGCGTGGCGGTGTCGACGACGACGGCGCGCGGTTGATGAAACGCGCCGACGAGGTTCTTGCCTTGCGCCAGGTCGACGGCGGTCTTGCCGCCGACCGACGAGTCGACCATCGCAAGCAACGTCGTCGGCATCTGCACGAACGCGATGCCGCGCATCCAGCAGGCGGCGGCGAAGCCGGACAGGTCGCCGATGACACCGCCGCCGAGCGCAACGATCGTGGCGTCGCGGCTGGCCTTCAGCTCGGCCAGCGCGGCGAAGACGCGAGCGGCCGAATCCAGCGTCTTGTGCGCCTCGCCGTCGGGAAGTATCAGCGTGGAAACCGATAATCCTTCCAGGCCGGCGACGACGCGCTGCAGGTACAGCGGTGCGACGACATCGTTGCTGACGATCAGCACGTGGCGCCCGCGCAAAGCCGCGCGCCAGCGCGGCGCGTCGTCGAGCAGCCCGGGACCGATCCAGATCGGATAGCTGCGCGTGCCGAGTTCGACCGCGACGTTCAATGGTTCGCTCATGCCGCGCGACCCGATGCATCGCCGCGCTGCCAAAGCAGGCGCAGGTCGGCGGCGAGTTGACTGGCTGCCGCGGAAACGTTGCGGCCGTGTGCCGCCGGAACCGTCAGGTCGGCGACTTCGCGATACAGCGGATCGCGGGCCGCGGCGAGCGCAAGCAGCCGTTCCTCCCGATCCGGCGTGGCCAGCAGCGGACGATGGCGATCGCGTGCCAGCCGTGACAACTGCTGGTCAACCGTCGTTTCGAGATAGACGACAAACCCGCGCTCGCGCAGACAGCTGCGGTTTGCCGGATCGAGCACGGCGCCGCCGCCGGTCGACAGCACGACGCCGGAGCGCGCCGCCAATTCGGCCAGTTGCGCGCGTTCGCGCTCGCGGAACCCGGCTTCGCCCTCGACATCGAAGATCAGCGGAATCGTCGCGCCGGTATGCACCTCGATCTCGTGATCGAGGTCGAAGAACGCCAGGCCGAGCAGCTCGGCGACGCGCCGTCCGATCGTCGTCTTGCCGGCCCCCATCGGGCCGACGAAGAACAGGTTGGGTGCGGGATTCATGGCGTGAATGCTAGCAGAGCAGGGCTGAGGGCTGAGGGCCGAGGGCCGAGGCCGAGGGCTGAAAGAGCAGCGCCGGCATTTGTTCGATTCCCCTGGCACGGGGTTTGAGCCGAACGGCATAGACGGTACGATGCCAGCTCTCAGCCCTCGGCCCTCAGCCCTCATGCTGCGCTTCATCCTCATCTTCATCGTCTGCCTCGGCGTGCTGTTCACGGCCGAGTTGCTGCAGCCCGTGCAGGATGCGGTCATCGTGCCGTTCACGTCCGGCATTGCGCATGTCAGCGTCTGGTTCATGCGCCTGTTCGACTCCAACGTGATTGCGCAGAACGATGCGATCATCGATGCGCTGAACGGCGGCGGCATCCAGGTCGTTGCCGGCTGCAACGGCGTCGAAGCGGTGCTGATCCTGGTCTCGGCCGTGATCGCGTTTCCGGCGCCATGGAAGCACAAGCTGCTCGGCATCGGCCTGGGCTTCGTCGCGATCCAGGCCCTGAACCTCGTGCGCATCATCAGCCTGTATTACCTGCAGCGCTGGAATCATGCCTGGTTCGAGTGGTTTCATCTGTATTTGTGGCAGGCGTTGATCGTGCTCGATGCCCTGGTGTTCTGGCTGATCTGGCTGCGCTGGCTGCCGCGCACCGAACCGACGATCGCGCCGCACGCGCCGGCCTGAGCTGCCCGCTGCTAGACTGCAGAAACCGCCCCGGCGGTTGCCGTGGACGGAAAAACAATGGCGTCCGCTACGAAGGCGCCGACCTTACTTTCACCATGCGGAGGGCATGTCATGAGTATCGCCAAGGTCATCGAGCTGAGTTCGTCGTCGCCCAAGGGCATCGAAGATGCGATCAAGGACGGCCTGAAGCGCGCATCCAAGACGATCAACAACATCAAGGGCGCGTGGGTCAACGACATCAAGGTCGTCACCGACGAAACCGGAAAGATCACCGAGTGGCGCGTGAATATGCGCGTCAATTTCGTGCTCGGTTGAAGAGCCTGTGAAAGCACAAAAGTGCCGTCATTCCCGCGAAAGCGGGAATCCATCTTGATCTTGTTCCATTGAAGCAAAAGCAAAATGGATTCCCGCTTCCGCGGGAATGACGACTTCTTCAGAGATTCTTCACTGATGGCCTAACACCCGTCGCCGACCACGCGACAGTTCTCGATAGAACCCGAGGAACAACCTATGGCATCTGTTTCGACCGCAATGGTCACCACGGCGCTGGAACTGCCCGGACAGAAGATCGTGCGCAATCTCGGCGTCGTGCGCGGCATCGTCGTGCGCTCGCGCAGTATCGTCGGCAACATCGGCGCCGCGCTGCAGAGCCTGGTCGGCGGCAACATCACGCTGTACACCGAACTGTGCGAGAAGGCGCGCGACGATGCGTTCAAGCTGATGCTCGCGCACGCTGCCGAACACGGCGCCAACGCCGTCATCGCCATGCGATACGACGCCAACGAAGTCGCCGACGGCATCACCGAAG
>DATIEJ010000172.1:0-4167 GCA_035455825.1 Rhodanobacteraceae bacterium | reverse complement strand
TTGGTCGATCAACGACACGAGCAGGTATCGGCCGTCGGCCGTATAGTGCAGGTTGCCGTGCGGCGCGCCGGAATCGCCAGCCGCCATGAGAAACGTGCGGTTGTCGGTGCTGACCGACCAGGTCTCGCGCAGCGGTTCGAGCTCGTACTGGTAAATGCGATGCGAACCGTGCTCGCGTTCGGTGGCGACGGCGACGTGACGCGCATCGGGTGCAATGGCGATGGCGGTCGCCCGCTCGCCGGCTGCCACGCGGATCAGATCGACGAGCCGCGGCGCATTGGCCAGGATGGTCCCGATGCGCTGGCGCTCGATCGCGGCCGCTTCAGTGCGCCCCGCCGCTTCCATCTCCGCGAGGTTCGCGATCAGCGTGTGCAGGCCGCGGAAGCCGTCGCCACCCGCAAGCGCGGCGTGAGCGGTCTGAGCACGCGTCGACCACAGGTTCTCGCGCGCGGCGTCGGCGTTCGCATCGGCGCGGCGCCATTGCTGCGTCGTCGCGCCGAGACCGGCCAACAGCGCGACAAACGCGGCGACGACTGCGGCCGCCAGCTTCGGCTCCCGTTTCGCCCAGCGGAGCGCGCGCTGCGCCGCGTTGAGCGGGCGCGCATGCACGGCGCGGCCTTCGAGGAAACGGGTCAAATCATCGGCAAGGTCGCGCGCGCTGGCATAGCGCTCGCCGACCTCGCGCGCCATGCACTTGAGGATGATCGCCTCCAGGTCGCGCGGCAGGTTCGGCACATAGCGGCGCGGACTGCGCAGGCTGCCTTCGACGACGAGCTTGAGCGTTTCCTGCGGCGTGTGTGCCAGGAACGGCGGCTCGCCGGTCACCAGTTCGTACAGGATCGCGCCCAGTCCCCAGATGTCGGTCGCGCGCGTGATCCGTGACGCGCGCGGCGAAGCCTGCTCGGGCGCCATGTAGCTCGGGGTGCCCGACACTTCGTCGCTGTCGGCGGCCAGCGCGGAGTCGATGCGCCGCGCCAGGCCGAAGTCGGCGACGTGCGGGATGCCGTTTTCGTCGATCAGCACGTTGGCCGGCTTCAGGTCGAGATGCAGCACGCCGAGGCGGTGCGCGTAGTCGACGGCTTCGGCGATCGTGCGCAACAGTTGTGCGGCGCGCTGCGGCGACAGCTTGTTCTCGCGCTTGAGTTCCGCGGCCAGGCTCGGCCCGCCGATCAGGCGCATGCTGAAGAAGTGCAGTCCATCGTGATCGCCGACCTCATACACCGGCACGATGTTCGGGTGCTGCATGCGCGCGGCGTTCTGCGCTTCGCGGCGGAAGCGTTCGACGAATTCCCTGGAAGCCCAGACGCCGGCCGCGAGCAGCTTGATCGCGACTTCGCGATCAAGGCTCAGCTGGCGGGCGCGATAGACCACGCCCATGCCGCCTTCGCCGATCAGTTCGATGAGTTGGTAATCGCCGAACTGGCATTGCGCGGGATCGGACAGGTCCAGTTCCAGCGATTCGATCGGCAACAGTGCGAGGTGCCGGCCTTCGGCGACGGAAGCGTCGCCGGCACGCGCAAACGCCAGCTGCGCGATCAGCGAAACGTCCACGCCGCGGTCGGCGAGCGAATCGATGCGTGCGGACGGCGGTACGAACAGCGTCTGCGTCATGGCCTCAGGTCGCTCATCACGCCAAGCAGCGCGTCCTGTTCGCCGGCGAGGTCCTCCGCGGAGGCAACGGTGTCGGCGAGTTCTTCGGCTGCCAGTTCGCGGAAGCGCTGGCGCATGCGCTTGAGCGCCATCACGAGTGTCAGTGGACGAACACGCAGGTGATTGGCGATCGCTTCGTAATCGCCCGGAGCGGGGTCGCGCGCGAGAAACCGCTCGAGCATCTGGAACATCGGCAGGTGGCCGGTCTGCCTGGCCTCGCTGGACAATCGCCCGAGCGTGCGATGCAGGATCTGCAGGGCAAAGGCGCGCTGATAGCTCTGCTCGGGGGACAGCTGGTCGAGGTGGTCGCGCTGGTAGCGCTCTTCAAGATCCGGGGGCATTGCCGGTTTCGGCTCGGAATCATCCTGATCGATGCGTCCGGCGGCAAGGAAAGTGTTCAGACGCGAGAGAAGATAGCTGCGGTAGTGTCCCTGCGACGGCTGCGCGCCGCGTTCGTCCACCTCGCGCAGAAGGTGCTGGAGGAACCTGCGGGCGATATTGCCGGCCGCCTCCGGCGCGTGGCCGCAGCGGCGCAGGTAGATGTATACCGGATACCAGTAGCGCGCCGAGAGTTCGCCGAGCGCGTCGCGGGCGCTGGCCGACTCCGTGGTGGCGTTGCGCATGACCATCGACCAGCGCGTGGTTGCGAAGCGGTCCTGCAATCGATCTGGCCGAGAGTTCACGGTCCCCTTTCTCCGGATGAGATGCCCCACGGCTAGATTGGGAAATCGCCGCGCGGGATTACCTGGCATTTTTCACATGGACGGAATCACCGCGGCGAGTGAAGGCCGCAACTGGTCCATCTCCCGCCTCAAGCCATCCCCGTCCAGGGTCGTGTCGGCAAGTTCGTCATGCACCAGTTCGCGCAGCCGCTGGCGCAGGCGATGAACCGCGACGGCCACCGTGTTGCGCCGCATCTTGAGCGCTTCGGCAACGCGTTCGTAGTCAGCCTCGCTCGGACGCTCGGCCAGGAATTCGCACAGCTGATCGAAAAGCTCGGACCTTCCGGCTGCGGCGGTCTCGGCGCGCAAGCGGCGCATTGCCGCGCGCAACGCGGCTTTGGCCCAGGCCCGCTCGAACGCCTGCTCGGGGGTGTCGCGGTCGGCCACGTTTTCGACTTCGCTCTCGACGCCGTTGAGCGCTTCGAGCGACTGGAACTGGACCCTGCCGCCGCGCTTCTGCGCATGCGCGTGGTCGAACGCATCTTCGAGGAAACGCTTGAGCGCGGTCAGCAGGAATGCGCGAAAGCTGCCGCGCGCCGGATCGGCTTGCGCGTGATATGCGCCTTCGATGAAACGCGTGAAGAAAGCCTGGCCGAGGTCTTCGGCTTCATCGGCGTTGCTGCCGCGGCTGCGGACATAGGCGATGACCGGCGATCGATAGGTCCGGCACAATTCCTCGAGTGCGGCGCGCGCGCCAGCGGTATCCCTGCCCGCGTGCAGGACGATGCTCCAGCGCGTCGTCTGAAAACGGTTCAAAGCGTGGTTTCCGCTCCCCTTCGGAGTCTGCATGTTGCCACAATCCCGGGGTCGTTGTGGCGGGCGGTTGAGCATTGCGTCACACGAGCCGACCGCGACCTGCCGATTCAGTTGCCAACGGATCTAGTGGAAGAATTCCCAGGCAAACATGACCACGAACAGGTTATAGCCGGCGCTGCCGGCGATCAGACAGGCCCACTCGGCAAGGCGCCGCTCGCCGGCGCAGGGTCGCCGCGGCTTGCGGATTTATGGCCGGTCCGCAAAGCACGCCGCATGCGCGCTCCGGCTCGCTCCGCATCCTATCGAGGCGCGATGTTGAAGTCCTCGACCCAGACGATTTCGCAGGCGCCTGCGCCGCTGTCGCTGCGCGTCAGCGAACTGACGGCCTTGCGGCCGCCCGGCCAGTCGGCTTCGACCAGATAGCCGTCGAACGCGACGATATCGCCGACCCGCGTGCGCTCGATCGCGCGCGCGATCGCATCGTCGGCCGCGATCAGATGCATGTTCGCGCTCGACTCGATGATTTCGCGCTCCGGAATCGGGAATTGTTCGACGCGCCAGACGTAGAAGCGGCCGGATTGGGAAACATGTACTTTGTCGAGCACGCTGCTGTCGGACATGCGGCCCCAGCCGAGCGCGAGGTCGGTCGGCACGAGCGCGGCGAGTTCATCCCAGCGGTAGTCGGCGCGGCTCAGCACGCGCGCGCTCAGCGCGAATCTCGCCAGTGGCTTGATCGCGACGTCGCCCTTGCGCAGCGCCACGGGTTCGTCCAGCGGTGGCTGCAGCGGGGCATCGGCAACGAGCACGCCCGGCGGATGAGCGATCGGGCGCGATCCGTGCCAGTACCAGGCGAGCGCGAGGAGCAGCGCCAGCAGCCACAGCCAGCGCGGTATTGCGTTCAATCGAAATCGGCGGCCAGTGCCGACCGTGACGCCTGGTTCAGTACGCTTCGCTCGGAATAGTGCGGATGATTCACGCGCAGCTCGACGGCCGCGCCGCGCTTGAATGCGCCGACCTGCGCGCCATCGAGATCGAAGCG
>DATIEJ010000171.1:0-56727 GCA_035455825.1 Rhodanobacteraceae bacterium | reverse complement strand
GCTCCTGAAAGGTTTCAGACAACCGCAGCGGCGCGGCTCACGACATCAGCATGATGATGACCATGCCCCAGATCGTGAGCAGGGTATTGCCGACGGCATAGGTGACTGTGTAGCCGAGCGCCGGCACCTGGCTCTTGGCCTGGTCGCAGACGAGACCGAGCGATGCCGTCGTCGTGCGCGCACCGGAAACGATGCCGAGCGTCAACGCATCGTGGAAGCGGAACAGGTACTTCGCAACGAACATGCCCAGCACCAGTGGCACCGTCGTCGCCAGTGCGCCCCACAGGAACAGGCCGACACCCTGTGTCTTCAGGCCGTTGACGAAGCCCGGGCCAGCCGAGATGCCGACGATCGCGATGAAGATGTTCAAGCCGACCGAGTTCATGAACCAAACGGTCGGTGACGGAATGCGTCCGAACGACGGGCGCACGGAACGCAGCCAGCCGCCGACGATTCCGGCAATCAGCGCGCCGCCGGCCGTGGACAGGGTTATCGGCGCGCCGCCGACCTTGACCACGAGGGAACCGATCAGCGCACCCATCACGATCCAGATGCCGATGAATGCGACGTCGGCGACGTCGGTCGGCCGGTCGGCAATGCCGAGCAGCTTCGTGACGGCGCTGGTGTCCTGCGTGCGGCCGACGATCGTGACGAGGTCGCCGCGCTGCAGCGTGGTGTTCGGCAGGATCGGGATGTCCGTGGCAGTTGCGCCACGCGTGATCTTGCGCAGGAATACGCCGCGCGCGGCCGGACTCTTGGACATTTCTGCCAGCGTCTTGCCGTCGACTTCCTTGCTGCTGACCAGCACGTCCACGCCTTCGATCGGGACGGCGAGCAGTTCCTTGTCTTCGACTTCGGTCGCGTTCGCTCCAAGGATGTTGACCAGCACGTCGCGCGCGCCGGCTACCGCGACGACGTCGCCCTCGCGCAGGACCGTGTCGGCACCTGCCTCCTCGATCTTCCCGCCGCGGCGGATGCGCAGGATGAAGACGCGGGCGTCGGGCACGAGCGCCTCGGCCTCGATGGCACGCAGGCCGACGGCTCTGCCACCGGCCGCAACGCGGTAGGCGCGAATTGCCCAGCGGTGCCAGGCCGAGCCGGCTCCGCCGATTTCCTTGGTGCCGCCGCCCTGCTTTTCCTCGTAGTCCTTGCACGCCGCTTCGAGATTGATGCCGAGAAGCTTCGGGCCGAGCACCGCGATGACGATCGCCGAACCCACCGTGCCGAACATGTAGCTCACGGCGTAGGCGATCGGCATCGAATCGAGCATGGCCTTGGTCTGGTCCGCATCCAGCCCGAGCCGGTTGATCGCGTCCGTCGACAGGCCCATCGCGGCGGAGATTGTCTGCGAACCGGAGTAGAGGCCTGCTGCGTAGCCGAGGTCGTAGCCGGCAATCTTCGCGATCACGACTGCGGCCAGCAGGCTGAACACGCACTGGACCGCCGAGAATGCCGCCTGCGGCAGGCCATCCTTGGCCACGCCACGGACGAACTGCGGTCCGACAGCGTAGCCCACGGCGAACAGGAACATCAGGAAGACGGTCGCCTTGAGCGGCTGCGCGATCGTGATCCCGATCTGGCCGATCAGGACACCCGCGAGCAGCGTGGCCGTCACCGCGCCGAGGCCGATGCCCTTGAACGTGAACTTGCCGAAGTAGTAGCCCAGGCCAAGCGTCAGGAAAATCGCGATCTCCGGATACTGTTTCAACGTAGCGAAGAACCAGTCAACGATAATCATGTTGTCCTCTTTGGCTCTGTCGAGCCGGCTGTTTGGGTTCGTCGATCGGCAATGGCTCGAATGCGCTCAGTACGGCGGCCAGGCCGAGTTACGGAACTTCTCTTTCTCCACATCCGGGTGCTGGTCAGGCATGCGCCTTCTTCCTGGCCGGCGCAGCGCTTGCCGGTGCTGGCTGGGGTTTCTTCGCCTCCGAACCCGCGCGCGCCTTGCCGATCGCCGAGAGCTTGATCAACTTGAGACCGCGCGCGTTGTTGTAGCCGTGGATCTCCTTGACGTCGAGCTTGCGCATGAACCCGATCGTGTCGGCCTCGATCACCTGGCCGGGGACCATGATCGGGAACCCCGGGGGATACGGGATTACGAAGTTCGCCGACACCAGTTGCGGTCCCTTGGCCAGCCGCTCGTCGATCTTCGGGCTCATCAGCGGCACGTATTCGCAGTCGTCCTCTTCGTAGGCCGCGAAGAACGCGCTGCGCATGTCGCCTTCGAGCGTGACGCTCTTCGGATTTTCGCGGTAACCGTCGTGGAAGCGGCTGAAGTTCGGCAGATCGGGAACGTCGGTCATCAGGCTCTTCACGCGCGCGGCGAACGCTGCGCGCCCGTTCTCGCCGCCCTCGGCGAGTTGTGCCTCGATACCCTGCGAGATCTCGAGCAGCACCTTGATCAGCAGCGCGACGTCGCTGCGCGTGTTGTTGATGTTGCTCTGGAGCAGCACGCTGTTGCGCGAGGTCTTGTTGAGCTGGATGTTGTACTTCGCCGCCAGCATGTTCTTCAGCGACGTGCCGTCGAATCCGGCGGTGCCGCAGACGAGCGTCATGCGCGTGGGGTCGAGGAAGAATTCATCGTCGGCCACGGCCTTCAACGCCGTCATCCAGTTCGTACCGGCGGACAGGAAATCGGTGAACCCGGAGTTGCGGAATTCCTTCGGAATCATCCCGTCCGATCCGAGCACGCGGAAATACTTCGAGATGACCGGGTGCTCGTTCACCGACTTGCGAATCGCCAGCGCGATCTCGATCGCCTTGCGAACCAGTTCGTAACCTTCGAGTTCCATCTGGCGGCGGGCGACGTCCATCGAGGCGATGATCTGCGCGTTCGGCGACGTCGAGGCGTGGATGAACACCGCCTCGCGGAACGCCGAGACGTGGTGGTTGTAGTCTTCGTCCTTGACCGCGACGATCGAACCCTGGCGCAGGCACGACATCGACTTGTGCACCGAGTCGGTCTCGTACACGCGGATGCGGATCTTGCGCGGGTCAGGAACCAGGCGCCTTTCGAGCAGGCGTTTGTCCTTCGGGTCGAGGTCCTCGCCGAGTTCCGCGGCCTGGGCCTGATAGGCCTTGAGCGCTTCAGGGCTGGCGCGCCATTCTTCGAGCCATTCGGCCGCGCCGATGCCGGTGCGCGGGCGCAGGAACGGCGACCAGCGCGCGAAACCGAACCAGGCCTCGTCCCACAGGAACAGCAGGTCCGGCTTGATCGCCAGGCACTCCTGCATGACCCGGCGCGTGTTGTAGACGTGGCCGTCGAACGTGCAGTTTGTCAGCGTCACCATCTTCACGCGATCGAGCCGGCCTTCGGCCTTGAGATTCAGCAACGCCTGCTTGATCGTCCGCAGCGGCACCGCGCCGTACATCGAATACTCGGTCATCGGGAACGCCTCGACGTACAGAGGCTGCGAGCCCGACAGCACCATTCCGTAGTGGTGCGATTTATGGCAATTGCGGTCGGCGATCACGATATCGCCGGGCGCAGTCACTGCCTGGTAGACCATCTTGTTCGAGGTCGACGTGCCGTTGGTGACGAAGAACACGTGGTCCGCGCCGACGGCGCGCGCGAATTTCTCCTGCGCGATTTTGATGTTGCCGGTCGGCTCGAGCATGCTGTCGAGCCCGCCCGTCGTGGCGGACGTCTCGGCCAGGAACAGGTTCAGGCCGTAGAACTCGCCCATGTCGGAAATCCAGTTCGACTTCATGATCGACTTGCCGCGCGCGATCGGCAGGGCATGGAACGTGGCAATCGGCCGGGCGGCATAGTGCTTGAGGTTGTCGAAATGCGGCGTCGAATAACGGTCGGCGACGCCCTCGAGAATGTTGAGATGCACTTCCATCATCTCTTCGACTTCGTAGAACACGCGCCGGATCATCGAAGCTGCCGGGTCGCCCGCGAGCTTCTCGACGTTGCGGTCGGACATCAGATAGATGTCGAGTTCGGGGCGGACGCGCTTGATCATCTTCGCCAGGGTGATGCCGATCTCGAGCGGAGCGTCGCTTTTCGCGTCGAGGTGCTGGTAAGTCGTGAGCAAGTCGCGCAGCAGCGGCACGTCGTGCTGCGATGGCACCGGTATGCCGTCGAAAATCACGACCGACTGGATCTTCCCGTTGAGGATGGTTGCCAGCATTGCATCCTCGACGCTGCCGACCAGCACCGGCTCGTAAATCATCGCGTCTTCGACGCGCCGCAGGCGGCGAATCTCATTGCCCAGCTTTGCCACGCTGCCCGCCGTCGCCGGCGTGACGAACAGGGCTTCGAAGTATGGCCGGCGCCCCGCGGTGCCTTCGAACGTCTGTCCCAGCAGCTCCGGTGCGGCGTCGCTCTCGTCGTCCGAGGACTCCCACTGGCCGCTCTCGTAGCGGTAGCTGTCGGTCAGCAACGCGCCGCTGATGCGCCGCACGAGCCGCGCGGAGCCGAGCGCGTCGTCCGCCGCGATGCGTTCGGCCAGGGTCTTCATGAGCCGCGCCCCGGGATAGGCGAAGAAATCCTCGAGCGGGCGAACCTGCGCCAGCGCCGCTTCCACCGCGGCGCGCCCGCCGCGCGCGTTGCCGCCGCGCGCCCCGGCTGCCCAGGTCTGCGCCTTGGCATTCAACTCGCGCCAGCGATCGAACCGCGCCGCCGAACTGGCAAAAAAGTTGTCCACGTTTGCGCTGGTGTTGGTTGAAGTCGCCATGCTGTTCACTCCTGGATTCGGCATTCTTTCGGTATCTATCGTCAGTGCGTGACCGAGGCGTTGATCCGGTCACGCAAGGCGCTGCCGTTAGGCAGCATCTCGATGAATCGTGATCTGCGGACGCACGTGCCCGCAATGGGACCTTGGACCCATCGAAGCTGAAGCGATTTGATGGACCTGCCCCTGTCGCGCTGCTGCGCAAGACTGCGGGCTGTCCCGTGGGCGAAGCATCGAAGCGCGCAGCGCACTGTCTTGCCAGCGGCATGTTCGAGCCGGAAATAACGACTGACGCGTGGCACACCGCCACGGCGGGCAAGGTAAAGAATGACGGACCCGCGCGTAATTGGACCTTGGGCCTACCGGACGGGCGGCCAAATGGTGATAGGCTCCCACAAGTTTCCGGGGGCCCTCGCGTATGACCCATCGCGGCTTTCGTGTGATCGTCCCGCTGGCGGCGCTGCTACTGGCCGCTTGCGCATCGGCTCCGTTCCCGCGCGGCGCGCCGTCGAGTTTCCTGCCGCCCGGGGACAGCACCGAGCTCGATCACGCAGCGGCGTCACTCGCTCTGGCACCCGACGAATCCGCTTATGGCTTGTTCCGGAGCGGCGAAGACGAATTTGCGGCACGCCTGGTCACCATCGCGCAGGCCGGGCGCAGCCTCGATGCCCAGTACTACCTGTGGCACGACGACCTCACGGGCCGGGCGATCGGCCGCGAACTGCTGCGCGCCGCCGACCGCGGCGTGCGCGTGCGCGTGATCCTCGACGACGTGACCGCCCGCGGGCACGATGAGGAACTGGCCATACTCGATGCGCACGAACGGATCGAGATCCGTGTGTTCAACCCGTTCCGCACGCGCGGATCGACCGTCGGCAACGGCCTGGAATTCATCTTCGGCGGCGGCCGCGTCAATCATCGCATGCACAACAAATTGTGGATTGCCGACTCGCAGCTCGCGATCGTCGGCGGCCGCAACATCGGCGATGAGTACTTCGGCGCACACGAGGAGGTCAATTTCGGCGATCTCGGCGTGCTGATGGCGGGGCGCGTGGTTGCCGACGCCGACGCCCAGTTCGATCAGTTCTGGAACAGCGACAGCGTGGTGCCGATCTCGGCATTCGCTCACCCGAAAGATCCCGAAGCGGACCTGGCAAAGAAACGCGCGGCGATGGACGCTCAAAGGGAGCAGGCGCTCGCGACGCCCTATGCCAAGCACCTGTTGAATCTGCGAGACGAGGGTCTGGTTGGGCTGCACCTCGACACGATGCTGCGTGGCAAGCAGGTCAAGCTGGTTACGGATGATCCGACCAAGTCGAAAGGCGAAGACAACGCGCCGCAGGTCATGCTCGACACGATCACCGGCCTGCTGCAGGGCGCGCAGAAGGAGGCCGTGATCATCTCGCCGTACTTCGTGCCGAAGCGTCCGGGCACCGACCAGCTGGTGGCGATGGAGAAGCGCGGCGTCGCCGTGCACCTGCTGACCAACTCGCTCGCCGCAAATGACGTTGCCTCGGTGCATGGCGGCTACAGCAAATGGCGGCTGGACCTGTTGCGCTCCGGAGTCGACATTCACGAACTCAAGCCCGTGTCGCTCGGAACGCACAGCAAGAGCGCAGATTCGACCAAGTCGACGGCAAGCCTGCATGCCAAATCGCTGGTGACCGACGATCACATCGCGTTCGTCGGATCGTTCAACATGGATCCGCGTTCGGCGCGGATCAACACCGAATGCGGCGTGATCATCGACGATCCCGCGTTCGCCGCCCAGGTGCACGCGCGCTACGAACTCGCGACCCAGCTGAAAAACAGCTGGAAGCTCGAACTGCAGGACAACAAGATCGTGTGGCTCGACGAGGTCGACGGCAAGCCGGTAATCCTGCACGACGAGCCGCCGGCGAGCGGCAGCAAGCGCTTCATCGCCTGGATGTTCAGCTGGCTGCCGCTGGATTCGCAACTCTGACAGGCACGTGCGAGTTCACTCCCTATCCCCGCCAGCGCCGAGAGGGCTGGGGTGAGGGGTGCGTGATCAAGCGACGACGACGGAAGCGCGGGTTCTCTGCTCGCTTCCGGTAAGAATGGACACGCCTGCAGTCGGACAGCCCGGCCCCTCACCCTACCCTCTCCCCATCATTCGATGGGGAGAGGGGAAGCAACAACAGCATCACAGTGACGAGTCGACTGGACGCGCTAGCTCCCTCGCCCCGCTTGCGGGGAGAGGGTCGGGGTGAGGGGCGCGTGATCAGGCAGTGCAAGCCTGGTAAGCACGATTCGCGGCGACGCTACTTTCCGCGATCGGCTTCGACCAGCGCAGCAACATCTTCGTCGATCAGCTGCCAGAACGGATTGCTGCGCGGGCGCACAAGCGAGCCGAGGGAAACCGTGACCGCGCCGTTCTCGCCGCGGAACAGCCACGAGCCGATGCTCGGCATGCCATCGCGGCCGCTGCCGGGATTCAGTCCATAGGCCGGATCGTCGGGAGGAAACGGCATCGCCACGTGGCTCAGGGAAACCAGTGTTTCCGGCCACTGCAGGCCTGTATCGCGAACGCTGACGCTGTCGTCCGGCGCGAGGCGGCGAACGCTGACGCTGCGCCCCTGCGTATTCGTATTCGCGACAACGTCGAGCGTGTAGCCGCGCGGCGCCTTCGACAACCGTTCGATCAGCGCGCCAGCGCCCGGACGTTGAATACTGCCAACCGCGCCCGCCCGGTTCACGTCGAACATCACGAGTCGATGCGCGGCGCCGTTGAGGCGAGCGTAGAGCAGGTCGGCGACGCCTTGCGCGCCGACCGTCGCATCGACGACGGACTGCCACGTGACCACGGGCGGCATGTGCTCGATGCGGCCGGATTCCACTGCCCTCGCCAGGGATTCCTGCAGTGCGCGCGTCGACCTGCTGACCTGGCGCGTCGCGTTTATCGCAAACGAATTGAACTTGTACGGATCGTATTCGACGCCGATCTCCTGCCAGCGCACCTTCTGCAGCACCGGCAACGGCACGATGCTGAGCATGTCGAGCACGTTCGCGACGACCGCGACTTCAGGAACTTCGATTGCCGGCGAGACGAGCAGGATGCGATCGGGTTTGCGCAGCGACGCGTCCGCGAGTGCGTCGAGCGCGTACTGCAGGACCAGCGTGCCGCCGGTGGAATAGCCGCCGATATAGAACGGCTGCCCGGAGGGCGTGCGCGACGCCACGTCGCGGGCGGCGATGCGCACCGCCGCGGTCCAGTCGGCCGCGCTCATCTGAGTCATCGCGGAGGGCAGCGTGCCGTGTCCGGGCAGGCGCAGCACGGTGACCTCGAAGCCGCGCGCATGCAGCGCCTCGGCGAGCGCTTTCATCGAATACGGAGAATCGCTCAATCCATGCACCAGCAGCGCGTGACCGGCCGGATCCGGCGTGGTCAACCGAAACGAACGGTTGAACGGCGCGCCTTCGACAAGCCGGCTGACGTTGCTGTCCGGATTGAAACGGCTGTAGATGTAGGACTCGCCGGAATGATCCCAGGCCGCGATCTTTGCGCTCGTCGCGTCGAACAGGCGCGCTTCGAGCTTCAGGTAGCCGTCGAAATCCAGATTCCCGTCACGCAGCGCGTTGAACTCTTCGTCGAGGCGTTCGCTATGCCAGGGCTTCAGATCGGGCAATGCGAGCACGGCATAGAGCGTGAAGCCGACCACGATCGACACGAACGCCGTGATCGCGAGCTTGATCAGGCGCCGGACGAGATGCCAGACCTGCATCGCGGCAGCGAAAACCAAGCTGGACGCCTGTTCCATGGATTTCCTCCTGTCGATGAAGCGCGTAGCCGAGTTGCAACAGCAGCAGATGACGGTCGAGGGCGCGCTCGCCTTTGAAATTCTTCCTCGGCTGAAAGCGGTTGAACGCGCAAGGCGATTTTCGCCAGCCATCTCCTACAGCGCTTGCCTCGCGCAGCGAGGAGTCGGCTCCGCTGCCGCTCAATCGAACGGCGCGGGTCGCAGGCTCTGCGGCCAGTCTTTGCCGTAGAAGTTCAGGTAGGAGCGATCGAGGTTGCCGGGCGTGTACTTGTCAAAGACGATCGCATCGCCGGCGTCGTTGTGCCAGGTCGCGCGCTTGTTGACCATTTCCGACGACTTGATGCCGATGTTGATGTCCTTGCTCGCAACGTCGGCCTTGCCGTAGGTCTTCTCCATGCGTTTCACGACATCGTCGAACGCCATCGACGGAAGGCCGAGAAAACTGATCCACGCCACGTGCCCGTCGAGAACGTGATACCGGATCACGGTCTTCAGGCCGACGAACGTGTCGGACAGGATTTTTTTCTGCGCAAACGCCGCGCTCACGCAAGTCGCCTGGGCAGGATCGGTGTCACTCGGCGTCCGCTCCGAACACTGGATCTTGTCGCCGAACACCGCCTGCACTTCGGCCTGGGTCATACCCAGATGCACGCCGTTGACTTCGTAGCTCGCCGCGCCGGCGATGCCGGCGGCGCCGAACCACGCCAGCAATATCCACAGGAAACGTTGCGCAGTGCCCATGTTCGAGCCCTTCCTTTCCGCCGACGCGGGCGGTCAATGTACGCTTTTTCCCGCCTCCGGTGGGGCGTGCAGCCTTGCGCGCGCCGGTTACATGACGACTTGCAGGAAGCGGTCGAGCAAGGCGGCCAGCGGAATCACGGTCAGGATCAGCGGTGCCGCGGGCAGAAGCGAAATTACGGCCAGCTGGATGACCATTTCCTTGCCGAACGGAACCAGCTTCATCTCTTTCAGGACTTCGAAACTGTTGCCCATGTCCGCGAGCGACTGGATGTCCGCGCTGCCGAGCAGCGCTTCGTCCGGCGGCGCACCGCCGCGCAGCCACTTGTGGTCGAACTCGCGCATGTAGCGCTGGGCAAGACCGCCGTAATCGCTCAGACCCGCGCGCTTGGCGCGCGCCATCAGTGGAACGAAGACGAGCAGAGGCGCGACGACGAAAAACAGCATCACTCCAACCAGCGCGACGATCTCCATCTTGAAGTCGACCAGCTTCGCGCCGGCGTGGAAGATCTTGTTCGCTATCACACCGGCGAGCAGCACGCCCTGTCCGGCCAGCAGCGGCGCAAACGCCTGCGTGATGACCGAAAGAAAACCGAGTCCCCCGGCGCGGTCCGGATGCGTGGGGATCAGCTGCAAATTGATCCGCGAAACCTGCCAGAGAAAGCGCGCCCAGATCGCGAGCCGGAAATACCAGCGAAACAGGATGAACTGGAAAATCGGCAGGCTGACAAGACCGAACCACCAGCCGGCCCAGGTTGGTTGCAAACGCCCTCCCCCCGCTTCCGCGTACCACGTCGCCACATCGATCGCAGCGCTGTTCCGCCAGACGACGAGTACGCCGACACCGTAGACGAGTGCGATGAGCAGCAATTCGGCCGCAATGGAGTTACGCAGGCGCAGCGCACCAGCGATGGCAGCATCGAATTGCGCGCGTCCTGCATCGGGAATCAGGCCGCGCTTCAAGAACGCGGAGACCACCGGGCGCATGCGCTGGTGGACGACGATTTCCGCGACGACGAACAAAGGCAGCGCCAGCAGGAAGCGGGCATGCACATCCACGTCGAACAGGAACGGGATCTTGACGCTGTCGCCCCACGCGCGCCCTTCTGCAGCCGAAAGCAGCAGCAATGGCACCCATGTCAGCAGCGACAGCACGGTCACGCGCCGCGTCAGCAATTCCAGCGCGTCGCCGGACAAGTGCGCGCGCCGCAGCAGCTGATACAGAGGCCCGCCGAGGATCAACGAAAAGTCCGGCGGCTCCGCCAGTGGAGACCCTGCCAATCCCGTTTTCATCGCGTTTGACACTGGTGCGCTCCACCTGCGCGGCGCCTGTGCGCCACTATCGCCTCCTTGCGGTTCGGAAATCAAGAAGGCGCTGTGGTCCCCAGTCGCGTGGATGAGTTCGGACCCGGGACATCGGGATGCCGGGGCAAGCGGAAATGCAGCGTCGCGCCACCGCCGCTGTTGTTCGTCGCCCAGAGCATGCCGGCGTGCGCCTGCACGAGCATCGCGCAGACCGAAAGGCCGAGTCCCATGCCGCCTCTCTTGCCTGATACGAACGGCGCGAAGATGCGCGCGAGGTCCTGCTCGGGGATGCCGGGCCCGATGTCGGCCACCTGCACTTCGACCTCGCCGTCTTCGGCGAGCAGCGTTCGCACGGTGAGCACGCGGGCGTGCGCGACGCTGCCCATTGCGTCGGCCGCGTTCATCATCAGGTTCAGCAGCACCTGCTGCAACTGGATCCGGTCGCCCTTTACCGGCGGCAGGTCTGGCGACAGCTCGAGGGCGACCTCGACGCGCCGGTCGATCAGATCGCTGCGCAGGAGCTGGAGGACTTCGCGCACGACGTCGTCCATATCGAGGCGGACGAATTCGGTGCGTTCGTTGCGCAGCATGCTGCGCAACTTGCGAATGACTTCGCCGGCGCGCTTGGCGTTGTCGACGATGTTCGTGAAGCTGATCGCAACCTCTTGCGTGTCGGGCGGCTGCTGCGCGAGGAAGCGCGCGCCGGCCTGGGCATTGCTGAGGATCGCGGTCAATGGCTGGTTGAGCTCGTGCGCGAGCGAGCTCGACAGCGCGGACAGCGAGGCCACGCGCGACAGGTGCGCCAGTTCGTCTCGCTGCAGCGCCGCCTCGCGTTCCATGCGCTTGCGCTCGCCGATGTCGGCGATCGAGGCCATCGTGAAATGTTCCTGGCCGATCTGGATCGGAGTCAAGCCGATCTCGACCATGATTGCGCCGCCGCCGCGGCGCTCCGCCACGAGTTCGGCTCCGGCGCCCATCTTGCGCAATGCCGGCTCGCGGGCAAACACGCTTCGCATGTCCGCGTGTCCGTGGCGATAGCGCTGCGGCATCAGCATTTCGACATCCATCCCGATCAGCTGTTCCTGCGTGTAGCCGAACATCGATTCCGCCTGCTTGTTGCCGAACGTGATGGCGCCCCGGTCATTGACCAGCAATACGGCCGACGGCATTGATTCGACCAGCAGGCGAAAGCGTTCTTCGGCCGTGCGGCGCTCGGTCGTGTCGACGATGACGCCGTAGCTGTGCGCCGGCAGGTGATCCTGGGTAAACAGGATCTTGCCGAGGGCAATGAGCCAGCGAACGTCCTTGCCCGGACCGGCGATCCGGAACTCGACATGGATATTTCCGTCGCTGCGAATCGCCTCCTCGATCGCGCTGCTCAGGCGCCTGCGGTCTTCCGGCGCCACGCGTTCCAGATAGGTCGACCACGCGAACACTTCGTCCGGCGCGATGCCGAGCAGGAAGCGCGCCGTCGGCGACAGCCACGGCTCGGTGCCGGTCGTGTCCCAGCTCCAGAAACCCTGGCCCGACACGCTTGCGGCCAGGTCCATCTGCTGTTCGGTCTCGAGCAGGCGCGCTTCGGCCGTCACCAGGCTCGTCGCCATTTCCGAGGCGCGCAGTATCTCGCTGCCGATCAGGTAGGCCATCACGAGCGAAATTCCGAGAAACGATGGCGCGACCAGCAGCGGCGCCACGATCAACCCCGAACTGACGACCAGTTCCCACGTGCCGGCAGCAACCAGGAAGACGATGATGCTCACGCACACGAGAAAAACGTTTTGGCGTTCCTCGGCGCTGCCGCGCCGGTCTACGACGACGACCGTATCGATCAGGAACGCGATCATCATCAGCGCATTGATCGTCCCGAGCACGATCCAGGGATTGGATTCCCCGACCGGTACGCCGATCGGCGCAGAATTCCATATGCGAATCGGCTCGAGCGCGGCGACTTCACGAAAGTCGAGGTTGACGCCGGTCAGGAAATTGGCCGCGAGCGCTGCGAGCGCAACCGCGATCAGCGGCGCCGTCCAGCCGCGGCGGGATGCGCGAAACTGCATGCGCACGAACAGCACGAGATTGATCAGCAACGCCGCCAGGGGAACATGCAGCCAGCGCAGAAGCTGCGCCCACAGTTCCGGCGTCGATGCGCGCATCAGGAACAGTTCGAAGATCGCGATCGCGGCCGCAGAGAGGCTGCACAGTGCAAACGTGAGGTATACGCCGAGACGCCGCTGCCGGACCCAGATTGACAGGTAGACGAACGCCAGCATCAAGCTGACGACCGTCATCCCCGTCCAGCCGGCGTGTATCCAGTCCATCGGCGCCAATCAGGCAAAAAAATGGGCGTGCTTCACCCGGTCGATAGTCTACCGCAGGCTTTGGCAGTGAACCGGATCGGAATCAGGCTTCGGCCGGACCCTTGGTCACCCAGTTGATTGCGTCGAGCAGGGCCTGGTCGTCGACCGGCTTGCGCAGGAACATCCTGGCGCCGACTTCGTGCGTGAGCCGGTGGACCGCCTCGCTGTCGCGCGCCGACACGACGATGACCGGCAGCAAATCACGCTTGCCCTTCAGGCGCTCCAGAGCCCCCGGACCGCTGATTCCCGGCATCGTGATGTCGAGCAGGACGCAGCCTGGCGCCACGCTGTCGACCTCGTCGAGGAAGCGATCGGCAGACGGGTAGGCGCGGACATCGATTCCCGCCGAACGCAACAATCGCGCAAATCCCGTTCGCACGCCATCGTCATCGTCGACAACGTGGACGATCTGGCCCCCGCTCGCGCTCACGCTCGTCTCCCGATCGTGTGGAAAATCGGTGTGCGCGCCGGGCGGCATCAAGGCCCGCTCCGAATGCGCATCGTGACAACAGCGCGAAGATACTCGCGGTCGGTGCACCGGCGATATGGGACCATGATCCCATATGCGAGCCGGGACGGCCCAGCCGGTTCGAGTGTCTTATGCGGCGCCGAGCGCGTCGCAGAGGTGCACCAGTTGGGCGACCGAGCGCACCTTCATCTTGGCCATGACGCGGCCACGATGGACCTTGACGGTCTTGACGCCGATATTGAGATCCGCGGCGATCTGCTTGTTCAAGCGGCCCTGGATCACGTGATTCATGACCTCGTGCTCGCGCGGAGACAGGCGCGCAAGGCGCCGGCGAAGTTCATCGAGTTCGCTCTCCTGGGCCGAGGCCTGCTCGCGCTTGGTTACTGCGTCGTTGACGACGCGCAGCAACGCGTCGGCGTCCGCCGGCTTCTCGATGAAATCGAACGCACCGTGGCGCATTGCATTGACACCGAGCGAAACGGTGCCATGGCCGGTCAGATATATCACCGGAAGGCGGCTTCCGCGCGCGCGCAGCTGGTCGTGCAGTTCCGGACCGCTCATGCGCGGCATGCTGACGTCGAGCAGGATGCAGCCGACCCCATCGCACGTCGCTTTTTCGAGGAAGTCCTGGGCCGCGGCGTATGCATCGACGATCCATCCGGCCGAGCGCAACAGCCGAGTCAGGCCGCCGCGTACGTCCGCGTCGTCGTCGATCACGTAAACCGTCCCTCTACTCGCATCCATTCCAGATCCCCGATCCAGAAGCCTTCTCGCCTGCGCTGCGTCTTTTTCAAGGAACGCGCGATGGGCAGGCGAGGAAACGCGGCAGCTGTTTCCAGCATTGCAGCACTCGCCACGCCTGTCAAGGCGCAATGTCGGGGCGCCTGAAGGGTGGGTTATTGATTCAGATCAATGAGTTGGGAAATGGAAGGCAGCAATGTCGCCTTGCCTGCGGCTCATTCCTGCAAAGCGGTCGCGCACGGGTTGGGATCGGCCGTGATCTTGCGGAATAGCGAGCCGGCGAGATTGCTCAGGCCGGGTACGGCAATCGTCGCGCCGATCGACGCCGCCGACTTCATCGCCCCGCCCGCCGTGAGTCCCACCGACGGGGCGGCGAACGTCCCGCTCAAACTCACGACCGTCGGTATCTCGGTCAGACCCAGACCGCTGGTCACGACCGGCGTTACGGCAAGGTCGAGGCGCTCAGTGTCCAGGTTCACGGTGCCGGTTGCGATGAGGTTGTACTTCGCCGTCTGGACGGCGGCGTTGTGTTCGGATTTGACTATGCCGTCCTTTATCGGCACGCGCACGGCGATGCACGTGACGTCGGTATTCGGGTCGGTCTTCTGGAACGGATTGGCGGCGCTGAAGATGCGCGCGATGATTCCCTTGCTCACGTCGACCGCGACGTTGTTGATGCGGTTCGGACCGATCCGCACGCGAACGTTGCCGCTGAGCGAGCCGAGGACGGCCGCCAGGGTTTTGCCGCGGCCGTGAACGTCGAGGTCGACATCGGTACTGCCGCCATCCATGAGTTGCGGCTGGCCGAAGCGGCCAAGCATTTCACCGAGATCGATGCCGCTGCCGGCGAGCCGAAGCGACCAGCCGGACTGGGCCGCGTCCGCCGTTACCGCGGCGTGCAGGATCTGGCCCGCGCCGTTGGAGAGTTCGACCGGTTCGGCGTTCAGACGGCTATCGGCAATCGTCGCGCGCACGAGCAAAGGCCCGATCTTCGCCGCATCGCTGAGCTTGACCGCGTCGACGCGCAGGTCCAGGTCCGCGTCGATTGCCCGCAGCAGGTCGAGCGGCAGGATCACTTCAGGGATCACGCGTGCGCCGGAAGAGGCAGGCTTTGCGCTGTCTTTTGCTGTCTCTGCATGTTTCAGTGCGGTGAAATCGAGCAACGGCGAAGTGACTGCCGCCTGCAATTTGAAGCGTTCGGCGCCGCGCGTCAGACTGACATCGCCGCTGATCGTCGTGGCCGCGAATGCAAGCGTCAAACCGCTGGCGGAGTAGCCGCCGGGAACATCAGTCACGGTGCCGTTCGCATTGAACGCCGGCGATTGCCGCAAGCCGGGGAGCGCGGTGAGAGTCGCGATGCCCTCGCCATCGCTGGCTTCGATACGCACTGCCATCGTGATCCCCGCAGGCTTCAGCGGATCGGCGATCGCGCCGCTCAAGTTCGCGCTCGTGCCTTGCAGCCCGATGTGCAGTTGCTTCAACTCCAGTGCGCCGGCGGTCAGGGCCGCACTGCCGTTCACCGGCCCGAGTTCGCGCCGGCCGGGCAGCACGACGCGATCGAACTGCACGTCGGCTTCGACATCGGCGGCAAGCAGCGGGTTCGACGCATCGGGTTCCGGTTTTGACGAGGCCACCGAAAGATCCAGCATCGGACCGCTGAGCTGGAGCGTCACGCGCGGCCGCTGCTCTCCCGCCGCGAAGGCGACTCGTCCGCGCACCGAACTGCGGCCGAACGCGAGCTGCAGGTTGTCGAACGCGTAGGCGCGCTGCGAAGCCGCCTTCGCGTCCTCGGTAGGAACCGGTGCTTCGACCGTGTCGCGCAATTCGGCGGTTCCGTGGAAGCGCCCGATCGGGGCGGCGGGTTTTCCGAGCCACTGGAACAGATCGGCCAGTTCCTTTCCTTGCAGGGAAACCTTTAGATCGAGTCCCGCCAGGTTATGCGGATCGGCGAGGCTGCCATCGACTTGCAGCTTTGCGCCGGCAAACGTTGCCTGCAGCGCGCTCGCCTGCAGATGGCCGTCGGCCAGCACCACGTGGCCGCTGCCAGCCTGCAGCAGGCGCCCGCCCGGCAGCACGAGCCGCTCGAAACTCAGCTCGAGATTCGCGTCGGCAACGTTCCAGTATCCGGCCGACGGCCGCGCCTTCGATGCGGCGGCGGCGCGATTTCCGCTGGCGCCCTCGGGCGCCGGCCGGGCCAGGTCGATAACCGGCAGATTCACCTTGCCGTCGACGTGCAGGCGCGAGCCGACTTTTGCGACATGCAGCGACGCGCGCACGCTGCTGTCGGCGACCTTCATTTCAAGGTCGTCGAATCGATAGCCCTGCGCTGTTTCGTGCAGACGCACGCTTGCGTGAAACGGCGGCAGTGCGGCGGCACTCTTTGCGTCCAGGCGCCACGAGCGCGTCGCCGTCGCGCTGATCTGCAGATCGATGCCACCCGCGGCGCGCACGTCCGCGATCGCGCCGGTCACCTTGATTTTGGGCATGCCGTCGCTGCCGGCCGCGATGTCGATCGCGGACAGGGCCGGCGCGGCCAGCGAACCCGACGCTCGCGCGCTGATGCGGTACGCGCCCAGGGCGGGTAACGGCCGGTCTATCCATGCGGCAAGCTCGCCGAGCTGATTGCCTGCGGCAACGACGTCGATTCCGGCGCTGCGCCACTCGTAGCTGCCGTCTGCGGCGGCGCTGCCCTGGAGTTCACCGCGCGCGGCCACGTGCGTGTCTCCGCCGCTGCCGATTTCGATATCGATGTCCTTGAACAGCGGCGCAGCCAGCGACCCGGTCACGGAAGCCGCGCCGCTGAACGGTCCGAGCGACGGCACGCTTGCGCCGGCCAGCTCGGCCAATCCGGCGACATCGGGCGCTTGCGCGCGCAACGCCAGATCGAACGCGGCGAATGTGTGCGGACTGTCGATCGTGCCATGCACGCCGATGCTGGCCGCGCCGATCCGGCAGTCCAGGGCAACCGGGTACGCGGGCGCGTTCGCGATCAGTTTCGCCAGCGCGCCGATCGTACCCGCGGCCGTAACCTCGGCTGCGCCGATCGCGCCTTCAGCGCGCACGCGCATCGGCTCCGATGCGGACGAGGCAGCCAGTTCGAACGCGTCCAGGCGCAGCGACTGCGTCTTTCCGGAAGCCCCATCGCGATAACCCAAGGACAAAGCGTGCGACGTGAGTTCGTCGAGCTGACTCGTGTCGAGCCATCCCGAGAGCGCCGCCGCGGGCTCCGGCGCGGCGGCGGCCGGAGCGAACACCCAGTTGCCTTTGCCGCCGGCATCGGTCTCGAGCAGCACGCTCGCATCCTGCAGCGCGATCTGCCTAATGTGCAGCCGATGCGACAACAAGGCCAGGACATCGATCTGGACATTGACGCGATCGGCCTGCACCAGCCATGGCTGCGAACCCCAGGCGGCGTTGGCGAAGCGAACCTGCCGGAGTGTGACTGTCGGCAGCGGCAACAGCGTTACTCCGAGGTTGCCGATGTTCAATTCCCGGCCGGTATCGGCCTTTATGGTTTCGGCAAGATTCGCCAGCAGGCGCGGGACGAGCACGTGGATCGCGACGACGATCGCGACCGCTGCCGCAATGAGCGTGAGGCCTGCCGCCAGTGCGAGCGACTTCATGCGCAAGGATCAGCTCCGGCGATACGGAGAAACAGTGTTCGGCCCGACGAGCAAGCCGTCGTCGATCTTCGGGAACGCCGTTGCACTCAGCCTGGTGTTCTGTTGCCCGAGCATAAGCACCGGCACGAACGCAGCGTAATTGGACCTTGGGGTCATGCGAGCCTCCGCCTGAACTGTGCTACGGGAACAAAAGCCGGAACCCGAGATTGAAGCGAGAGCAGGAGATTGAACCACACCCTTGGTCCTCAGATCTTTTGACTTTTTAAACTTTTAGTCTTTTTCCTTCTGGTGCCCGCCGGAAATTGCTCCTGCATTTCCGGCATACACAGCGGATCTTCGTTTTTTGGGACAGTGGGCTGCGATGCACCAATTGCATCCTGCATTTTCGGCGGCGGCCAGGCCAGAGGCCTTCTTTCGTTTTTTGGGACACTGGGCTGAGATGCACCCGCCGAAAATTGCATCCTGCATTTTCGGCGGCGGCCGGGCCAGAGGCCTCCTTTCTTTTTTTGGGACACTGGGCTGAGATGCACCCGCCGAAAATTGCATCCTGCATTTTCGGCGTACACGAAAGCATCTCTTCGTTTTTTCGGGACAGTGGGCTGCTATGCACCCGCCGAAAAATGCTCCTGCATTTTCGGCGTACCCGCCATCCCTGGCGGTAAAAAAAAGCCCGGCTTGCGCCGGGCTTTTTCGTGTTGCTTGCCGCGAGTCGATCAGTTCTCGACCTTCAACTCCGTGCGGCGATTACGCTGGCGACCTTCGGCCGTGTCGTTGGTGTCGATCGGCTGGCTCTCGCCAAAGCCCTTCGGACCATCCAGACGGCTGGCTTCGATGCCGTGCGCGATCAGGTAGTCGTACACACCCTTGGCGCGGCGCTCCGACAGCTTCTGGTTGTAGGCGTCCGTGCCGACCGAGTCGGTGTGGCCGTCCACTTCCACGCGAACGCTCGGGTTGCGCTTCAACGTGTCGATCGCTTCATCCAGGATTGCCACGGAGTCGGCGGTCGGCGCCTTCAGCGACGGGACCAGCTTCTCGCCAACGCGCGGATGGTCGAACTTGAACTCGACGCCACGCAGGTCGATCGTGACCTTGGTCGGTGCCGGCTCAGGACGTGGCGGCGGCGGTGGCGCCGGCGGTGGCGGCGGTGGCGGTGGCGGCGCAACGGCAACCGCGTGGCCACCGAAGCTGTACGTCAAACCCACGGTGACGATGCCGTCGAAAAAGCCGGTGTGCTCCTTGAAGCCATACGACGCCGACAGCGGCGAACTCAGCGAGTTGTTGTCGTGGTCGTAGCGGCCCGCGATTTCACCGCGGAACGCCAAGCGGTCCGACATCGCGTACTGGACACCGAAGCCAGCCGTGACCATCGGATCCCAGCCGCCGCTCTCGGCGTAGCCGTTCTCGTGCAGGATGAAGCCCGAGTAGGCCTTGTGGCGCAGCGCACCGACGCCGCCCATGAAGTACGGACGCCAGCCCGAGCCGAAGTCGCCGAAGAACCAGCGGCCGGCGACATCCAGCTGCACGCTTTCCCACTGGTGGCCGTTGCGCGGCGAGCTGTTCTTGAAATCGTGGTTGTCGATGCCGTATTCGAAATCGACCGCGAAGTTCGGGTTCACCCAAACGCCGGCGCCGATGCCGAAAAACGCGCCTGTATCGGTGGTGCGCGAACTGTCCGGGAACGCGGCGCCGATACGCGGTGCAATGTACCAGCTGCCGGAATAATCCTGGGCCTGCGCCACGCCCACGCCACCCAGTGCCATGGCGACAAGTGCAAACAAGATATTACGCTTCATCGGGGATCTCCTCTGCATGAATATCGCTCGCAAGGACTGCGCCGCACGAAGCCGGCGGCCGCGGTAGCCCCTGTTTTAACAAAATGTTATTAAGGCTTGCAACGATAGCGATCATTCGGGGCCGGCGACATTGGACCTAGGCCCCATGGACCACGATCCGCGCGGATCACCTTCGCGACGCCCATCGCGTCACGAGCCCGCGCAGAAACACATAGGGCACGATTGCAAGCAGGATGGCGACGATGATCGCCTCATCCGGATACACGGCCGGTTGCCCGATGATCTCGTAGACGAAATCAAGGCCCAGGGCCACCAGAAAGACGCGGCCGATGCTTTTCCAGCCATGCTTGAGCGATTCGAGACGGTGCCCGCGCTGCGTCAATACAGCCCACAGGTACGGCGGCTTGCCGTTCCTGGCATCGTTCCGGCCGTCGATGACCGCCAGGATGATGGCCATCACCGGCTGCAGGACGAGGCGGAACGTCATCGGCCCGGTCAGGCGGTCGGCCATGTCTTGCGCGAAACGCGCCAGGATGTCGTGTTCCATCTGTCACGCTCGCGGGCATCGACGCGGCCAGCGCCAGATGACTCGGCGCCGCGTCCGTGGGCGCGCCGGCAATCCGTACTACACCGCCGAACCGCCTGTTCAACTCCAGGATCAGAAGCACTGCTCCTGCACGCATATTCGGACGGTCGACGTCCATACCGCGTCCACCCGGAATTGAACTGTCGTCACTCCGCTGCGGCTGCGACGCCTCGGAAGCATCGCGGGCGTTCCGAGTGCGCGCATTCGATTACGGCCTCACGCACGCGCCACGCTGGATTCGATCAACTCTTCGGCGGATATTCCCGGAACAGCTTCTCGACCGCCGCATTGATGTGCGCTTCGGACTCCTGCGGCGTGGCGTTCTGGTCGATCGTGCCTTCGGCAATACCGCGCCAGACCGCTTCGCCCTTCGCCCGATCGACAAGGTCGACGACGAGGGTGCCTACCCTGACCTGGCGTACGTCGACATAGTTGCCGCCGTAGTAGCCGCCGCCATAGTAGCCATAACCCCAGCCGCCGCCCCAGCTGCTGACCGTCGTGTCGGTGCGCAGGCGAACATGCGCATGCATGACCAGGTCGCCGTCGCTCGGCACACGCGTGATTCCCTTGGCTGCGAGTTGCGTCGCGACTGCCTGCCGGATCCGCTCTGCGATGAACGGATCCAGCTCGGTCTTGGCGTCGCTGATCGTTACGGTCTTGTAGACGGAGAAGTTCGTGCCCGGATGGAAGTCGGTGCGGACACTGATGCTCGGCCCGCAGCCGGCGACGAGGCCGGCGAATGCCATTACGACGAAAAAGCTCCGGACTGTGGCGAATCGCAGCGTCATCTTCCCCTCCCGTAACGGCCCGACGGATTGCAGGCTCGCACTTTAGTTCACGTTGTAGCCTTTCGCCTGCAGGCACGCGCGCCGCGCACTCTCGTACGCTGCCGACCCGCTCTGCTGCTGCTGCGCTGCCGATGCATTGGCTTGCGCTGCCGCACCGCGGTTGCGGTTGCGCTGGGCAACGCCGCCGACGACCGCGCCTTTTGCCGCGGCGTTGCCGACATCGTTGCCGCCGATCGCACCGACGGCCGCTCCTGCTGCGGCGCCCCTGGCCCTCGATCCGCTGCCGGTGACCGGAGCGGCCTGCGCCGTAGGTGCCGGCGGCGGGTTCGCGGGGTTGTAGCCGCTCTGCTGCACCGCGATGTTGTTGCATTCGGCCAGTTCGGCCTCGGAAGGGGCCTGGCTCAGTGCCGCTCCGGAAAACGCCAAGGCCGCGCATGCCAGCGAAACCTTCATTGAAATCTTTTGCATATGAACCTCCGGATTCAAGCGGCGCACGTTGCGTGCGCCGTTGCGATCACACCTGTACTTGTGCACATCTAGAACTTGAACGTATAGCCGAACTCCGGTCCATACATTTTCACGTTGAATTCGCGGTCCTCGTTGCTGAATTTCGGCCTCAGGTAGCGGTAGCCGAGTACCCACGCACCATTGCTCGTCGCGTAAGTAAACACCGCGTCGGCGCCATACGTGCCGTCCGTGCTGCCCCACGAGCCATCGCCGCGCAGAGTCAGCGCCCAACGGTCGGTCAATCGGGCCGTATAGCGCGCGCCGAGCATGAAGTCGGGATAGCTCTTGTCGACGCTGATCTTGCCGCTCGGCAGCGCCGGATTGGCCGGGATCAGCTTAAAGTCGACCGACGCCCAGAGATAACGCAGGCCGCCGATGAGCTCCCAACCCTCGTGGCGAACCGGGCCGGGACTCCAGACGGCAGCCAGCTCGAAGATTCCGGCATCGAGCGATGTGTCGGTGGAAAACAACTGGTTATGACGTTCCGCAGAAACAGGCAGATACAGCAGGTCGGAAAGCAGACCCCATTCATCACCCTGCGCCTCGAGGTGCAGCGGAATCGTGAAGCCCAGCTTCGGCCGGATGGCGGAAAACTGGGTCGTGCCGCCGGTGTCGATCGGCGGAACGTCGATGTGAATGTCGGTCCCGACCGCCGGGAGCCAGGCGTAAGGCGTTAGCGACCAATCCCAGTCTTCGGCAAGCGCGCCGATCGGGGCTGCCGCAAACAGCAGAGCCGGTAGCAACTTCGCCATCACGTTCTTGGTGTTGCGCATGTTCGGAGCTCCTGTATCTGTTTTGATTGTTGTTGTCTGCACGCTTCGCCTACCCGCTTCAAGGCTGCGCCGGAGGAGGCGGCGGTGGAGCGGCGCCTGATTTCGCCGGATCGTCCACGGCCACGTAGACGACGTCGTTACCCGACCAGGTCTGTTGGTAATAAACGCTGCCGCAATGGTAGTAGCCGCCATACCAGTACGATGCGCAGCTGGGCGGCAACGTGTAGTAGTACGAGCCGATTACGGCCGCCGTCGTCGCGGCAACGGCGCCAATGGCGATGCCCGCCGCGATCGGGTGGTAGTAGCCGCCCCAGCCGCCGCCCCAGCCATAGCCGCCATCGATGTCGACGTTCACGTTGTTGCCGGCATTGATGTTGCCGTTGTTGATGTTGTTGCCGCTGCCGATGTCGCCACGATCACCACGGTTACCGTCGCCGCGGTTGCCATCACCGCGATTGCCGTCGCCCCGGTTGCCGTCGCCTCGATTGCTGTCGCCCCGGTTTCCGCCACGGTCACTGGTGCCAGCACTGGCACGATTGCCGCCGCCACGGTCGCTGGTGCCCGCACTGGCGCGGTTGCCCCCTCCGCGATCGCTCGTGCCCGCGCTGGCGCGGTTGCTGCTGCCGCGGCTGCTGCTGCCGCCATAGCTCGAACGATTCGCGCCGGACACCGAACTCTGCGCACGGCCCCCACCGCCGCCGCTGTAACCGCCGCCGCCACGTCCGCCACCGCCGCCACCACGCCCTCCGCCACCACCGCCACGTCCACCGCGTGCGTCGCTGAGGTCGGGAATTCCAAGTACCAGGGCGCAGCAGATGATGATCAAGATCAGCGCGACGCGCCGTCCCACCGAACTCGAGAGCGAATTTTCGTGTTTGCTGTTCATGTTCGGTCTCCTGTTTACGGCGCCGCGTCGCTGAGGGCTGCCGGATCGCTGAATGGAATCTTGTTCACGCCTTTCGGCGGCGTAAATACGAAAGTCGATTTATCGATCTTGGGATTCAGATTCCAGCGCATCGTCACCTGGTACTGGGGATCGCCAACCTCGTAGCGTGTCGTGATCAGCAGCTTGCGCGGCAACGGCTTGTCGCCTTGCGCGACCCACAGCTGCCAGTCGATGTTGCCTTGGCGGAACGCCAGATGGTCGCAGTCGGTGCCATCGATGTTCGAGTCGCCGACCAGCACGCCGCCGCGCACCGCTTCAGTGAGCGATCCCTGATGAATCTGGTACAACATGTCGATCATCGGCATTTCGATGCCCGCGCCGAGCAGCCGGTCGACGAGCTTGCCGACAGTGTCCGGCGCCTTGACTTGCGAATAGGCTTCGTCGTCGGGCGAGTACAGCGTGAGCGTGGAGCCGTCGTAGATGAACAGGCGTTCCCGATCGTCGCCGGAGACCTCGACACGCAGCTTGTCGTGCAGCTGGGCGGTCAGGGTTGCATGTTCGTTGTTCTGCAATTTGTAGCCAAACGCAACGACGTCGTCGCGCGTGGACTGGCTGTCGATCGAGAATGTCTTCTGCGTCTTCAGGAAGGCGGTCATGCGGTCGAGCACCGCCTGCGCCTCCGGCGAGATTGCCTGCGCAATTGCCGGGGAGCCCGCAGCGGGCGCGGTCTCTTGCGCGGCAAGCGGCACTGCCAGAAGCAGCAGTAGCGCTGACAACAACGGTACGACGACTGACCTATGACGTGACATGCTCATGATTTCTCCTCGTCAAATTCGCAGTTCAGGCTGGCGACCCTGCCGCGCGCAAAGCATACGCGGTCCGCTGGCACCGCCGCCACTGGGTGCGAGGCTAGGCCGCAAAGGCTTTCGGCGAAATTGGACCTTGATCCCATGGCGCTCTCGCACCGCAGCACGAGCGGGCCTGCCGGCGGTCGTCAGCCCTTTGTCAGGGGGCGTCGGTAGCGCTTGTTTTCTCCGAATGAAAACGGGCAGTTCAGCCGGCTGCCGCGATCGGGGGCGCGCGCGTGCACGAGGCAGGCACGAATGCAGCACCGCAGCAGTCGGAACGGCTGCGGTGCAGAATGAGCGATTGCTGATTCAGTCGTTTCCGCGCGCGCGTCAGGGATTGACGACGACGTAGACCGGATCGCTGCCTTGCATCGTCTGCTGGTAATAGACGGTGCCGCACTGACTGTAGGTCGCGCCATTCATGACAACTGTCGAGCAGCCCGCAGGCAACGTGTGGTAGTAGGAACCGACGACCGCGGCAGTCGTGACGGCAATCGCGCCGATCGTGGCGGCCGCGGCAATCGGATGATGGTAACCACCGCCCCAGCCGTTGTAGCCGCCATCGATGTTGACGTTGACGTCGTTGCCGACATTGATGTTGCCGTTGTTGACGTTGTTGCCGCTGCCGACGTTGTTGTTGGTCCTGTTGCCGGAGTTGACGTTGTTGCCGGTCGCATTGCCGCTGCGATTCGCCGTGTTGGCGGTGTTGCCGCGGTTGCCGCTGTTGGCACTGGCGCCGCCACCGCCGCGGTTCGCCGTGTTCGCGCTCGCGCCGCCACCACCGCGGTTCGCCGTGTTCGCGCTCGCGCCGCCACCACCACCGCGGTTCGCACCGCCGCCTCCGCCACCGGCCGATCGATTGGCACCGGAGACCGAACTCTGGGCCATTTTACCGCCGCCTCCACCACCACCGCCGCCTCTCCCGCCACCGCCACCGCCACCACCGCCGCGAGCGGCATCGGCATCCGAGAATGCCAGCGCGAGCGCGACACCCGCGACGGTCAGGCAGAGAGCCGACGCTCGCGACGTGCGCTTCTGAATCGAATTGGCTTGCTTGCTGCTCATGTCGATCTCCTTACGGCGCGGCGCCATTGATTGCCGCAGGGTTACTGAAGGGAATTTCCTTCGCGTCTTTCGGCGCCGTGAACGTGAAGGTCGACGCATCGATCTTCGGATTCAGATTCCAGCGCAGGGTCGCCTGGTACTGGGGATCACCAACTTCGTAGCGGGTCGTGATCACGATCTTGCGCGGCAGCGCCTTGTCGCCTTTCTCGACCCAGAGCTGCCAGTCGATCGTGGGCTGCCGGAACGCCAGGTGATCGCAGTCGGCGCCGTCGATCTCCGAGTCGCCGACGAGCACGCCGCCGCGCACCGACTCGGTCAACGTGCCCGTACCGGTCTGGTACAGCACATCGACCATCGGCATCTCGACGCCGGCATCGAGCAGGTTGCCGATCAGCTTGTGCACGCTGTCCGGCGCGGTGGTGCGCGCGTAGACGTCATCATCCGGCGAGTAGATCGCGATCTTCGTGCCGTCGTAGACGACGGTGCGGTCGCGCAGGTCGCCGGATATTTCGGCACGAAGCTTGTTCGGCAACTGGACGGTCACCTTCGAGTGCTCGTTGTGCTGCAACTTGTAGCCGAACGCCACGACTTCATCGCGCGTGGCATTGCTGTCGATCGAGTAGGTCTTCAAGGTGCGCATGTACGCAGTCATCCTGTCGATGACGGCCTGCGCATCGGGCGAGATGACCTGGGGCGAGACTTCGGTATTGGCGCCCGCCGCGGTTTCCTGTGCGGCCAGTGGCGCTGCCAGAGCCAGAAGCGATGCCGAAAGGAGCCATACGGTCCTGTTGCGTGATTTGTCCACGATGTTTCTCCTCGCGTTCGCAAGAGCGGATCGGCACCGCGCCTGGCGCGCGTCGGCATGACACCCGGTATCTCCGCGAAGCATGGGTGCCGAGCCTGCAAGGCTACGCCGGCGCCCGGCGCCGGCGATATGGGACCTAGGTCCGATTGGGCATCGGTGCTTTTGACTTGAGTCACGAGGGGCGTGCTTAGGATCCGGATCATTGGCGCGCGCCAGACGTTGCAGAACAGTGCGCTCCAACCGGCGCGGAAGTTCTGACAGAATGAATGCGCCTTTTTTCCCAACCCGATTGTTGACTTTCGAGGAGTCGGTCAATGTTCGCCAGTCGTCGTGTTCATGTTTCTTCGTTGCTCGCGCTTGCCGCGGGTTGCTTCGGTCAGGTCACACACGCGGAAGTCGATCGCGCGCTCGATGACATTTCGGTCAGCGTCGGCGCGTTTGCAAACAATTCGTCCGCGACCTTGCGCGCAGACGGAGCGGTCCTGGGGTCCGGCACACCGCTGGATTTCGATCGCGATCTCGGCCAGGGCGGAACGAAGGCGCTGCCCTACTTCGACGTCACGTGGCGTCCGTGGGAGCACCACGAATTCGAATTCAGCTATTTCTCCGAATCGAATTCCCAGACCAGCACGCTTTCGCGCAACATCATGTTCAACGGCAAGGAATTCATCGTCGGCAGCCGGCTCGCATCGAAGTTTTCGGTCGATGCAGGCAGCATCACCTACCGCTACTGGGCATGGACCAGCGACGACGCAGCGTTCGGCATCTTCGGCGGCCTGCAGTGGTACAGCATCAGCCTGGACGTCAACGGCACCGTCGGCATCACCGGTTCCGACGGCGGCGTGACGCAGACCGGCAGCGCGAGCGCCAAGGTGTCGAGCACGCTTCCGGACCCGTCGCTGGGCCTTTCCTACCGCTACCAGATGGCTGACTGGGCTCGCCTGGTTGCCGATGGCGGCGGCTTCAAGATCAAGGTCGAGAACGTCGATGCGACGCTCTACAACGCCCGTGTCGGCGTCGAGTTCTATCCGTGGACGAACTTCGGCGTGGTCACGCAATACACGTACAACAAGATCGAGGCGGACGTGGAACGCACGAACTTCCTCGGCAACGCCGACATCAGGTTCAGCGGCTTTCAGGTATTGCTCAAGGCGCGCTTCTGACCGCCCGCCTTGCAAGCGGCGCGCGCTGTGGCGGATTTGATCCAACGCCTGCGCCGCATCGATGTACGCCTATGCAACGAAGCCGCCTATATACTTCCGGCGGCTTCTTGTTTTGCGGCAGCGGGCGCGACGGGAGACATGCATGACCAATCGACGCGGCAAAGTCCGGCGGCATGTCCTCGCCTGGGCATTCGCAACTCTGGCCTGGGCTGCGCTCCCGGCCGCGCAAGCGGCCGACTGCATCGGGCTCGTCCTTGGCGGCGGCGGCGCACGCGGCGCGGCGCACATCGGCGTGCTCAAGGTGCTCGAACGCGAGCACATACCGATATGCAAGGTTGCCGGCACGAGCATGGGCGCGATCGTCGGCGGCATGTACGCGTCCGGCTACAGCCCCGAGCAAATCGAAACGATACTCGGCCAGATCGACTGGAAGGAGGTTCTCAGCGACGACCCGCCGCGCGAGAGACTCAGCATGCGGCGCAAGAACGAAGACCTGGAATTCCTGCTCGGTTACGAAGTCGGCTATCGCGACGGCCGCATCGTCACGCCGCAGGGACTGATCCAGGGCCAGAAACTGCTGCTGTTGCTGCGCCAGATTCTGGCTTCGACGTGGAAGATCGACGACTTCGACGATTTGCCGATTCCCTATCGCGCGGTTGCCGCGGATATTCTCAGCGGCAAGCCGGTCGTCTGGAGCAAGGGCGATCTGGTGCTGGCGATTCGTTCGAGCATGTCCGTGCCGGGTGCGTTCGCGCCGCTTCCCGTGGACGATTATCTCCTCGTCGATGGCGGCATCTTCGACAACGTTCCGGTCGGTGTTGCGCGCGCGATGGGCGCCGACCGCCTTATCGTCGTCGATGTCGGCACGCCGATTGCGAAGCGCGACGAACTGACGAACCCGCTGGCGATCCTCAATCAGGTCGTCGGCACGCTGTCGCAGGATCGGATCAACAGCCAGCTTGCCCTGCTCGGCGAGAAGGACATCCTGATCAGGCCCGAGCTCGGCGACTTCAGTTCAGCTGCATTCGACCAGGCGGAAAAGGCAATCCCGATCGGCGAAAGGGCAGCGGAGAAGTCCCTCGACCGGCTGCAGGCCTTCAGGGCATCTCCCGCGGTCTACGCCGAATTCACGGCGCGCCATCGGTTGATCGCGTACTCGGCGCCGACGATCGAGTTCGTCCATGTCGATTCCGGAAATCCGGGAGCAGCCCGGCTGGTCCAGCGCGAGTTGCAACCACTGGTCGGCCGGCCGCTGGATCCGGCCCAGGTCGACCGCATGATCGAGTCGGTCTACGGCACGGGCTACTACCAGACGATCCGCTACCAGCTGGTCAATCGCGACGACAAGGTCGGCCTGGAGATCACCGCGGTCGACAAGCCGTGGGGTCCGAACATCGCGGAGTTCGGATTTACCCTGAGCAACGATTTCAAGGGCGACAGCGATTATCAGCTCAAGGCCGACGTGACTTTCCAGAACGTCAACGACGCCGGCGGCGAACTTCGCAATCGCCTGCGCCTCGGTGGCGAGACCGGCATCCAGTCGGAGTTCTATCAGCCGTTTGGCCTGGGCGCGCGCTTTTTTGCAATCGGCCAACTGGGCTACTCGGCGGAAAATTTCCCGCTGTTCCAGGGCACCGAGCAGGTCGCGGACTACCGCGTCTACCGCGGTGAAGCGCTCGCCGGCGTCGGGACCTACCTGTCGAACAACCTTGCTGTCGGCACCGGCCTGGTCTACGGCCATGACTGGATACGACGCCACATCGGTGCGGCCGATTCGATTTCGGAAGGTGATTCGTTGTACGGCGCCTACACGGCGAGAATCGAGTACGACACTTTGGACAATGCGATTTTCCCGGCGCACGGAATGCGGTTCGACTTCGACGGCTATTGGTACCGCCAGACGCTCGGCAGCGACGCCAACGCGGATTCCTACAAGGTCGTGTGGGATGGCGTCGTTAGCAGCGGCGAGAATCATTTCCTGTTTGGAACGCGGCTGGCCGTGTCGACCAACTCGGCGGTAATCGAAGTCAACGATCCGCTTGGCGGGTTCCTCAATCTGTCGGGCTATCCGGAGCGAGGCCTCGTCGCTCCGAATCTGGCCTTCGGCCGCGCCGTCTATTACCGCCAGCTCAGCGATCCGGACAAGTTGTTCAGCGTGCCGATCTATTTTGGCGCCAGCCTGGAAGCCGGCCATCTGTGGGGCTTGCAACAAGCGATCGATACGAACTTCGATGAAGTGATCTACGCCGGCAGCGTGTTTGCCGGCATCAAGACACCGTTCGGCCCGCTGTTTCTCGGCTACGGCCAGACGAACAATGGCCACAACTCGATATATCTGACGTTTGGGACGTTGATCCGGCCGCGGTTTTGAGAAATCCTCCAACGGTGGTCATTTCATGTTGTCATTCCCGCGAAAGCGGGAATCCATCTTGATCCTGCAACTTTGATCCACCGTCAAAATGGATTCCCGCTTTCGGGAATGTCGGCATTTTTTGTCCTCGACACTTGATCGGACGTATGCCAATCCGCAGCTACTTCCCGCTCAGCTTTGCGGCAAGCAACGCGCGCCGTTCGCGAATGAGCTCCGCGCCGAGTGGCCCGAGCATGCCGCGGCGCTGCGCTGGAATATGCGCGACCGATCGTTCGATGTCGCCGAATACGTAGTAGTCGAACAGCTTCGCCCATGCGGCCCGCTGCTCGGCCGGCAGGCGGCGCAACGTGATCAGCGCGTGGGTCAGGCAATCGAGTCCGGCGTTGTCGGCGTGCGACGCGCCCCACCAGTAGTTGACCAGGATGTTGCACAGCTCGAGCGATTGCACGTGGTGCCACCACAGCGGCGGAATGAAGATCGCGTCGCCCGGTCCGAGCTCGGCGCTGACCGCCTGAGCGCGTGCCTCGGCAAAGCGCGGGAAGCGTTCCAGATCCGGCGCCGCGAAGTCGACCAGGCTGATCGGCGCGCCGGTCGGCGCGAAGTCGACCGGGCCGATGTACAGATTTGCAATCTGCTCGGGCGGGAACAGGGTGAAGCGTCGCCGTCCGGCAATGACGCAGGCGATGTTGTTGGCGTCGTCGAAATGCGCTGGCACGGTGATCGCGTTGCCGATCCAGATGCGCGGCTCCGCCGCATCGAGCAACGGCATCGGATTTTCGTCGAGGAATCGCGGCAGGCAGCTGCGGATCAGCGCGCTTTGCGCCGCGACCGCGGGCGCCGTCGCGAACGCGGAGTAGCGCGCGATCTGCTCGATGACGCGCGAAATCGTCTGGTGGGTGCGGTAGAAATTGAATCCGTCCATTGCTGCATTGTAAAAAATGCGGCCTTTTTCCTCCGGCGGCAGCATGATCGCATCGATCGGCGCATGGGTGTCACGCTCGATCAGGTATTTGCAGATGGCTTCGGGCGACTGCCGTCCGAGCATTGCCGCGGGCCAGCCGGCAACGAGGCCGCGCACGACCAGCGGGCGGCCCGCGGGAACGATTTCATTTTCGAATCGTTCCCGGCCGAGGCCGGCGACTTCGGGGATTGGCGCGGGTTGCACTGTCATCGTTTGGCCTGGTTGCTCGTGGCGCGGCCGTTCATGGCGGCCGCGGCAGCTTACGACACGAAAGCGCAAAACGGGATACGTGGCACCGGGCGTTGCAACACGCCGGCAGCGGCTTCATATCGGGAAGCATGCAGCTTTCCCTGTTCGAGACTGCCGCCCGCACGCTGGTCGACGACGAGCGCGGCGTCATCACCTACCATGCAAACGCCGTTTCGGCCGCGGACGCGGCCACGTGGTTCTCGGCGCTGCGTGACGGCGTGGAATGGCGCAGCGAGCGCCGGCTCATGTACGACCGTGAAGTCGACGTTCCGCGGCTGGTCGCCGCCTATGCGCTCGACGATCCGGACCTGCCGGCCGAGCTGCGTGCCGCCGCGACCGTCGCGCGGCGGTTGGGCAAATGCGAATTCAACAGCATCGGCCTGAACTTCTATCGCGACGAGCGCGACAGCGTCGCGCCGCACAACGACAAGCTGCATGAACTGACCGCTGGCGCGCCGATCGCGTTGCTGTCACTCGGCGCCACGCGTGTCATGACGATTCGCACGAAGGCCACGCCGCGCAGGAGCATCCAGCTCGAGCTCGAACCCGGAAGCGTGCTGCTGATGACGTATGCCACCCAGCAGCACTTCGACCACGGCATTCCGAAATCGGCCGTGGCGGTCGGGCCACGCATCAGCGTGGCGTTTCGTCAGCGACCGCGCATCGGCCAGCGTTGAACCGGTTCAGCCGCCCGTCGACGCCTGGAGGGCGGCGGCAAGGCCGGCGTCGCCGGAAACCAGGTCGCTCCATTTCAGTTCCGTACCCTTGCGGTGGCCTTTTTCCGTAAGCTTGAGTCCTTCGGGCGCGATCGTGAGCGTGTAGCTCTTTTCGCCGATGGTCAGTTCGCGTCGCAGTGGCTTGTCGAGTTTGGTCATGGTTCCGTTCCTGGTTTGTTGGGGTGGCAAGCGGTATGAGACCAGTGAAAGTCGCAACTTACAACATCAACGGCATCCGGTCGCGCCTGCCGCGGCTTCTCGACTGGCTGGCCCGGGAGGCGCCGGATATCGTCTGCCTGCAGGAATTGAAAGCGACTGACGCGGCATTTCCGGTCGACGCGATCCGCTCCGCGGGCTATGGAGCGGTGTGGGTGGGGCAAACTGCCTGGAACGGCGTCGCGATACTGGCCAGGGACGCCGAGCCCGTCGTCAGCCTTCGCGCACTGCCGGGCGACCGGACCGACGCTCATAGCCGTTACCTGGAAGCCGCGGTCGACGGCATGGTCGTTGTGTGCCTGTACCTGCCCAACGGCAACCCCCAGCCGGGACCGAAGTTCGACTACAAGCTGGCGTGGTTCGAACGCCTGATCAGGCGCGCGGCCGCGTTGTATTCCTGCGGCCACCCGGTCGTGATGGCCGGCGATTTCAACGTCATTCCGACCGACTTCGACATCTACAACACGCGCTCGTGGCTCAAGGACGCACTGCTCCAGCCGCAGAGCCGCGAGTGTTTCCGGCGGCTGCTGGCACAGGGCTGGACCGACGCGATCCGGAAGCTGCATCCGGATGAACGGATCTACACGTTCTGGGATTATTTCCGCCAGCACTGGCAGACGAACTCCGGGTTGCGCATCGACCACATCCTGCTCAACGCCGAACTTGCTCCGCGACTGAAAGCCGCCGGCGTCGACAAGTGGGTTCGCGGCGAACCCGGCGCGAGCGATCACGCGCCGGCCTGGGTCACGCTCGGCACGGCGCGCAGGAGACGCCGGTAGGTCAACAAGGCAACGCGGTGCGCCGCGCGACCGGGAATGGGTCAGCTTCGTCGCCGCCCGGCTGGATCAGAGTCGTCACATAACCGACGCACGACACAGGCAGCCGGCGTGCTTCGTCCGGCGCATGGACCTCGCGCAGCATGTGCTTGACGACGTAGCGCGGGTTGAGCGCATTCATGACCCGGCATGCCGGGCACAGGTACGCCGTCTCGATTGTCTTGTGATGTTCACGAATTGTTACGACGCGGGAGTACTCCCGCAGGTTGTTCGAATGGGTCCGGCAGGCGGTGCATTGCATAACTGAATACTCGAATGGTGAATAAACCGGGACCGTGGTCCCTGCGCCATGGGAGCATGAGGCATGCCAGCAGGCTGATCGCGATGCAGCGCCACGCACGTTCCTGGGCGCATCGCAAAATGCACGAACGAGGCCTGTTTTGCGTGCAAATTGCGCCGCAGAAATGGGTCGGCCGATCGAAAAAGTCTGCCGCACCGACGGGAGTTTTCCAACGCCTCGTCGGGCCAGGAGTGCGGCCTAGACCGGCATGTTCTCCCGGCGTTGACGCGCGATCGCGTCGACTTCGTCGAGCACGTGTTGCAATTCCGTTGCGGACACCGGCTTGACCAGATGGCGGTCGAACCCCGCCTCGTGAGAGTGCTGGCGATCGCCGCGTTGTCCCCAGCCGGTTAGCGCAAACAGCGGAACGTGACGCGCATGTGGCGACTCGCGCAGCGCTCGCGCAACGTCGTGTCCGTCCATGACCGGCATGCCGATGTCGACGAAGACGACGTCGGGCGGCTTCCGTTCCACCGCGGCAATGCCGGACGGGCCGTCGAAATATGAGTGGCAGTCATAGCCGAGCGCCGTGAGCAGGGCGCATAGCGATTCGGCCGCGTCGCGATTGTCATCGATGATGATCGCGGAGCGCTGCGTGCCTGGGGCACAAAAAGCCAGCCCCGGCGTTGCGCGCCGGGCGGGCGGATCGGCCTGCTCGCCGGCCAGCGGCAAACCGATCACGAACCGGCTGCCCCGGCCCTCGCCTTCGCTGAAAGCGCTTATCGTGCCGCCGTGCATTTCCATCAGGCGCTTGGCCAGGGTCAGTCCGATGCCGAGGCCGCCGGACGAACGCCGTCCGGACGGGTGAACCTGCGTGAACATGTCGAATACATTGGCGAGCATCGCGATCGGAATGCCGATTCCGCTGTCTTCGACGGCAACCTCGACAGTTCCGTCCAGCCGCGTCACGGAAACGTCGATGCGGCCCTCGCGCGCAGTATATTTTGATGCATTGTTCAGGACGTTCGTCAGCACCTGGGCGAGCCGCAGCGGATCGACGCAGACGAGCGCATCGGCGCCGGCATAGTCGACGTGGAGCCGCTGGCCGGCAGCCTCGATGTGCGGACGGCTCATCTCCAGCGCCGCATCGAGCGCGCTGTCCAGGGAGATGACCTGCTTGTTCAACTCGACCAGGCCGCGCGTGATCCGCGACACATCCATCAGGTCGTCGACCAGACGCGTCATCTGGCGGATTTGCCGATTGATCACTTCGCGCGCGTTCTTGGCCGTGGGAGCGTCGTGGCCGGCGAGTTGCAGCAGGTGCACGGCGTTCTGCAGGGGCGCCAGCGGGTTGCGCAGCTCATGCGCCAGGGTCGCGAGGAATTCGTCCTTGACCTTGCTGATCCGTTCGGCCTCGCTGCGGGCGGCGCGCTCGAGGCTGAACAGGCTCTCGCGTTCGGCCTGCAGGCGCAAGCGCTCGGTAATGTCGGTGACGACGGCGAGCAGCGTGTCGTTGTGCGGACTCGGCGAGAGGTTCCACTCGAGTTCGACTGCCGCGCCGTCGCTGCGGATCTCGCGAACCACCCCGCGCCAGCGGCCTTCGCGCGCGAGTGTCGCGCCGACATCGTCGCGGTTCGCAAGCTGCTCGGCGTCGGAGAACGCCATGAAGTCCCTGCCCACCACGTTTTCGCTCGTCCGTCCCAGCAGGCGCAGCATCTCCGGATTCGCATCGATGAAATTCAGGTTGCGGTCGAGCACCGCCAGCCCGCACGTAGCCTGGTCGAAAATCCGGCGGAAGTTGACCTCGCTGCTGCGCTTCGCCGCTTCGGCATTGCGCGCGCGCAACAGCGTGCGCACGGTCGCGAGCAAGACCTGCGGATGCACCGGGTGGGTCAGGTAAGCGTCCGAACCCGCATCGAGCCCTTCGACGCGATCCTCGTCCTCGACCTTCGTCGCGGTCAGGTGGATGATCGACAAGCCGCTGGTTTCCGGGGCGGCGCGCAGCCTTCGAACGATCTCGATTCCGTCGATGTCCGGCAAATTGATGTCGACGACGACCGCATCGACCGACGAATCGATCGCGCCCAGCGCGTCGAGTCCCGTGCCGAAGCTCGCTACCTGGAAGCTGCCCGTTTGCAATATGCGCGTGGTCGAATACAGCGTCGCCGGGTTGTCGTCGATGACGACGATCTTGCCGGTGAACAAAGGTGACGTTTGACTCATCATTCCGGAAGCTGCACGGGGATAGTGAGGAAAAAAGTCGAGCCCGCGCCGAGATCGCTTTGCACGTCGACGCTGCCGTGCAGTACTTCCGCCAGGCGCTTGCTCAGCGACAATCCGAGGCCGGTGCCACGCAGCCGCTTCTGGATCGGCGTGTCGATCTGCACGAAATCATGGAACAGCGCGTGCTGGTGCTCCGCCGCAATGCCGATGCCGGTGTCCTTGACGGCGAATATCGCCACGGCGCGGCCGTCGTTGCCGTCTGCCTGGCGGGCCGATACGCGCACTTCACCTTGCGTGGTGAACTTGAGCGCATTCGAAATGAAGTTACGCAGGATCTGGGCCAACTTCGAGTGGTCGGTGTAGATGCGGGAAAGGCCCTCCGGCTCCTCGAAGATCAGCGAAACCTTGTCGCTGACCAGGATCGGCTTGAATATGCCGCGCAACGCCGAGAACAGGTCGACCATTTCGAACCACGCCGGCGAAATCGTGATGCGGCCGGCTTCGATCTTGGCCAGGTCGAGCAGGTCGTTCACCATCGTGCTGAGTTCGTTGGCGGAGCCGCGGATGAAAGCGACCTGGCGTTCCTGTTCCGGGGTCAACGGGCCGTCCAGACGCTGCAGCAGGAGCCGCGTGATGCTGATGATCGAGCTCAGCGGCAGCCGGAATTCGTGGCTCATGTAGGACAGGAACTTGCTCTTGAGTTCGGTCGCCTGTCCGAGTTGCTCGGCGCGATCGTCGAGTTCGGCATAGAGCGCGACGACACCCTGGTTGGTGGCGGCCAATTCCGCATTCAGTGCGGCTATGACCTTGTCGCGCTCGGCGATGGTCGCGCGCAAGGCGTCTTCTGATTGCCCGGCGAGTGCTCGCGGGTCCAGCGGCCCGGAAACGGCTGGCACCGGCTTGCTCATGGATCGTTGGCCGCGGGGAGTTTCACGACGACCACCGTGGCATCGTCGCGCCCGCGGGAAAAATCGCGGAACAGGACGGCGGCGATGATCGCCGGGTGTCGCGCCATCAAGCCGGGATAGCTCTCCAGTGCCCAGCGCGACTGAAGCCCGTCGGAGTGCATGATGATCTGCGCCGGACCGCTCCATGGATAGGTTATTTCCTCCATGCGGCGGAACTGCCCGCCGACGATGCCATTGTTCGACAGCAGGCCGCGCGAACTATCCGCATGCTGCAATCTGCCGGCGATATTGCCGACGGCGCAATAGTTGACCTGGCGGGCGTCGCGCTCGACTTTCGCAATCGCAACGGCGCCGCCGCGCGTCGTCTGCATGGTCTGATGAATCTGCTGGAGCAACTGCCGTGTTCCGGTGGCCGTTTCCTTGCGGAATATGGCCAGCGCGGATTCGGCCGCCACGGCAGCATCAGCGCCATGTCCGAGGCCATCGACCACGAGCACGAAGATATCCGCCGCCTCGCGCCGGACGGCCCATGCATCTCCGCAGGCGCGTTCGCCCTTGAGCGCCACGCATATGCCGCCGATTCCGCCGACCGAGCGATCGGTCGCATTGCGAAACACGCGTGACAACACCACCGTGCCGGACTTGGCCGACCAGATCTCGAACTCATCGGACAACCGCTGCACCGCGCCGAGGCCGTTGCCCGCGGTGCCGCCGGTCGAGTACCCGTCCGCGAGACACTTGTCGACATTGCTCATGCCCGGTCCGGCGTCGAAGGCCAGGACTTCGATGCCGGCGCCGTCGGCGCCGACCCGCTGCAGGAGCAGCGTGCCGCGCCCGGCATGCCTGAGAATATTCGTCGCGAGTTCGTTGACGATGATCCCGACCTCGCCGCGCGCGGTTTCATCGAGCCCCGCATCGGCTGCGAGTTCCGCTGCCCTGCGCCGCGCAGCGCCGACGTGACTGGCGTCGGCAACCTCGAGGCAACACTGGTTTGAGAACGACATGGTCATTTCCAGCGCGCGATGACGATGCGCGTGCCCTGGCCGGCCGCGGATTCGATATGGAAATCGTTGACCAGGCGCTTCGTGCCCGGCAGCCCCATGCCGAGCCCGCCGCCGGACGTCCAGCCGTCCGTCATCGCCAGCGTCAGATCTGCTATGCCCGGCCCGTTGTCTTCGAACGTGAGTCTGACACCCGTGCGCGTGCCGTTGACCAGGACCTCGATGCTCATCTGGCCGCCTCCGCCGTGTATCACGGTGTTGCGCGCAAGTTCGCTCGCCGCGGTGATCATCTTGGTCTGATCGACCAGGCTGAACTTGAGCTCCTGCATTCTTGTTCGTACGGCCTGCCGCGCCCGGACGACATCCTGTTCGTCTTGCAGCGCCACTACCTCGTTGTTGGCCATCATCGCGTCCGGGTCAGGCTGGAGCGCAACATATGCATGCCGCGTTCCACGTCCAGCGCAGTCTGTACTCCGGGCAATTCGAGGCCGAGCTCAACCAGGGTAATCGCCACCGCCGGTCGCATGCCGACGACGATGGTTCGTGCATCGAGGATCGTCGACATCGCCGACATGTTGGCAATCATGCGTCCCATGAACGAGTCGACGACTTCGAGCGCGGAGATGTCGATGAGGACGCCTTTGGCGCCGGTCGCGTGAATCTTGGCGGTGAGATCATCCTGCAATGCCAGCGCAAGGCGGTCGTGCATGTCCACCTGGATGGTGATCAGCAGGCAGTTGCCCATGCGTAGGATGGGAATCCGGTCCATGGCGTCGGGCAGGCCTAGTTTGCTGTTGCCGCGGTGGTGCGCTGCATCGCGACCGCGAGTGCATCGGCGAGATTCGCCTTCGTCGTGATCCCGGTCAGGTCGATGCCCAGATGCACGATCGTCTGCGCGATCTGCGGGCGAATGCCGCTGATGATGCAGTCGGCGCCCATCAGGCGGATCGCGGTAACCGTCTTCATCAGGTGTTGTGCGACCAGCGTGTCGACCGTCGGCACGCCGGTGATGTCGAGGATCGCGATGCTCGAACCGGTGTCGACGATGCGTTGCAGCAGCGTCTCCATGACAACCTGCGTGCGCGAGCTGTCGAGCGTGCCGATCATCGGCAGAGCGAGCACGCCTTCCCACAACTTGATCACGGGCGTGGAAAGTTCCAGCAGGTCGTCCTGCTGGCGCTTGATGACTTCCTCGCGCGACTTCTGAAACGTGTTGATCGTCTGCAGACCGAGCGCGTCGATGATCTCGGTCCACGTCCACATCTGCGCCGCCAGGCTCTTGCTGTCTCCGTCGAGGGCGCTCTGCAGGACTTCGAACAGCGCCTTCTTGAACGAGAATATGAATGCGGCGGTGGCATCGGCGCTGAATCCCTGCGCGGCCCGGCGGCGGGAAAAATCCTCGAGGAATTCGCGCAGCGGTGCCCAGTTCGGCGCGCTGATATCCGAGGTATGGGCGCCGCTCGAGCACTCGGCCAGGAGCTTGACGAACTCGCGCGCCTCCTGCTCGCTCTGGATAACGGTCGTGCGCCGGTCGGAGGTTGCGCCCGACGCTTGCAGGGACCGCAGCCAAGCCTCGAGCAGCTGGTCTTGCCGCCCACTGATGATCTTGCTGCCTGCATCCATTGTCATCGCGACCCCTGCCAGTTTTCCGTGGAGCGGCGATTATAGGCACCGATCGCGTGCCGGACCGCTATTTCTTTAATCGTGATTTATGAAACTGAACCCGATGTATACAGCGAAAGCCACGCACCCCTGCGCTGGCGTAGTTGGATCGCATCGCATTCCTGGCAGGCTCAACCGTAATGGCGGACGCGGGCAGCGCGGGCGCGCCGCCGCCGTAGGGTCAGTCGGACTCGCGCGCGCTGCGGACAGCCGCCCGCACCGCGCCGATCAGCACATCGTTGTCGACCGGTTTCGACAGGTGCTGCTGAAATCCGGCAGCGCGGGCAAGGACGCGATCCTCCGGCCGCGCGAACGCAGTCAGCGCGATCGCGGCAACGTCCCGAACCGCCACGGACGGTGAGGCGCGCACCTGGCGGATCAGGTCGTAGCCACTGGCCTCGGACATGCCGATGTCGCTGAGCAGCACATCGGGCCGGAAGTCCTCGATCACACCCAGCGCCGCGGCAGCAGAATCGACCGCGAGAATCGTGGCTCCGGCAAAACGCAACACACCTTCCGTGAGTTCGCGCGCATCCTGTTCGTCCTCGACCAGCAATACCTTGCATCCGCGCAGCGACGTTTGTCCTTGAGCAGAAGGCGGCGCCGAATCCGCAAGCGGCTTGAATTTTTGCGCCGCCATGCCCGGCGCAAGCGGCAACGACACGGTGAAGGTCGAACCGTGGTTCACGCCGGCGCTGGCGGCGGCGATATCGCCACCGTGCAGTTCGACCAGCTGCCTGGCGATCGACAGGCCGAGTCCGAGGCCGCCGTGGTGACGCGTGATCGAACTGTCGGCCTGGCGGAACCGCTCGAAGATGTACGGCAGGAATTCCGCCGTGATTCCCTGCCCGCTGTCACTCACCGACAGCACGGCCTGCGCGGATTGCCGGCGCAATACGACGCGCACACTGCCGCCATTGGCGGTGAACTTGATCGCATTGGACATCAGGTTCCAGGCCACCTGCTGCAGGCGGTGCGGATCGCCGTGGACAATCGCGAGGCCCGGCTCAATGTCCTGTTCGAGCGCGATCGACTTGGCCGTTGCGGCTGCGGCGACCGTCTCGATGGCGGCGTGGACGGCGTCGGCCAGGTCCATCGTGCGCACGTCGAGCTTGAGCTTGCCGGATACGATGCGGCTCATGTCGAGCAGGTCGTCGACGATCTTGTTCTGCGCGCGGGCATTGCGCTCGATGACCGCCGACGCCTGCAATACCTGGGCGTTGCTCTCGCCGCTGAGCCGCAGGATCTGCGCCCAGCCGAGAATCGGCGCCATCGGCGTACGCAGCTCGTGCGACAACGTCGCGAGGAACTCGTCCTTCAACTGGCTGGCATGCAGCGCCTCGGCGCGGGACGCCTGGATTTCGGCGTCCTGCTTCTGGATTTGCGCCAGCATCTGGTTGAACGTTTCGGTGAACGTGCCCAACTCGTCGTCGCTGACTTTCGGCGCCCGCTGCGCGTAGTCACGTGTGTGCGATATCCGGCGCGCCGTCTGGCTGAGCAGTTCGATCGGCCGGATCAGCGTGCGGCGGATGCGCAGGGAAAACAGATACACCAGGAACACGGCAATCAGGGCCACGACGGTCGACAGTCCCAGCGTCTGCCACAGATGGCGCTGGAGTTCATCCAGGTCGTAGGCAACTTCCAGCGTGCCGAGCTGCTGGCCTTGCTCCTCGATCGCCGTGCGCTGCGTGCGCAAGTCCGCAGTGGATGCGACCGGCGTTGCGCCGGCCGAGGGCGCCGGCGCAGCGTCGGGACGCTGGTAACTGGCGAACAGGTTGCCCTTTACGTCGTAGAGCTCCGCGCGGGCGACCGCCGCGCGCGTCTGGAACGCCGACAACGCCTCGCTCGCACTGCGCCGGTCGCCGAATGCGAGCGGCGCGCCGCTGTTCATCGCCACGATCATCATCTGGGTTTGCAGGCCGGCGAGCGTCTCGCGCCGCATGTTCAGATAATCGGCTCCAACCAGCGTGAAGCAGACGGCCAGGATCGCGACGCCGCTGGTCAGCGTCACCAGCCACGTCACCTTGTCGGCGAACGAGCGCATCGAGCCGAACCAGCGGCGCATCATGGCTGCAGCTCCGCGGACGAGCGCGCCAACTTGAGCACCTTCGCGCTGACCACGAGACCGGCCTCGCGGATGGCGGCGGTATTGGCTTCAAAAACCATCCGGCCGCCCGAGCTGACCAGCTCGAGCATGCCGCCACGCGACGTGAATCCGGGCAGGTCGCTGACCGTCAGGACGGGCTGGCCGGACAGGCTGCGCAGTTCCTGTTCGAGCGCGCTGCCGGCGCTCTTGTGGAAGAACACCACGTGACTGCTGAGCAGGATCTCCAGGTCGTGTGCGTCCGGAGCGGCTTCCCGGCTGCGCGGCGGCGGCATCACGTGAACTTCGATTGGCCGGCCGTTTACCAGGCCGGCGGCCTGCGCGACTGCGCGCACACTGGAAGCATCTTCGTCCGAACAGATCAGCGTCAACACGAATGGCGCGCGCGCATCGACAAAGCTCTGTTCCGGCCACTGCGTGTAGCGCAGGAAGTTCACCAGATAGGCCGCTTCGATTTCCGGCTCGCGCATCGGCACCTGCGCGCTTGCCGGCACCTGCGCGCACAGCAGCAGCAAGGCCATGACCGCGCGCCACGCCAACGACGAACGGCGCGACCGGCGCTGAAACCTGGCAGTGATCCTAGTCAAACTTGAAACCCAGGCTCGCCATGACGGTGCGCGGGACGCGCGCGCCCGATGCTTCTTCGTGCGTGGCGTCGAGCAGGTTGTGTCCCCACAGCTCCAGCCGCGCGCGCTCGCCGAGGCGCCATGCCAGGCCGAGGTCCAGGCGCGTATAGGCGTCGATGTTCTGCTGCGGGATGCGATCGACGAAGTACAGCGCGCCGTTGAATTCAGTCCCGCCGCCCAGGTCGAGGTAAGAGCGCAGCTGCGCCATCTGCCGCGGCGTGCTCTTCTCTTCGAACTGATACACCGGTCCGTCGATGCGCGTGCGCAGGAAGCTGTACCAGCCTTCCAGGCGCCAGCGTTCATTGACTTGCAGCGAGCTGTTGATCTCGGCGCCGTACGTGCGTCCCGAACCCACGTCGGTGAATTTTCCGAGGATCGTCGGCGCCGGCTCGATGAGTCGGCGATAGTCGTTGAGGAACAGCGTCGACTCGATCAGCCAGCGGCTCGTGATCTGGTAGCGGTGGCCGACTTCATAGGCGACAAGTTCCTCGGGACGCAGATTCTCGTCGCCCGACACGCTGAGCGGGATGATCACGCCGTTGGGTTTGCCGGCCGTGATCGCGCCGAGATCCGCGTAGCCGAGAATCAGCTGTCCGTCCTGCTCGAAACGCGACGGCATGCGCACCGGCCGCGACACCGACGCCCACAATGTCTGGTCCGCGCTCGGCGTCCACCACAAGCGAATGTTCGGTTGCGGCTCGTAACCGACGAAACTCTGGTAGGTGAATTTGCTGCCGAGCATCAGATACCATTGGTCGTCGAACAGGTTGGTCGTGTTCTGCACGAACGTGTTGAACTGCGCCCACGAGCGCTGATCCGGATTCAGGTACAGGACCGGGCCGTTGCGGATCTCGTCGCGCGTCCACAGGTACTCGGCGCCCCAGATCAGTTCGTTGCGGCCGCCCCAGTCGTTCCATGCGCGCAGGTCGACGTCCGCGGTGTCGCGCGATGCGCCGAAACGCGAGTTGTCGCGCCGGGTCTGGTCCACGTAAGCGCGCAGGCGCCAACCGGTCGGCAAGCCGAAGCCGTACCGCAGGTGCATCAACAGGTTCGCGCCGGAAACGGTGTCGTCGGTCGTGACCTGCTGGAACTGCCGATCTTCGCCCGGCACCGGAATCTGCACCGATTCCATCGCCGTCGGGTGCGTGTAGGCGTCGCCTTCGACAGTGAATCGGGATTGCGCGTCGAGTGCCTTGTCGTAACGGAATCCGCCGTGCGCCGAAGACCACTGGTCGTGCAAGCTCGCGCCTTGCGGACCTTCGAAGTCACCGTGCGTGCTGTACTTGCCCCACACGCGAAACCATGAGTCGTCGGAAATAGCGACGCCGTGGCGCAGGTCGACTTCGGATTCCGCGTTGCTGCCGGCGACTACCTGCACCAGCGTGCCCAGCGTGTCGCGTGCGGACTTCGTGACGATGTTGATGACGCCGTTCATCGCGTTCGCGCCCCACAACGTTGCGCCTGGACCGCGAATGACTTCGATCCGATCGATGTCGGCGAGCACGACGTCGGTGGTGTCCCAATAGGTCGTCGATGTCAACGGATCGTAGACCAGCCTGCCGTCGATAAGGACCAGATAGCGGTTGGCCGTCAGCGACGAACCGGTCAATCCGCGCGAACCGGCCACCCAGCTGGAAGAGTTGAGGCGGCCCACGTACATGCCCGGCACCATGCGCAGCACTTCAGGAATCGTGCGATGGCCGCTGCGGCGGATGTCCTCGGCGCTGATGACATAGACCGCTGCCGGCGTCGACATGCGCGATTGTGGCGTGCCCGAAACCGAAACGACCTGGATCTTCATCAGGTCTTCCAGGCTCAATTGCGCGAGTTGTTCGAGTCTGCTGTCCGGACTCGCCGGCTGCGCCCGCGCCGCGCCTGCGGCCGCGAATGCGAGGACAAGCATGACGAGCGCCGGGCCGCGACGAATTGAAGGCATGTCGTGCATCGTCCCCCCAGCGGATCAATGAAAGCGCGTTGATGACGCAACGAACGAGGGCGGATTCTTCCACATGCTGCGCGGTTTCCCCATGGCCGCCACGATCGCCGTTCGGTAGTCGTTCAGGAAAATCGCGGCAGGCGAGCGGGACCGCAGTTCGAAATCTCGCCGCCTGAGACGGCGCCTCTCTACAACGACTGCCTCACGGCGGAGACGACAATGACTGATCTTGCGACACGCGCTGCACAGAGGGCGGACCTCAACGTGCGTTCGGCTGACAGTCTGGTCGAGCGCCTCGCCGAAAAATATCGCGACCGCATCACCGGATATTTCCGCTTGCCCGCGACGAACGCCTTGTACGCGCCGTTTCCCGATGAACTGTCGCTGGCCACACGCTCTGCATTGCGCAGCCGCGGCATCGACCAGCTCTATTCGCACCAGCGCGCCGCCTGGGACGCGTGCGCGCGCGGCGACCATGTCGTCGTCGTGACGCCGACCGCATCGGGCAAGTCGCTGTGCTACCACCTGCCGGTCATCGAGGCGGTGCGTGCGCAGCGCGCGAAGGCGCTGTATCTGTTTCCGACCAAGGCCCTGGCCCAGGACCAGGTTGCCGAACTGCTCGAACTCAACAAGGCCGGCGAGCTCGGCGTGCGCGCCTACACGTTCGACGGCGACACGCCGAACGACGCGCGCCAGGCGATCCGCGCGCGCGGCGACATCGTCGTCAGCAATCCGGACATGCTGCATCAGGCGATCCTGCCGCATCACACGAAGTGGGCGCAGTTCTTCGAGAACCTGCGCTTCGTCGTCATCGACGAACTGCACACTTACCGCGGCGTGTTCGGCTCGCACGTCGCCAACGTGCTGCGGCGCCTGCGCCGGATCTGCGCGTTCTACGGCGTGACGCCGCAGTTCATTGCCTGCTCGGCGACGATCGGCAATCCGAAGGAACACGCCGAAGCGCTGATCGGCGCGGAGGTCTGCGCGATCAGCCAGAGCGGCGCACCGCGCGGCGAGCGCCACGTGCTGCTGTGGAATCCGCCGGTCATCAATCCGGATCTGGGCATCCGCGCATCGGCGCGCTCGCAATCGAGTCGCATCGCGCGCCATGCGATTCGCGCGAAGCTCAAGACGATCGTGTTCGCGCAATCGCGGCTGATGGTCGAAGTGCTGACCAAATACCTCAAGGACGTGTTCGATCCGGATCCGCGCAAGCCCGAACGCATTCGCGCGTACCGCGGCGGCTATCTGCCGACCGCACGCCGTGCTACCGAGCGTGCGCTGCGTGCCGGCGGTATCGACGGCGTCGTGACGACGTCGGCGCTCGAGCTCGGCGTCGATATCGGATCGCTCGACGTCGCGATCCTCAACGGTTATCCGGGTTCGATCGCCGCGACCTGGCAGCGCCTCGGACGCGCCGGGCGGCGCATGCGGCCGTCGCTCGGAATCCTCGTCGCGTCGAGCCAGGCGCTCGATCAGTACGTCGTGCGCCATCCGGAGTTCTTCGAGAACGCATCGCCGGAAACCGCGCGCATTGCGCCGGATCAGCTGTTGATCCTGCTCGACCACATCCGCTGCGCGGCTTTCGAGCTGCCATTCGCCAGCGGCGACCGCTTCGGCGGCGCCATCGCCGACGATTTCCTCGAAGTGCTGGCCGAATCCGGCGTGCTGCATCGCGAAGGCGAGCGCTGGGACTGGATTGCCGACAGCTATCCGGCCCAGGCCGTCAGCCTGCGCTCCGTCGCGGACGGCAACTTCGTCGTCGTCGATCGCACCGATGGCCGGCAGACGATCATCGCCGAAGTCGACTACTCGAGCGCGGCGCTGACGCTCTACGAAGGCGCGATCTACATGATCCAGTCGCAGCCGTTCCAGGTCGAGAAGCTCGACTGGGAAGGACGCAAGGCGTTCGTTACACGCACGCACGCCGACTACTACACCGACGCGATCGACTATACGAAACTCAAGGTGCTGGAGCGGTTTGACGGTTCCAAATCCGGCTCCGGCATCTGCCATCACGGCGAAGTACACGTCGTCCGCCGCGTGTCGGGCTACAAGAAGATCCGCTTCTACAGCCACGAGAACATCGGATACGGCCCGGTCAATCTGCCGGATCAGGAATTGCAGACGAGCGCGGTCTGGTGGCAACTCGAACAGGGCACGCTCGAGTCCGCGTTCGCAAGTCGCCAGGATGCCCTCGACGGATTTCTCGGCGCGGCGTATGCGCTGCACACGGTGGCGTCGCTCAGCGTCATGGCCGAGGCGCGCGATCTGCAGAAGGCGGTCGGCTCGGGCGATGCGGCGTTTTTTGCGACGCAGGACCAGCGCGGCCGCGGCCAGTGGCGCAACGCCGAGGGCAAGGTCGAGGATCCAGATCTGGCCACCGCATTCAACCCGACCGTGTATCTGTACGACAACTTTCCGGGTGGCATCGGTCTCAGCGAGCCGCTGTTCCGGCGCGCGGCGGAATTGATTGCGAAATCGCGCGACCTGGTTGCAGGCTGCAGTTGCAGCGTCGGCTGTCCGGCTTGCGTCGGGCCCGTGCTTGCCTTTGACGAGACCGGCGCGCGTTCCGCACGGTGCCTTGCGCTGGCCGTGCTCGATCTGCTCGCATGAGCGAAGTCAGCGAACGTCTGCGCATGTTGCAGCGGCAGGCCGGGCGTGCCAGCGCGAATGCCGCAAGCGCCGGCGTGCGCTCCGATTTGCGCCGGCTGCTCGACCTGCGAAGGCGCGCGGCGACGCGCAAGCTTGCGGCGCCGGCGGGAATCGAGATCGCGGATGGTCTGTGGCTGGTCGAATCGCGCCGTCCGAGCGACGCATCGCGCATCGTCGGCCTTCCGTGGGGCGAGGTGAGCGAAGTCGAACGCGAACGCCTCGTCTGTTTCGACACCGAAACGACGGGACTTGCCGGAGGCGTCGGCACCAGGGCTTTCATGATCGGCAGCGCGCAGTGGCGAGGCGGCGAACTCGTCGTCCGACAACTGTACCTGACCGCACTGGGCGGCGAAGAAGAGATGCTGCGCAGTTTTGCCGCCGGCCTGCTGGCGGATGCGATCTTCGTCAGCTACAACGGACGGTCATACGATGCGCCGCTGCTCAAGGGACGCTACCGCCTGCATCGGCAGGCACATCCGTTCGCCGAACGGGGCCATGTCGACCTGTTGTATCCGGTGCGTCGCGCCTATCGCGGCGTCTGGGAAAACTGCCGGCTGCAGACGATCGAACGGCAGTTGCTGGGGATCTTGCGCGAGGACGACCTGCCGGGACACGAGGCCCCGGCAGCGTGGTTGGCATATCTTCGAGGTCAATCCAGCACGAACCTCGGGCGCGTGCTGGATCACAATCGGCAGGATGTCGTAACGCTCGCGATCCTGTTCGATCGACTCGCCGCGGCTATCAGGCCGCCGCGTCCTTGAGCTTCTTCAGCGGGCGCACCTTGACGCGGACGCTGGCCGGTTTTGCGGCGAACCACTGTTCCTGCTTCGTGAAAGGATTGATGCCCTTGCGCTTCGGCTTGGCCGGAATCGAGGCAACCGTGATCTTCAGCAGACCCGGCAGCGTAAACGTGCGCGCGCCGTTCTTGTTGACCGAACCCACGACGGCGCCTTCGAGCGCGGCGAGTACGGAGCGGACGTCCTTGGCCATCACGTTCGAAGCGGTCGTGATGTACTCGACCAGTCCGGACTTGCCCAGGGGCGCCTTGACGACTTTCGGTGCGGAGGGCTTTGCAGCTTTCTTTGCGGTTTTCTTCGTTGCCATGGGCTTTTCCTATGGTGTGGGACAGACGGGAATGCGAAATGTACGGCACTGAGGCGGCGACGCCAAGAGGAATCTCAACCCGGGCGCGCGCGATCCCGCCTTGCACTTTAAGCGTTACTGGCGATCAGTGCCAGCCTGCCATGTCACGCAATCCATGACCGGCCAGCCGGAGCCAGTTCAATCGACCGGGAAAACGCGAATTTTGCCGCGCTGGCGGACAGGCCGAACGCGCGCCACGGGCTATGCGATGCGGTGATGAAAAGGCGGTCCAATCGACCCGTGTCGCTCGCTCCGGCCGGCGCCGATTGGATCAAATAGGCAGGCTTCGCTCGCGCGGCTCCGCGCGTTCGCGAATATCGACCAACGTCAACTCCTCGGGATCGAGGCTGCCTTCCGCCGGCGCCGGACCGGCCAGGCGAATGTGCAGGGCCAGGTCCGTTTGCGAGTCGGCGTTGAGGATCGCCTCCTTGTAGCTGATCCGTCCGGCCGCATAGAGCCTGTACAGCGATTGGTCGAACGTCGCCATGCCGACGGCTGTCCCCTGCTTCATTGCCTCCTTGATCGCGTCGATCTCACCCTTGGCAATGAGATCGGAAACGAATGGAGTGCGCAGCAGCAGCTCGACCGCCGGCACGCGCTGGTCGTCGACGGTGCGCACGAGCCGCTGCGAGACGACAGCGCGAAGATTCAGCGACAGATCGATCAGCAGCTGGTGGCGAGCGGTATCCGGGAAGAAGTTGATGATCCGGTCGAGCGTCTGGTTGGCGTTGTTGGCGTGCAGTGTCGACAGGCACAGGTGGCCGGTCTCGGCGTAGGCGATCGCGTGCTGCATCGTCTCGCGATCGCGGATTTCGCCGATCAGGATGACGTCCGGAGCCTCGCGCATCGCATTCTTCAACGCGTTCGCATAGCTCAGCGTATCGATGCCGATCTCGCGCTGATCGACCAGCGACTGCTTGTGCGTATGCAGGAACTCGATCGGTTCCTCGATCGTCAGCATGTGCCCGGTACGGCGTTCGTTGCGATAGTCGATCATCGACGCGAGCGTCGTCGACTTTCCCGAACCGGTGCTTCCGACCACGAGAATCAGGCCGCGCGGCGTCATGATCAGGTCTTCGAGCACCGGCGGCAGGTTGAGCGCCTCGATCGAAGGAATCGTCGCCGTGATGTAGCGCGCGGCGAGAGCGACGTCGCCGCGCTGGCGGTAGACATTCACGCGAAACCGCCCGACATTCTTCAGGGCCACTGCCAGGTTCATCTCCATGGTTTGTTCGAATTCCTTTTCCTGGCGCTCGTTCATGAGCGCATAGGCCATGCCCCGCGTTTCCTCGCTGGTGAGCGCATCGTGGTTCAAATGGTAGGTCACGCCACTGATCTTGATGCATGGCGGACCGCCCGGACTGAGAAACACGTCCGACCCGTTGCGCTGGGCCAAGAGCTCGAGGAATTTGGCAATTTCCATATGGCTACCCGCTTGCTGGCGGAAGGTATTGTCCGGGCTCGCGGACTCTCCAGCATTGACCAGGATCACACGGTCCCGTCGCCGGGATTGCTTTTCGGCCGCGCGGCAGACCGCGCCTTCGCCACCATGCCGACCGGTCCGGGACCGGTGGCAATCTTGCGCAGATCGCGCACGAAGTCCAGATAACCGCGCTCGCGCTCGCTGTCGCGCATGCGCAACAGCGCCGAGGGATGCAGCGTGGCGATTGCGAATGCATCGGCGCCAAATGGCAACCATCGGCCGCGCTGCCGCGTTACCGAAAACGAGGTCCCGAGCAACGCCTTGGCTGCCGTCGCCCCCAAACAGACGACGATCGCCGGGCGGATGCGATGCAGCTCGGCCTGCAGCCACTGCCGGCACGCTGCCTGTTCCTCGGCGTTGGCGCGTTTGTGCAGGCGGCGCTTGCCGCGCATTTCGAATTTGAAATGCTTCACGACATTCGTCAGGTACAGCGCGGCGGGATCGAGGCCGGCCTCGACCAGCGCGCGCCGCAACAATTGCCCGGCCGGACCGACGAAAGGACGGCCGATGATGTCTTCGCGATCACCGGGTTCTTCGCCGACCAGGACGATTCGCGCCTTCGCCGGCCCTTCGCCGAACACCGTCTGCGTTGCCGACCGCCATAGCGGGCAAGCACGACAGTCACGCGCCGCGGCGCGCAGCGAGCTCAAAGATGGATTTTTGCCCCCTGGCGCCTTCTTCTTCATGCCTTGCCGCCGCGTCTACCTGCCGAGCAGTCAAGCATCAGGCGTACCAATGGCAGAGCCTCGCAACGAGTCTCGAGCTGCGCGGCAATGGCCAGAACGACAGGCGTCCCGCAGATCGCGCGATGCACGGCCTGGGCGATGGCCGCTGTTCCGCCGCAACGCGCGGAACGCAGGCTGGCAATACGTTGACGCAGATCACTTCGAGCCCCGCCCGCGCCACTACCCTGCTCCCAGGCTTCTGGAGACCCCCATGGATCTGACCGAATATTTGCGAATGATGGTAGCGCAGGACGCCTCCGACCTGTTCCTGAGTGTCGGCGCGCCGCCCGCGATCAAGACCGAAGGCGAGACAAGGATAATCGATGCTCCGGTGCTCGACTCTGCAGCGGTTTCCACAGTCGCCGACTCGCTGCTCGACGCAGGCCGGAAGAACGTGTTCGATCAGACGCATGAGATGAATCTCACCGTAGACCGCCAGGGCATCGGGCGCTTCCGCGTGAACCTGTATCGGCAACGCGGCGAAACCGGCATCGCAATTCGCTACATTCCGAACCGCATCCCGAGCCTGGAGTCGCTCAACCTGCCGCCAAACGTCAGGGACCTGGTCATGCTCAAGCGCGGTCTGGTGCTCGTGGTCGGCGCCGCCGGATCCGGCAAGTCGACCACGCTCGCGGCGTTGATCGACTACCGCAACCAGCATCGCTCCGGGCACATCCTCACGATCGAGGACCCCATCGAATTCATGCATGCGCATGGAAAGTCGATCGTCGACCAGCGCGAAGTCGGCATCGACACGAACTCGTACGCCGAAGCGCTGAAGAACGCCATGCGCGAAGCGCCGGACGTCATCATGATCGGCGAGATCCGCGATCGCGAGACGATGGAGCAGGCGCTGCTCTATGCCGAGACCGGGCAGTTGTGCCTGGCGACGCTGCACTCGAACAATGCCAACCAGACGCTCGATCGGATACTCAATTTCTTTCCCGAGGCCGCGCACAAGCAAGTCCTGCAGGACCTGTCGCTGAACCTCAAGGCGGTGCTGTCTCAGCGTTTGCTGCGCAGCGCGTCCGGAGGGCGGCGCGTGCCGGCGGTCGAGCTGCTGCTGCAGACCGCCTTCGTATCCGATCTGATCCTCAAGGGCGAGATCAGCCAGCTCAAGGAAGCCATGAAACAGGGCCTCGACAGCGGCATGCTGACGTTCGAGGAGTCGCTGCTGCGGCTGTATCGCGCGCGCCGGATCAGCATGGACGAGGCGCTCGAGAATGCCGACTCGCGCTCCGACCTGTCGCTGCGCGTGCGCTTGTCCGAGCCGCTTTCGCTGGAGCTCGAACAACAGCAGCGGCTGGCGATCGACAAGTCGCAGGAAGCCAGGCTCAACGAGCCCAGGGCTGGCTGGAAGGAAGAGGCGCCCAGCGCGCGGCGTATCTAAGCGCAAACGCAGGCGGCTGCGCGGCGCCTGCCGGCGCAGCGCGCCTGTTTCGCCGGCTCCGAAAGCAGTCAGGGACTCCCGACTCCACGCGCAGGTGTTGCGTCGAACTGCTCTCGAAGATCAGTCTGCGCGCAAGCGAAACGCCTCGCCCAGCGAGATCGTGCCGCTGCGTGCCAGTTCGACCGCGTTGCGCGTGAGCGACCGCATGCCCTCGCGCAGCGCGACCTCCTGGATGCCGTCGGCTTCGCAGTGCGGCACGATCAGGCGGCGGATTTCCGGCGTCACCATCATCAACTCGTAGACTGCCGTGCGGCCGTGTACGCCCAACCCTTCGCACTGATGGCAGCCGGCGCCTTTGTAGAATACTTCGTCCGGACCGACATCGAGCATTTCGCGCCAGTGCGCCGGCACGGTCTCCGGTTCACGGCAGTGCTTGCAGTTGCGCCGCGTCAGACGCTGCGACAGAACCCCGAGCAGCGTTGAACGCAACAGGAACGATTCAACGCCCAGATCGAGCAGGCGCGTGATCGTCGTCGCGGCGGTATTCGTGTGCAGCGTGCTGAGCAGCAGATGGCCGGTCAGTGCGCTCTCGACGGCGATTTGCGCGGTCTCGCGGTCGCGAATCTCGCCGAGCATGATGACGTCGGGATCGTGGCGCAGGATGTTGCGCAGCGCGCTTGCGAACGTGAAGCCGGCGGCGCGGTTGACCTGCATCTGCTGGACTTCCTCGATGTGGTATTCGACCGGATCCTCGACCGTCAGGATGTTGACGTGCTCCTTGCGCGCTTCCAGCAGGGCCGCATACAGCGTCGTCGATTTGCCCGAGCCGGTTGGACCAGTCACCAGGATCATGCCGTGGCTGCGGCCGATCATATCGAGGAATTTCGTTCCATCGGCAGCCGACAGGCCGAGCTTGTCGAGGCCGAGCAGACCTTGTTTCGTGTCGAGCAGCCGGATCACGACGCTTTCGCCGTGGATCGTCGGTATGATCGAAACACGCATGTCGATCGCGTGGCCATCCGCGGGCATATACGTGGCGCGCCCGTCCTGGGGTATGCGGTGTTCGGCGACGTTCATGTTCGCCAGCACCTTGATGCGGCTGACCAGTGCCGGGCTAAGAGCGCGCAGGAAGCGGCGAATCGACACCAGTTCGTTGTCGATGCGGTACAGAAGATCCAGGCCGTGCTCGCCCGGACGCAGATGGATATCCGAGGCGCGGCGTCGCGCGGCGTCCACGAACATGTCGCCGACGAGCCGCACGATCGGCTGCTGCAGCGCGAGTTGCCGCTCTTCCTGCTCGGAGGTTTCCTTCGACGAATCCGCGCTGGCTTCCATTCCGAGTTGGCGCAGGATCGCCTTGTCCTCGACGCTGTCGAAATTCGACCCGATCGCCGCGCGAATCTCGAGCGGCTCGGCCACCATCAGGGCGATGCGTTGATGGGTGGCAAAGTGCAGGGCGGGAATGATCTCTGCGTCGGCCGGATCCTCGACCGCCACGGCCAGCACGCCGGCCCGCTGGGCAATCGGCACCAGATGAAGGCGGCGCGCGTTTGCAGGCGGAACCAGCGCGACCGCTGCGGGATCGATTGTGATCGACTGCAGCCGCACGAATGGAAGATCGAATATGTCGGCGCGGCGGAACGCCGTGGAGTCCGTGGCGTCCGGATCCTCGTCGCGTTCGGGTGCTTGGCTGTGCGCAAACCTCGGGTCCGCGCTGATGTTGCAGCCTTCGGCGTAGGCCTGCAGATAGTCCCCAACCTGCTGATCCGTTGCCAGGATCAGCGCCGTGTGCGAGGCCGCACGCACCTGTGTCTTCTGCGTGAAGGCGCCGGCTGCGGGCGCTTCCGCCACTGCACTCGCAGACTCGACTGTGGTGACTGGCGCTATGCTCGGGGCCCCTGTAGACCGCGTAGTCTCGTCGGTACTCATGTTGGGGCAATTGTCCGGGCGAAACCGTCCGCCGGCCTTGACCTGCATCAACCGGCGTTGATCAGCTTTTTAAAGCATCGGTACCGAAACCTGGAAGGCCTAGTCGACGGGAAACGGGCCGTCGACGAACTTCTGCACGTGATAGCCCTTGGAACCGACGGCACGCGCCAGTGGACTGGCAAAATCCTGGTCGGTACGAAGACACGCGACCACGTGGGCGAAGTCGTAGCGTGGGCGCCAGCCGAGTTCGGCGCGTGCGCGCGCGTTGTCGTACACGCGCTCGATGTGCGGAAACATGCTCCAGCCGCGTCGCGCGTATTCGGCAACGTACGCCGGGGCGTGGCGGGCGACGACAGCCGGAGCGTCGGTGCGTAGTTCGGCCAGGTCGGCGCGCGTGAACGGCGTCGTCGCCGAGATGATGTATTTCGCGAACCCGAGCGCAGGAGCCTTGTCGATCGCGAGCCGGTGCGCATCGACAATATCCTCGACATCGACCCGGCGATAGAGGAACTCGTTGGCCTTCATGTTCGCGTCGGCAAAACTTTCGCGCCTGGCCTTGTGATCGTCCTCTTCGGGAAAGAAGCGCGACGTGCGCAGGACGATGCACGGCAGGCGCAGCTTGCGCGCGAACAGCTCGCAAAGGTCTTCGGCAGCGACCTTGGTCACGCCATAGATGTTCTTTGGAACCGGCACGACTTCCTCCGTGATCCACGCGGCCGGCTGCCCCTCCGGCGGCGTAAGCGCGCGGCCGAACGTGCTCGTGGTGCTGGTGTATACAAATGCGCGCGCGCCCGCCGTGGCCGCTTCCTCGAGCAGGTTGAGCGTGCCGGTGATATTCGTGTCGACGAAATCCTGGCGTCTGTGCGTCGCGACGTGCGGTTTGTGCAGGGTCGCGGCATGCAGCACGGCGTCGATACCCTGCATGCAGCGGCGCACGACGCTGCGATCGGCGATCGAGCCGACGTGGTCGGTGAACGGCGATGCGAGAATGTCCAGGCCGACCGGCTCGTGCTCCGATTCGCGCAATGTGCGCATCAACGCTTCGCCGAGGTGGCCGCTGCTGCCGGTTACGAGGATGCGCATGTCGTGCCTTCGGTTTCCTGCTGGGCGCGTGGAAACCGGATGATGCAATGAAGGGCTTTCAGCCGCCAGCGAACGTGTTCACAGTCGCATCACTTGCGGCCGCCGACAAGACGGCGGTACTGCGACATATGGCGCAACGCGTCCTGGGGTTTTTCGAGCTGCACGTAAAGCTGCGCCAGGTTGTAGTGTCCGTCGGCGAGGTCCGGATCGGCGCGCACGGCGGCTTCGTAAGCCATTGCCGCCTCCGACTTGCGCTCCATGTCTTCGAGCAACACGCCGAGATTGAACAGCAGCAATGGATCGGCGCCGGATGCGTTGATCGCATCGCGGTATACCTGCTCGGCCCGCGCCAGCTTGCCGCTTTCGTGCAAGAGTCGTCCGAGGTTGATGCGCGCATCGAGGTGCCCGGGATCGGCCTCGATCGCCTGTTCGTAGGCCCGCACCGCGGCCTCGGTATCGTTGCGCTCGAACGCGACGGCGCGGTCGAACCAGTTGTCGTCGAGGGCCGCCGGCACCTGCGTGCGGTCGATGACGCTCAGCGATCCTTCGACCGGATCGCCTTCGAAGGCCAGGAGGTATTGGCCGGATTCGGCCTGCCAGTGCCTGCCGCCTTCGCTGACCACGACGCGATCGGCGACGGCGCCGATGCGCAGGCCGGACAGCGGCATCTCGTCGGGAAGATGGCGGCGCAATTCCTTCAGGGATTTTGTGATGCGCCGGTGCGGTACGTTGGCGCTGGCCAGCGCCTGCGCGGTGCGCAGCACGATCAGATCCTGGAACGAAAACAACAGCGCGTTGCGCGGTCCGCGCGCCGGCGATACGAACCCCGCGGCGATCAGCGCGCGGATCGTGCTGCGCGGCAGGCCAAGCAGCTTTTCGACGTCATGGACGCCGTACTGGTGCATCATCCTCGCTTCGATTACGGCGGCTATTTCTTTGCACTCTTGCGCGCCGCGGGCGCGGCCGGTTGTGCGCGCTTGGCCGGCTTGCGCGCAGGCGTTGCCGCCCTGCTCGCTGCCTTGGCCGGCGCGCCGCCCTTCTTCTCCAGGCTTGCGCGTAATGCTTCCATCAGATCGATGATCTGCGCGCCACCCTCCGGCGCCTCGGACACGGTAATTTCCTGGCCCTCGACCTTCTTCTGGATCGCGGCCTGCACGCGCTTGCTGACATCGTCCGTGTATTCGGTCGGGTCGAACTTGTTGCTCGACTGCTGCTCGATCAGCTGGCGCGCGAGCTTCAACTCGGCCTCCTTGACGTCCATGACGGGGATGTCGATCTCCTTGATCGAACGCACCTCGACCGCGTACAACAGTTGCTGCATCACGAGGCCGTCTTCAACCGGGCGGATCATAACGATGTATTCCTTGCCGCGGGCGGCCCAGCGCCCGAGCGCGCAGCGCTTGGATTCGCGCAGCGCCTTGGTAAAAAGTGCATAGGGCTTCGCGCCGCCCTTGTCCGGCGCAAGGTAGTACGCCTTGTCGAAGTAGACGGGGTCGATTGCCGCGATCGGCACGAATTCGGTGATGTCGGCCGCATGCGTGCCGACCTCTTCGAGCGCCTTGAGCTCCTCGGGCGAGAACATGACGTACTGGTCCTTGGCGAATTCATAGCCCTTGACCATTTCGTCGCGCCCGACCGGCACGTCCTCCTTGATGCAGAAATACTGCTGGCGCAAGCGCGACCCACAGGTGCTGTGCAGCAGATTGAACGAAATGTGCTGGCTCGCCTCGGTTGCCGAATACAGCTTCACCGGGATTGCCACCAATCCGAACGAAATCGTCAAACTGCCAATCGATCGTGCCGCCATTTGCGTGTCTCCAGCCCTAAGTTCACTTCAAGAGAACGAGGTCAAAGTCAAATCAAACTCAACAAGATCGTGCGCCTTTCGTGCTTAATTGGCGTTGACTCGGGAGTCCTGCAAAAAAGTCGTCATTCCCGCGTCTGTCAACAGCGGAGCTGGTCAAGCGGGAATCCATTTTGCTTTTTCGGAGCAACAGATCAGACCCTCAGCCAAGATCAATTTGGATTCCCGCTTCCGCGGGAATGACGGCAAATTTTTCGATCGCGCTGAGATCCTTCACGGTCGCCACGACTCGCAGCCGACCTTCTCTTGCTCCTGAGCCTTGGTGTTGAGTCAATTCATTCACTCGGATCTCGACGCCTTCTTCCCACCGAGCGCCAGCTCCAAATTCTGCTTGTTTTTTAACGCGTTGTGCCAACGATCTCCAGACCGGGTTAACTTGTCTATCACATTTGTCATCCGGAAGTCGAGTGGATGGGCCTTCGCCAGCTCCTCCCAGGTCAGCGGCATCGACACCGGAGCGCCCGGCTCGCCTCGCGGAGAATAGGCGACGTTCAGCGTTTTTCCCCGCACGTTCATGTTGTAATCCATGAAGATCTTGCCTGTTCGCTTCGGTACGCTCCATTCCATCGTGATGTCTTTCGGATGTTGCCGCATCAGGTGCCGGCCGACGAGTTCGGACACTTGCCGCGCTGCATCAAAGTCGATCGTGCGCTTGATCGGCACGAATACATGAAGGCCGGTCTTGCCCGAGGTCTTGACGATCGGCTCGAGCGACATCCCGTGCAGCACCTCGCGCAGCCAGAACGCGACTTCCTTGCCTTTTTCGAATGCGATCGTGTTCAACTCGGGTTCGGCGCCTTTTGCCTCCTTGCCCGAATAGATGTAAGGATCGATGTCGAACACGACGTAGTCCGGGTAATTCAACACCGACCCTTCGAGCGACTCGAGCGACGTCGCGTAGTCCGTGCTCTGCGATACCGAGTCCGGGCCGACCTTCGCGCGCGAATGCCAGATATGGAATTCGAGCGTGCCGGACTGCGCGAGCCACAGCAGTGTCGGCAGGTTGTTGCACAGCAGGTACTCGTGGCTTTCGTCCTTGTGTCCCGAGTACACGGTGATCGTCTCGGTAAATTCGGGCCGCTCCTGCTCCCAGTGCTTCTGGAAGAAGCGCTGCTTGTTGATGCCGTCCGGCATGCGGATCATCGTCAGCGGGCGATCGGCCAGGTGCGGCAGCATGTACGGCGACACCTGGGCGAAATAACGCAACAGGTCGCGCTTGGTCAGCGCCGGCTGCTGCAGCGCGGGGTTCTCTGGCCAGTAAACCCGATCCAGATGCGTCAAGCGAATCTGCTCTGCGCCGACGACCAGCGTGAACGCATTTTTCCTGTTTGCTCCGTCGAGCTGCGCGACGACGTCGGCAATCGGATTGCTTTCGGCGATGGCCGTCTCGTGCCGGGCGCCGGCCTCGACACGCCGCACGGACTTCGCATCGATGTCGTCGCGCAAGCGCAGGAAAACCGGCGCGCGCAAGGCACCATCGTCGGTCCAGCTCTGGAATTTCACTTCGGCGACGATGGCCGG
>DATIEJ010000170.1:0-7358 GCA_035455825.1 Rhodanobacteraceae bacterium | reverse complement strand
TTCTGGAAAGTTCGGATCAAACCGGGCATGCCTTTCCTGTTCGGCGAAGTCGGCGGCGCGCTGGCGTTCGCGCTGCCCGGCAACCCGGTGTCCGGCATCGCCATCTTCCTGACACTGCTGAAACCGGCGCTGTCCGCGCTGGCGGGCGCGAATGGCCAAGCCACGGTGTTGCGTGCGCGCCTGGCGTTGCCGATCGACAAGCGCCACGCCCGCGCCGAGTTCCAGCGGGCGCGGCTGGCAAGCGACGCGCAGGCTCAATTGTGGGCAACGCCGCAGGCGCGCCAGGGATCGGGCATGCTCAGAGGCGTTGCCGAGGCCGACGCGTTGATCGTATTGCCGGAAGGCGCGCATGCCTTCAGCGCCGGCGATGTCGTCGACGTGCTCGCCTTGCCGGGCTGGCCGCGCTAGCAGCACCTGTTCGGCGCGCCGATTATCCGCGCCGTATAATCGGCGCATGGCTGCACGTCTGGATCCACCGCCGCTGGAAGTCGAGCAGGTCACGCCGCTGCAGGCGCGCGAGCGCCAGCGCGATGGCGCTCTGCTGATCGACGTGCGCGACGACAATGAACGCGCCGGCGGCATGGCGGAAGGGGCAATCGGCGTAGCGCGCGCTGCGCTCGCTTCACGCATTCCGGAACTGGCGCAGCGGCTCGACCAGCCGCTGCTGACGATCTGCGCGAGCGGGCAGCGCTCGCTGCTGGCGGCAAATACGCTGCGCCAACTCGGTTATGCGCGGGTTGCATCGGTCAGTGGCGGCTTTCGCCGCTGGCAGGCGGACGGCTTGCCCGTCGCCACGGGCGCCTTCGATGCCGACGCCGGTGAGCGCTACTCGCGCCACCTTTTGCTGCCTGAAGTCGGCGCCGCCGGGCAGCTCAGACTCGGCCAGGCGCGCGTGGCGCTGATCGGCGCCGGTGGACTCGGCTCGCCGGCGGCGCTGTATCTCGCCGCCGCCGGAATCGGCACGCTGACCCTGGTCGACGACGACAAAGTGGAGAAATCCAATTTGCAGCGCCAGGTGCTGCATGCGGACGCGCGCATCGGCATGGCCAAGGCCGAGTCGGCGGCGATCTCGCTGTCCGCGCTGAATCCGCGCGTGCGCATCGATGCGCGCAACGAACGCCTGCGTGCCGGCAACGTCGAATCGCTGCTTCGTGGGCACGATGTCGTCATCGATGGCGCCGACAATTTCCCGACGCGCTATCTGCTCGACGCCGCTGCGCGGCAGCTGAAGATCCCGCTCGTGTACGGTGCCGTGCATCGCTTTACCGGCCAGGTCAGTGTGTTCGATCCAACGCGACCGGACTCGCCGTGCTACCGCTGCCTGTTTCCGGAGCCGCCGGCCGCCGAAGATGCGCCGAACTGCGCGCAGGCCGGAGTGCTCGGCGTGCTGCCGGGCATCATCGGCCTGCTGCAGGCGAGCGAGGCGATCAAGCTCATTCTGGCTATCGGCAAGCCGCTGGTCGGACGCCTGTTGTGCTTCGATGCGCTCGCGGCGACTTTCCGCGAATTGCGCTTGCCGCGCGATCCGCAATGTCCGGGTTGCGGACGCGAGGCGGCGTTCGGCGGCTACGAAGACGTCCAGCAGATCTGCGCACGCTAAAGGCGTGACGATTGCGGACAGAGTCCTTTCGCGTCAGGTCAGCGCGTCGCCGGCACCAGGGCGTAAAGTGCTGCATCGATCGGATTGCCGCGATCGACGAGCCGATTGCGCGCGATCGCTTCGAAGGCAGCGCCGGATTTTTCGGCAACGCGGCGGCTCGCGTGGTTGTCCACGGCGGTGACGATCTCGATTCGGGTCAGTCCGATTTGCCCGAAGCCGAATGCAGACACGAGCTGCGCCGCGCGCGCCGCAACGCCGTTGCCCTGTTGCGACGTGCGGACCCAGTAGCCAAGGTTCATGAAGTTGTGTTCGCGGTTGCGCTGGTTCAATCCCGCGGCGCCAAGGAACTGGCCGGTCATGCCCTCGAACACCGCGAACGCGAAATGCTCGCCGCTGCGCCAAGCGTCGCCGCAATGGGCGATCCACGCGTCGGCTTCGGCATCGCCGTAGCCGGCGTGGCACCACGGCAGCCAGGCGCCGACCGACGCGACGGATTCGCGTACGGCTGCCGCCAGCTCGCGCGAATCTTCCGGCCGGTAAGGTCGCAGGAGCAATCCATCGCCGCTCAATTCAATCGAGCCGGAGACCGGCTCGCTCACGTTTTGCCCTGTGCCGCGGCGAATGCCGCCAGCTGTTCCGGCGTCGCTTCCTTCTGGTGTCTGGATTTCCATTGCGCAAACGGCTCGCCATAAACGCGATCGCGGGCTTCGTCCTTGCTCATCGCGATGCCACGCGCTTCAGCAGCTTCACGGTACCAATCGGCGAGGCAATTGCGGCAAAACCCGGCGAGGATCATCAGGTCGATGTTCTGCACATCGGTGCGGCTGGTGTTCAGATGCTGCAGCAGGCGCCGGAACGCAGCCGCTTCCAGTTCGGTTGTCTGATCGCTCATGTTTCACCTCGATGCGAAATTTCGCCGCGTAGCCTGACTTCCATGTCATCGTAGCGACTCGGCGCGGTTTGAGCCACGCCGGTGCAACAGCGATAATACCCGTCCCTGACTGACCGGCCGGTGGCATGACCGCAAGGATTCTCGACGGCAAGCGCATTGCCGAGGATTTGCTCGATGAATTGCGTGCGCGGGTGTTGGCGCGCAAACAGCGCGGACAGACCGTGCCCGGGCTGGCCGTCGTGTTCGTCGGCAACGATCCTGCGTCGGCCGTCTACGTGCGCAACAAGCGCCGCGCCTGCAAGCATGTCGGCTTCCGCTCGCGCGATTACGACCTGGCGGCGACCGCCACGCAGGCCGAACTGACGCAATTGATCGACCGGCTAAACGCCGATCCGGGCATCCATGGCATCCTCGTTCAGTTGCCGCTGCCGGCGCATATCGATGCCGCTGCACTGATCAACCGCATCGACCCGCGCAAGGATGTCGACGGCTTCCATCCCGAAAACATTGGCCGGCTCGCCCTGCGCCAGCGCGGCCTGCGGCCGTGCACGTCGAAGGGCGTCATGACCCTGCTCGCGCATACGGACCGTCCGGTGCGCGGCCAGGACGCCGTGGTCGTCGGCGTGTCCAATCATGTCGGGAGGCCGCTTGCGTTCGAGTTGCTGCTGGCCGGCTGCACGACGACCTGCTGCCACAAGTTCACGCGCGACTTGCCGCAGACCGTCAGGCGCGGCGACATCGTCGTCGTCGCCGTCGGCCGCCCGGGCTTCGTCAAGGGCGACTGGATCAAGCCAGGCGCCGTCGTGATCGACGTCGGCATCAACCGCATCGCCGACGGAAGGCTGGTCGGAGACGTGGACTTCGACGGCGTGGCGGAACGCGCGTCGTGGATCACGCCGGTGCCGGGCGGGGTAGGGCCGATGACCGTGGCGACGCTCATGCAGAACACGCTCGAGGCCGCCGAGCAGGGCTGAATTCGCGCAATTCGGCGGCTTTTACGCTGCGCTGCAGCGACGCTTGCGCTACCATGCGCGCCCCAACCCCGCGTCCGGTCGTCGATTTTTGCCATGTCGAGCAATTTCAGCCGCTTCCGCTTTGTCGTGCTGCTGGGCGCCTGCGCGCTGTGTGCGTGCGCAAACGTCATGCGCAGGGCTACGAGCCAGTTTGCCGACAATCTCACGACGGCGATCCTCAACGAGGACGATCCGGGCACCGTGCGCGATGGCGTGCCGGCGTATCTGTTGCTGGTCGACGGCATGATCCAGGGCGATCCGGAAAACGTCGGCGCGCTGCTGGCCGGCGCAAAGCTCTACGACTCCTATGCCGGCGGCTTCGTCGAGGACGGCGTGCGCGCGCAGCGCCTTGCCGAGCGCGCGTATGGCTACGCCAAGCGCGCGCTGTGCCTGCGCGACAAGGAATTGTGCATGGCGCTGGATGCGCCGTTCGATGCATTCGAGCTGGCGCTGGCTCGGACCCATGCCGACAACCTCGACGTGCTGTATGGCTTTGCGTCGGCATGGGCGAGCAGAATCCAGGTCAATACCGGCGACTGGAACGCGATCGCCGACCTGCCGAAGCTGCAGGCGCTGCTGCTGCGCGTCGTGAGCCTCGATGCCCGCTACGACGATGGCGGCGCCTACCTGTACCTCGGCGTGATCAATTCGATCCGCCCGGAGTCGCTCGGTGGAAAGCCCGCTATGGGCAAGGAGTATTTCGACAAGGCGCTTGAACTTTCCGCCGGCAGGAACCAGATGGTCCGGGTGTTGTACGCGCAGTTTTACGCGCGCCTCGTGTTCGATCAGGCGCTTCACGACAAACTGCTGAACGAAGTGCTCGTTGCTGATCCGGTGGCACCGCGACTGACGCTGATCAATACCCTGGCACAGCGCAAGGCGAGGGCGCTGCTCGAGTCGGGCAAGGATTACTTCTAGGACGTCCGCCGGATGGGCGACTCTGGTCAGATGCGCACGCAATGACGTTAGCACAAGGCATGGAAATGAAGACACGTATATTGCTGGGATTGGCACTCGGAATCTTCGCGCTCGGCGCGCACGCGGCCACGGTCATAAAGATCGCAACGGTCGCCCCGGACGGCACGGCATGGATGCGCGAAATGCGCGCCGGCGCCGAGGCCGTGAAGAAGCGCACGGAGGATCGTGTCGAAATCAAGTACTACCCCGGTGGCGTGATGGGCGACGAGCCGTCGGTCCTGCGCAAGATCAAGATCGGGCAATTGCAGGGTGGGGCCTTCACCGGCGGCGAGTTCTCGCCGACCAACAAGGACGCGCAGATCTACAGCATCCCGTTCCTGTTCAAGAACCTCGATGAAGTCGACAAGGTGCGCGCGCAGCTCGATCCGATGTTCAAGAAGTCGTTCGAAAGCTCCGGCTTCGAGGCTGTCGCGATCAGTGGTGGCGGGTTCGCGTACCTCATGAGCGTTCGCGACGTAAAAACCAGGGAAGACCTCAAGGCGGCCAAGGTCTGGGTGCCGCAAGGCGACCGCATCGCGGAAGTCGCCCTCAGCGCGGCCGGAGTCACGCCGATTTCATTGCCGCTCGCCGATGTATACACGAGCCTGCAGACCGGGTTGATCGACACCGTCGCCAACACGCCGGCCGGCGCCATCGCGTTCCAGTGGCACACCAAGCTCAAGCACATGATGGATCTGCCGCTGACCTACGTGATCGGCATCCTGGTGGTCGACAAGAAGGTGTTCGATGCATTGTCGGCCGAAGACCGCAAGGCGTTGAACGAGGAACTCGGAACGGCGTTCGCCCGGCTCGAGAAGATCAATCGCGACGACAACGTGCAGGCGCGCGGTGCGCTCGAGAAACAGGGCGTGGCGATATACACGCCGAACGCCGCCGAAACCAAGCCGTGGGAAGCTGTCGGCGTGGCCGCGCGCGCGGAGCTGACTGCCAAGAACGAGATCAGTCCCGAGATGAGCGCCGCGCTCGACAAGGCACTGGCGCAAGTGCGCGGGGCGGCCAAGTAATCGTCTCGGCCGGCGAACTCTGAAGGCGCAGGAATCCGCCGCGGCGGAACGGCGTCGCTGCAGTCGCCGCCAGGATCACCGGATGTCGAACGAACACGCCACGAACACAGCACTGCGCTACCTGCGCCGCATCGAGAACGGATTGCTCGCGATCCTCGTTCTGGTCCTTGTCGGCCTGGCCGGGACGCAGATCGTGCTGCGCGTCTTTTTCGAGACCGGACTGGCGTGGGCCGACTCGTTTTCGCGCTCGCTCGTCCTGTGGACCGGCATGCTCGGCGCGCTCGCGGCCGTAAGCGACGACAAGCACATTGCACTCGATGTATTGCAGCGATTCCTGTCGCCGCGCATCCAGCGTATCGCGCGAATTGCAACGCTCGGCTTTGCCGCATTGCTGTGCGCCGCGATGGCGTGGTACGGCACCGCACTGGTCGCGATCGACTACGCCGAAGGGCTTCAATCCGGCGGCGGCAGCGTTGCCGCCGGACTGCGCGCGTGCTTTGCCGAAAGCATCCTGCCGCTTGCGTTCGGACTGATGGCATTGCGCTTTGCGCTGCGCGCATTTTCCCCACCGGCGCATGCGCCGATACTCCTGCACGATTCCGGCAGCGCGGCGCCGTGATTGTTCTTGTGATCGCCGTCCTGCTGCTGCTCGCCGCGCTCGGCGCGCCGCTGTTCGCGTTGATTGCCGCAATCGCGCTGCTCGGATTCAACGCTGCCGGGCAACCGGGTACCGCGGTCGCGATCGAGTTCTATCGCCTCGCCGATATGCCCGCGCTGATCGCGATCCCGTTGTTTACGCTGGCGGGATACCTGCTCGCCGAAAGCCAGGCGCCGCGCCGGCTCGTGCGCCTGACGAACGCGCTGTTCGGCTGGTTGCCCGGCGGCCTGGCGATCGTCTCGATCTGCGCCTGCACCTTGTTCACGGCATTTACCGGCGCGACCGGCGTGACCCTCGTCGCGCTGGGCGCCGTTCTGTATCCGGCCTTGCGCCACGCTCACTATCCGGAGCGCTTCTCGCTCGGGCTGCTGACCTGCTCGGGCAGCCTGGGGTTGTTGCTGGTGCCGTCGATGCCGTTGATCCTGTATGGCGTCGTCGCCCAGCAGTTCCATACGACACCGCCGGTCGCGATCGACGCATTGTTCAAGGCCGGCCTGCTGCCTTGCCTGCTGATGATCGTCGTGCTGTCGCTGTATAGCGCGTGGATGGCGCGCGGGCTGCCGAAGGCCGAACGCACGAGCCGGCGCGAAGTCTGGGCGGCAGTGAAGGACGCCGCCTGGGAGCTGCCGCTGCCCTTCGTGGTCCTGGCCGGCATCTATTCTGGCAAGCTGGCCGCTTCGGAAGCCGCGGCAGCGACCGCGCTGTACGTGCTGATCGTGACCGTGCTGATCCGGCGCGAAATCCGCCTGCCCGAATTGCCGCGTGTGATTCGCGAGGCGATGCTGCTGGTCGGCGCAATCCTGATCGTGCTCGGCTTCTCGCTGGCGCTGACGAACTGGCTGATCGACGGTGAGGTACCCGAGCGCCTGTTCGCGCTGATGAAGGCCGGCATCGACAGCAGGATCGGTTTCCTGCTGCTGCTCAACGCGTTCCTGCTCGTATTCGGCATGCTGCTAGAGGGTTTTCCGGCGATCATCATCCTCGTGCCGCTGGTTTTGCCGGTGGCGTTGCACTACGGTGTCGATCCGGTCCATCTGGGCATCATCTTCCTGGCGAACCTGCAGATCGGCATTTTCCTGCCGCCGGTCGGCATGAATATCTTCATCGCCAGCGCGCGTTTCGGCCGGCCTGCGACGTCGATCATCCGTGCCAGCCTGCCGTTCTACGCGCTTCTGATGCTCTGCGTGTTGATCATTACGTACTGGCCGGAACT
>DATIEJ010000169.1:0-12469 GCA_035455825.1 Rhodanobacteraceae bacterium | reverse complement strand
GTCGACTTCAGCCGGTGACGCTCGAGCATCACCGCGGCCGTGACTTGCGCAGGGCAGGGTTGACCCGGTCAAGATCGGCTTGCACCTGCTCGGGGCTGCGCTCGTAGACGATCTCGCGGCCGAGCGCTTTGCCCGAGAATGCCTGGCGATTCGGTGTCGGCGACAATTCGCACTTGACGCTATGCACGCCTTCGCCGAGCACGACCTGAATGCGGTTCGCGTGCTTGCTCAGCACGACGACATCCATCGTCTTGCCGCTCTCGGTAACACGCACGGTGATCTTCTCGATATTCATGAAGCGGGGCGCTGCCTGCGTCGAAGATTCGCACAGTCTACCCCGCCGCCCCTGACGACGATGTTTTTTGTCTCAGCCGCTGCGCTATTTCTCGTTGAGCCGCGGTGCGCGGCTTTTACGCACACTGCTTCGCCCCGAAGCTGAACGGTGACCGCCACGATTGCGCGCGATTCCGGTGATGCGCCGCCGCGTTCAGGTCCGGCCCTGTATACCTGAGCCTGGTCTGGAGGAGGGTCGCACAATGAAAAGTATACTTGTTGCCTCGATGTTGGGTTGTTCCATCCTTGCCGCGGCATCGCCGGCTTTTGCCGGTCAAGGTTATCTGGTCACGAATGTGGCGCTGCGCGCCGGACCGGATCTGGCTTATCCGAGTGTAGTCGGCCTGCGCGCGGGCACCCCGGTCGGCATCGAGGGCTGCGTCGACGGCTGGTCGTGGTGCGACGTGACGACCGGCAACGATCGCGGCTGGGTCCCGGCGAACTATCTGCAGGAGGAATACCAGGGCCAGCGCGTGCTGGTGCCCGCTTACGGCGTGCAGATCGGCATTCCGATCGTCTCGTTCGTGTTCGGCAGCTACTGGGACAACTACTACAGCGGCCGTTCCTGGTACCACAACCGTGATCGCTGGAGTCACGTTCAGCCGCACTACGTGGCCTACGGACACTCGCACGGAGGTTCATACGGAAGTTCGTACGGCGGTTCGCACGGAGGTTCGTACGGCGGCTCGCACGGAGGTTCGTACGGTGGTTCGTATGGCGGCTCGCATGCCGGTTCGTACGGCGGCGGCACGCACTACGTGACGCCCAACCAGGCACGCACATCGTCGACGTACCAGGCGAATGGCTACCGCACGACTGGAACGAGGCAGAGCACGGTCGTCACGACGCAACCCGGATATCAAAGCGGGCGGACGCGCGCCACGTACCAGAACGGCTACGCGACTTCTGCTTCCGAAGGACGGCAGACAGGCAGCGTTACGCACTCACAGTCGGTCGAGGGAAGGCACACCGGCAGCGTAACGCACACCGGCTCCGACCCCTCGGAAGGGCGCAACGCGCACGGCTATGCGAACCGTTCAAGCGGCCAGGAAAACGCCACGAACGCGCATCGCGGTAACGGCTCGGCCCAGCACGGCAACGGGCAAACCAGGACGGTAGCGGAACACAAGCAGCACAAGGACAAGCCGGAAAAAGACAACGGTGGCGGCAACAACAAGAACTGAAGTCGCGTTCCACGAGAACAGAGCGGCTGCAAAATGCAGCCGCTTTTTTTTTAAGGCCATGGATGGCCAGTACGCCGAAAATGCAGGAGCATTTTTCGGCGGGTGCCTAATCGCTCGGCATCCCGATAATACGGAGCAACTCTTGATCACGACGCCGAAATGCAGGAGCATTTTTCGGCGGTTGCCTAATCGCTCGGCATCCCCATAAAACGAACAACTCTTGATCACGACGCCGCGAAAATGCAGCAACATTTTCCGGCAGCCAGCACGGCCTGGATTATCGAGCAGTTCCCGGCCCTTGGCCGCGCAGCGTCTGCAGCGCGCCGACCTCGATGAGTGCAGCTGCCGGTCAGTGCAGCGGTTGCTGCTGCTTGGCCGCCACGGCGGCTTCCATCGCCTCGAGCAGTTCGCGCAGTTCCAGATCGTCCGGATCCTTTTCCAGCGCGGTGCGCACCAGTGCCAGGTAACGGTCGGCATGGCGCATCCAGTGGAATTCGTAGATGCTGTTATGGGCTTGGCTCAACATGCTTGTCTCTCCTCATCGATACGTCCGTGATGGTGTGTCCTTGCATCCATCACCGTGGCGAACAGCGTAGCCAGATCGACCTTCCGGCTCGGCTGCGCAATCATCACGTGCCACGTGAACCAGTTCGCAGTTCGCGCCCATTGTTGTCAAAGCCGTGTGAAATCGCGGCTGAACGACCTGCCGCGACCGCGGAGCGGTGGTTGACGACAAGAATCGGATGGCCGGCGAGCAGGGGCGCGTCGATACTTCGCGCCACGCCAGCGTCGTAGGAGTACCGAGCATGAGCTTTCGCATCAGCGGTCTGAATGCCGCGCCGTTTGCCGCGCTGTTTTCGATGTCCGATCGGCAGCTCGCCGAATGCGGCGCGGTGCGCCGCGTCGCTGCGAGCAAGCCGGGCTTTCCATGTCGCATCAGCCTGACCGACGCTGAAGTCGGCGACGAAGTGATTCTCGTCCATTACGAGCATCACGCCGTCGCCTCGCCGTTCCGCGCGAGCCACGCGATCTACGTGCGCAGCGGCGAACAGCAATACGACGCGGTCGATAGCGTGCCGCCCATGTTGCGCTCGCGCCTGCTGTCGGTGCGCGCGTTCGACGCCGATGGCATGCTGGCCGACGCCGACGTCACCGACGGCACCGGTCTGGAAGCGCTGATCGAGCGGCTGTTTGCCGACACGCAGACGCAATATCTGCATATCCATTTCGCCCGGCCGGGCTGCTATGCGGCGCGCGTGGACCGCGCGTGAACGGCGGGCAAGGCTGTAAGGAATCGGCGCTGTCGAATGTCTAATTGGTTACAACTCTGGGCAGGGAACCACATGCGTCCGATCCTCACCCGATTCCTCCTGTTGGCAGGACTGCTCCTGGCCATTACCGCACTGGAGGTCGCAGCCACGGAATCCGGCGCCAAGCCCGGCCGAACCGAGACACTGACGCTCGGCGGCGGCTGTTTCTGGTGCCTGGAAGCAGTATTTTCCGAATTGAAGGGCGTCAGCAAAGTCGAATCGGGCTACGCCGGCGGCCATGTGCCGAATCCGACCTACACGCAGGTGTCGGACGGCGAGACCGGCCACGCCGAAGTCGTGCAGATCACGTTCGACCCGGACATCGTCAGGCGCGACACGATCCTGCGTGCTTTCTTCACGATCCATGACCCGACCACGCTGAACCGCCAGGGCAACGACATCGGCGAGCAGTACCGTTCGATCGCGTTCTACACGAATGCGGAACAGAAAGCGGCAATCGAAAAATCGATCCAGGACACCGCCGCCAGCCACGAATGGAACGGGACGATCGTCACCCAGGTCGTGCCGCTGACGAAGTTCTACAAGGCCGAGAATTACCACCAGGAATATTTCAAGCTGCATGGCAGCGCGCCTTACTGCCAGCTCGTGATCGCGCCCAAGGTGGCCAAATTCCGCAAGCTGTTCCACGACCAGCTGAAGTAGCTCCTCCGCTTGCCTGCATGAGGGCAGCACCCGCGCCGCCGCTGCCGCGGCTGGGCCCCTACGGAAAACGATGAAACTCCGGAGCTTAGGCGCCTGATCCGGTCGACCGGCCGGCGGACGCCCGGATCAGGCCGCTTGCGGCGTTTTTCCGGTGAACCTGCGGATGAGCCAGCCATGTCACGCAAATGCCCGTCCCGTTAGGCTTTTTTCTATGCTGCAGTGCTTTTGCATTCACCTATGAAAACGTTTACATTCCGGCCCCGATGACAAATATTTAATATTTGTCCGAGCGCTGCCGGAAGAGGTGTTGCGTGGCGGTAACGATCAAAGACGTCGCGAGAGAGGCACGGGTATCCGTCGCGTCCGTATCGCGCGCCTTGAATGGCCACAGCAGCATGACCGAGCGAACGCGTGGGCACATCCTCGGCGTGGCCGCCCGCCTGCGCTACGTTCCGCACGCCGGCGCGCGCAGCCTGATCATGCGGCGCACGCACACGATCGGGGCGCTCCTGCCGGACCTGCACGGCGAATTCTTCTCCGAATTGATCCGCGGCATCGACCTGGCCGCGCGCGCGCGCGGCCTGCACCTGCTCGTGTCGAGTTCGCACGGCGACGTCGGCGAGGCTGGCGCCGCGCTGCGCGCCCTGCAGGGGCGCGTCGACGGGCTGCTGGTGATGTGGCCGAACGTCGACGCGAGTTTCCTGCGCGAGACGCTGCCGGAAACATTGCCGACCGTGCTGATGAACACGTCGGTGGAAAAGGCGGCTTTTTCGACATTGAACCTCGACAACTACGGCGGCGCGCTGGCGATGACCCGGCACCTGATCGGCCGCGGCTATCGCCGTATCGCGATGGTCTGCGGTCCCGAGGGCAATTTCGACGCCAGCGAGCGCCTGCGCGGCTTTCACGATGCGATCGCACGCAGCCAGCCACGGGTCGAGGCGCAGGTCGTGCATGGCGACTTCACCGAGGAATCCGGTTACCGCGCCGGCAAGCAGCTGCTGGCCGGCGCGAAACGGCCGAACGCCGTGTTCGCCGCCAACGACATGATGGCGGTCGGCTGCATGTATGCGCTGATCGAATCGGGCGTGCGCGTGCCGGACGACATCGGCCTTGCCGGCTTCGACGACATCCCGATCAGCCGCTACGTCAATCCACCGCTGACGACGGTGCGCGTGCGCATCGCCGATCTCGGCCGCAGCGCCCTGGAACGCCTGGCCATGCGGCTGGAAAACCCCGACGCCGCGCAGCCGCTCGCCGAAACGCTCGGCTGCGAAATCGTCGTCCGCGCTTCCTGCGGCGTGACCGCAGACATCCACGCTCGCCACAACGACAAGACTCACTAGAAACGACTCGATGACCTACGGGAGGACCACCATGAAAAAACAATATCGCTTGCGCAAACGGCTGCTCACATCGCTGATCTCCGCTGCCGTTGCGACGAGTGCGGCCGGCCCGACCATTTCCTGGGCGCAGACCGCAGATGCAACGTTGCGCGGCAAGGCTGCCGCGAACAGTGAAGTAACCGCCAAGAACACCGCGACCGGCGCGGTACGCCGCACAAAGGCGGCCGATGACGGAAGCTACGCGCTGGTCGGACTTCCGCCCGGCACCTACCAGGTCGATGCCGGCCCGGGCACGGAAAGAACCGTGACGCTGGCGGTTGCGTCGACCAGCACATTGGACTTCGAGGCCGGCGCTCCGGCGCCATCGACCACGGCGCCGACACTCGAAGGCATCTCTGTCACCGCGGCGTCCCTGGCGGACGTCAAGACGTCGGAAGTCGGCGGCACCGTCTCGCTGCACCAGATCCAGACAGTGCCGCAGATTTCACGCAACTTCCTCGAGTTCGCCGACACCGTTCCGGGCATGGCATTCACGGTTGACGCGAGCGGCCATACGAGCCTGCGTGGCGGCGCGCAGAACAACAATTCGACCAACGTGTACATCGATGGCGTCGGCCAGAAGAGCTACGTCAAGGAAGGCGGCGTCAGCGGCCAGTTTTCCAGCCAGGGCAACCCGTTCCCGCAGCTGGCGATCGGCGAATACAAGGTCATCACGTCGAACTACAAGGCCGAGTACGACCAGATCTCCGGCGCGGCCGTGACCGCCGAGACGAAGTCCGGCACTAACGAGTTCCACGGCGAGATCTTCGGCACCTACACCGGCGACAAGTACCGCAAGGAAACGCCCGCCGAGGAAGCCGCCGGCAAGCAGGCGCCGTCGAAGGAAGAGCAATACGGCTTCGCGATCGGCGGTCCAATCATCCAGGACCAGATGCATTTCTTCCTGAGCTACGAAGCCAAGCGTTTCACCACGCCGGTCACCGTCGTGCCCGGCGTGACCGATCCTCCTACCGCGTCGCTTTTGCCGGCAAGCGCCCAAGGCGAACTCGGGCCGACCAACAAGACGTTCGACGAGGACCTGTACTTCGGCAAGATCGACTGGGAGTTCTCCGACCGCGATCGCATCGAGCTCAGCGCGAAAGTGCGCAGGGAGGATTCGATCGACAACGTCGGCAGCACGACCGCGCCATCGGCTGCAATCGACACGCTAAACGACGATACGCGCATCGACGCGCGCTGGCAGCACAGTGCCGACAACTGGTTCAACGAGCTGCTGATCACGCATGAAAAGGCATTCAACGACCCGTCGGCACAGTCGCTGGGAAATGGGGCAATTTATACTTATGGACCAAAGCAGGACGCGCTGATCCTGTCGACCGGCCCCGCCTCACCGCTGTCGACGCAGCACAAGGGCCAGGAGGGCCCGTCGATCGGCGACAACCTGACGTTCAACAATCTGAACTGGTATGGCGACCATGTCGTCAAGGTCGGCTTCAAGTACAAGGACGTCAAGCTGACCGCGGCCGACGCCGCGCTGAACAACCCGCAGTTCTACTACAACGTGACCGACGCCGGCACCGAAGCGACGCCGTGGAAGGTGTTCTTCCCGGCCGCCGCGCCGGGTCTGAGCCCGACCTCCGAGTCGAAGAACAAGCAGTTCGGCACCTACATCCAGGACGACTGGGCGGTCAACGAGCACCTGACGCTGAACCTCGGTGTGCGCTGGGACTACGAAGAATCGCCGGCGTACCTGGATTACGTCACGCCGGCCAACGTCGTTGCCGCGCTCAATGCGCCAAATCCGGATCCGCATGCACCTGCCGGACAGACCTATGCCCAGGCGCTCGCCCTCGGCGGCGTCAACATCAACGACTACATCAGCAACGGCCACAACCGCAGTGCGCAGAAGAACGAGTGGCAGCCGCGCCTGGGCTTTTCCTACGATCTCAACGGCGACGAACAGCACGTGATCTTCGGCGGCGCCGGACGCGCGTACGATCGCGACCTGTTCGATTACCTGCAGGTCGAGCAGACCAAACAGGCACTGTCGGAATTCACGTATTACTTCCAGGGTGCGAACGGCGCCTGCCGCAACAACTCCACGCCGTGCATCGCCTGGGATCCGAAATATCTCAACGGCCTGGAAAACCTGTCGCCGCTGGTCGCGGCGAGCAACGTCGGCAAGGAAGTCGATGCGATCAACAACAACCTCAAGGCGCCATACTCCGACCAGTTCAGCATCGGCATGCGCAACAAGCTCGGCGACTGGAATACGAGCGCCGCGTACGCGCGCATCAACAGCAAGGACGGCCTGGCATTCACGCTCGGCAACCGCTATCCGAATGGAGACTTCTGGGCCAGTTGCGGTGCGACCTGCACGTCGCAGCCGTGGGGCAACGGCGTGCCCGGATTCGGCAACTTCATCATCGCCAACAACGGGATCGAGACAAAGACCAATCAGGTGCTGCTGTCGGCCGACAAGCCGTACACGCTCGATTCGGGCTGGTCCGCAACGTTCGCGTACACCTACACCGACGCCAAGCAGAACCGCGACATCGGCGAGCACTACTCATTCGATGAAGAAACGATCCATCAATATCCATTCATCCTGTCCAACGCCGCCGCCAGGCACCGCTTCGTGGCGACCGGATCGATCGATGGACCGTGGGGGTTGCTGTTCGGCGGCAAACTGACGCTGGCGACGCCGATTCCGCACAACGACCTGGCCTGCTACGGCATCCTGTACCCGACCGGCAGTTACTGCACGCCGATCGCCGGGACGCCATCGGGCGGCGGCACGGTCAACGATCCGCACGCGACCGGAGCGCAGAGTCTGGGCTTCGGCAACAAGATCTTCGGCTACCGTGCGGTCGATTTCCAGATGACCAAGAACTTCGATCTCACGGCCGGCTATAGCCTGTATGTGCGCTTCGACGTCCTGAACGTGTTCAACTTCCACAACTATTCCGATTACATCACGAACTATGGCGCCAACGGCGTGGCCAATCCGTATCCGGTCAGTTTCAACAGCATCGGCAACATTACCGGTGTGCCGCGCACGTTCAAGTTCACTGCCGGATTCCGGTTCTGACGACGAAGTTGTTCGAAGTAGTGCGTTCGCAATGCTTCATGACAAAGCCCGCTCCGCGGGCTTTGTTTTACCGCCATGGATGGCGGGTGCCCGAGTAGAAGCGCTAACGAAAAACGAAGCGAGCATGTCCCGGCTGTCCGATGGCGGACATGCCGGCCTCTCTCGGCCATCCATGGCTTCCGAGGCACTTGGGCTCCTGCCCGGCGAAATGCAGGAGCATTTTCCGGCGGTCCCTGGATGGCGCGACAAGCTGAAAGCGAAGGAGCATTTTTCGTCGGTGCCTGGATGGCGCGCCAAGCTGAAAGCGAAGGAGCATTTTTCGGCGCTGCCTGGATGGCGCGACAAGAAGCTGTTGCCGCCCATCGTTTTTGCGCTCGCGCCTGCACGGCGCTATGTTGTTCGACCCGAACCGAGACACTGTTGCATCTGAAATGACCGACCAGCCCCTGAAACACATCGTCGTCGTGGGCGGCGGCAGCGCCGGCTGGATGGCCGCGGCCGGACTGGCGAAAGTGCTCGGTGGCGAGTACTCGATCCGCGTCATCGAATCCGACGAAATCGGCATCGTCGGCGTCGGCGAAGCGACGGTTCCGCACCTGAAGATCTACAACAACATCCTCGGGATCGACGAGATCGAGTTCGTCAAGAAGACGCAGGGCACGTTCAAGCTCGGCATCCAGTTCCGCGACTGGGGTCGGCCCGGCGATTCGTACATCCACGGTTTCGGCACGATCGGCCACGACGTGGGCTGGCTGCCGTTCCACCAGTACTGGATCAAGGCGTTCCAGAACGGCAAGGCCGGCGATATCGGCGCCTATTCGCTCAATAGCGCGGCCGCGCCGCTCGGCAAGTTCATGGCGTCGGCGACCGATGTTCCGCCGACGTCGCCTCTGGCCAACATCGCCTATGCCTACCACTTCGACGCCGGACTGTATGCGCGCTTCCTGCGCGCCTACGCCGAGGCGCGCGGTGTCCGCCGCACCGAAGGCAAGATCGTCAACACGCTGCTGCGGCCCGACGACGGCTTCGTCGAGGCCGTGGTCCTGGAAAGCGGCGAGAAGGTCAGCGGCGATCTGTTCATCGACTGCTCCGGATTCCGCGGGCTGCTGATCGAGCAGGCGCTGCATACCGGCTATGAGGACTGGACGCACTGGCTGCCGTGCGACCGCGCGATGGCGGTGCCGTGCGAAAACGTCGGGCCGCCGACGCCGTACACGCGCTCGACGGCGCGCGACGCGGGCTGGCAATGGCGCATTCCGCTGCAGCACCGTACCGGCAACGGTTACGTGTATTCGAGCAACTACATCAGCGACGACGAGGCCGCGGCGACGCTCATGAAGAACCTCGACGGCCGCGCCCTGGCCGATCCGCGCCCGTTGCGCTTCACGACCGGCATGCGCAAGAAGTTCTGGAACAAGAACGTCGTCGCGCTCGGCCTTGCGAGCGGTTTCATGGAACCGCTCGAGTCGACCAGCATCTACCTGGTCCAGTCCGGGATCCTGCGCCTGATCAACATGCTGCCGGAACGCGATATCAGCCCTGTCGTGGTCGATCGCTACAACGCGCAGGCCAGGTTCGAATACGAACGCATCCGCGATTTCCTGATCCTGCACTATCACGCGACCGAGCGCAGCGACACGCCGTTCTGGAACTATTGCCGCACGATGAGTATCCCAGCTCAACTGGAGAACGTGATCGGCCTGTTCCGCGACAGCGGCCGGTTCTACCGCGACGCCGAGGAAATGTTTGCCGTGACAAGTTGGGTCCAGGTCATGCTGGGCCAGCACATTCAGCCGCGGCGCTACCATCCGCTTGCTGACCAGTTGTCCGCCGCGCAGCTCGAGGAGCTGGTCGGCGGCGTCAGGAAGGTCATTGCAAACTGCGTCGAGGCGATGCCGATGCATGCGCAATTCATCGCGCGCTATTGCGCGGCGGACGCGCCATGATGCGGCACGTTTCGACGGAGCGCCGCGCGGAACACGGGCGAATCTGCACGAACCAGGAAACCGGTGCCAGCGGCGCGTTCAGGAGTGGATCGCGTCATTGACAGCTCAATACAACCCGACTGCGCAACGGTGTCGAGGCCGCGGCGCGCGAGGGCAGCACAAGAACGCTGATCGAGAGTAGTAATGCTTCTGTGGAAACCCCGCGCCGTCTGGCGCGCCAATGTCGCGGTCGCGGTTCTCGCGCTCGGCGCGCTGCTGTTCGGCACACACGGCTGCAATCGCCAGCAGCCGCCAGTGCCGCAGGCGGCGCCGGCTCCCGCAGCCATCTCGCCGTCGCTGCGTCCCGAACTGACGCCGCTGTTCGATGATCTGGAAAAGCGCACGTTCGAATACTTCTGGGCGACGGCCAACCCGCGCAACGGGTTGGTACCGGATCGCTATCCGTTCACCGAGCCGTTCTCGAGCATTGCGGCGATCGGATTCGGCCTCACCGCCTACGGCATAGGCGTCGAGCGCGGCTACGTGACGCGCGAGCAGGCCGTGGAGCGTGTCCTGATGACCTTGCGTTTCCTCGAAGGCGCGCCCCAGGGCAACCGCGCCGAGGGCATGAGCGGCTACCACGGATTCTTCTATCACTTCCTCGACCTGGGCACCGGCGCGCGCTACGGCAACTGGGTCGAACTGTCGTCGGTCGACACGGCGCTGCTGCTCGGCGGCGTGCTGTTCTGCCAGTCGTATTTCGATCACGACAACGCCGGTGAAGCGGAAATCCGCCGCCTCGCCGATACGATCTACAAGCGCGTCGAGTGGCCGTGGATGCAGCCGCGTTCGCCGCTGATCTCGATGGGCTGGATGCCGAACGAGGGCTACCTCAAGTACGACTGGCAGGGTTATAACGAAGGCATGCTGATCTACATCCTCGCGCTTGGATCGCCAACGCAAGGCATCGCCGCGGACTCGTGGCCGGCCTGGACGAAAACCTACGGCCGGACCTGGGGCGAATTCGAGGGCCAGGAGTTCCTCGGCTTCGCCCCCCTGTTCGGGCACCAGTACTCGCATGTGTGGATCGACTTCCACGGCATCCAGGATGCCTACATGCGCGAACGTGGTTTCGATTATTTCGAGAACAGCCGGCGCGCGACTTACGCGCAGCGCGCCTATGCGATCGCCAATCCGATGGCATGGAAGCAATACGGCGAGAACGTCTGGGGCCTGACCGCGAGCGATGGGCCGCAGGCGACGCACCAGTCCTATGCCGGACAGGAGCGCGCGTTCCGGCACTACTCGGCGCGCGGAGCCGGGCAGGCCGACGCCTTCGACGACGGCACGATCGCGCCGACCGCGGCGGCGGCTTCGCTGCCGTTCGCGCCGGAGATCGTGATTCCGGCCGTGCAGCAGATGCACGACCTGTTCGGGGGCGCACTCTATGCCGAATACGGATTTCTCGACGCGTTCAACCCGAGTTTCAGCTATGACGTTCCGCTCAAGACCGGCCGTCTGATTCCGGGCATGGGCTGGATTTCCGGCGACTACATCGGCATAGACCAGGGTCCGATCATCGCGATGATCGAGAACTACCGCAGCGGGTTCGTCTGGAACGTCATGCGCAAAAATCCGTATATCCTGCGCGGCCTCAAGCGTGCCGGCTTCACCGGCGGCTGGCTGGACATCGACACGACGACCGCCGGCACGCCGAAGAATGAACCCGTCGCCGCAACCGCGCACTGATCCCAGCCAGCGCTCAACGCCTTTCCCTTCAAGGGGAGGGCAGAGCGGGGATGGCGTTGCTGCGACGCCGCCGAGAGCGGACCCTCACCCCAACCCTCTCCCCATCGATCGAGCCGACGGGGAGAGGCAGCAAATGCAGCGCGCCCTAAAGCCCTCCCCTTCAAGGGGAGGGTTGGGGGGGGATGGTGTTTTGTTCGAGCGATCCGCCTGCAACGGTTCGTTTCTCCTGAGCCTTTCCAACACCATCCCCAACCCGGTCCTCCCCTTGAAGGGGAGGGACGAAAGCCGCGTACGCTGCGCGTTCGCGGCGATGTTCGCACTTTGTATACTTTTCCTGTCGGGCTGCGCGAGCGATGCGGGTAATGGCACGACGCTGAAATTCTGGACGATCGGCCGCGAGGGCGAAGTCGTCGCGCAATTGCTGCCCGAGTTCGAACGCGCGCATCCGGGCGTCCACGTCCAGGTTCAGCAGATTCCGCTGACCGCCGCGCACGAAAAGCTGCTGACCGCATTCGCCGGCGATGCGCTGCCCGACCTCTGCCAGCTCGGCAACACCTGGATTCCGGAATTCGCCGCGCTCGGCGCGCTCGAGCCGCTGCAGCCGTATGTCGATGCCTCGACCGTCGTGCGCAGCGACGATTACTTTCCCGGCATCTGGGACACCAACGTCGTCGACGGCCAGCTGTACGGCGTGCCGTGGTACGTCGACACGCGCCTGCTGTTCTACCGCACCGACCTGCTCGCCAAAGCCGGCTTCGACCATGCGCCGCGCGACTGGGACGAATGGCGGCGCGCGATGGCCGCGATCAAGGCGCAGGGCGGGCCGGCCAACTATTCGATCCTGCTGCCGCTGAACGAGTTCGAGCGC
>DATIEJ010000168.1:0-17201 GCA_035455825.1 Rhodanobacteraceae bacterium | reverse complement strand
CGACAGCGAGCACGCCGATGATGGCGAGATCGAGCTTGCGCCCCTTCGGCCGCACAGCGACCTCGCCCGGAGCGAGATCGTGCTCGAGCCGAAGCCCCTCGGGCGTCAGCTCGAAGAACCAGGCGAACAACAACCAGAACGGAAAGCCGATGACGCCGCCGATAACGACCCAGCGCGTGATCCAGTCCGGCGCGTTGAAGACCGGCCTCAGCGAGGCGATGCCCTGCGCCAACGCCCAAAGCCCGCCGATATACAGCGCGCCGGTGCGCAACACGTTGCGGCGACGCAATTCAGCGAAGAACGACGCTAGGTTCAAGTAACCGCCCTGGTTTTCGCAATTCGCGAAGACCTGCAGAGTTTCAGCAAGCGTGGCGAATAGTGCAAGCGCTGCGCCGGAAAATGCTCCTGGGTTTCCGGCATGTCCGCCATCCATATGAGAAGGCCGCCCGGGGGCGGCCTTCTGTGCACTTGCGATGATCTCAATGCTGAGCGGCGGGCCCGCCGATCGGCGCGGCCGGCTTGCCGACCCCTGAAGCACCTGGACCGCTGTCGGCCGGCTTCTGCCAATCCTTCGGCGGACCCGGCGTGCGCCCTTCCATGATCGCCGAGATCTGCTCGCCGTCGATCGTTTCATATTGCAGCAGCGTCTGCGCCATCGTGTGCAGCTTGTCGATGTTCGTCGTCAGCAGTTCGCGTGCGCGGTGGTAGGCGTTGTCGATCACGGCGCGAACGACCTCGTCGATCTTGCGCGCCGTTTCCTCGGACACGTGCTTGTGCTGCGTGACCGAACGGCCGAGGAACACTTCGTCCTCTTCCTCGGTGTAGGTCATCGGCCCGAGCTCCGGCGACAGGCCGTACTTCGTGACCATGTCGCGCGCCAGGCTGGTCGCGCGCTGGATGTCGTTCGACGCACCGGTCGTAACCTTGTCGTCGCCGAAGATCAGTTCCTCGGCCACGCGGCCGCCGTACAGGCTGGCAAGACGGCTCTCGAGGAATGTCTTGCTGTGGCTGTAGCGGTCGTTCTCGGGCAGGAACAGCGTGACGCCGAGCGCCCGGCCGCGCGGGATGATCGTGACCTTGTGAACCGGATCGTGATCGGGCACGAGGCGGCCGACGATCGCGTGGCCGGCTTCGTGATACGCGGTCAGCTTCTTCTCGTCCTCGCTCATGAGCATGGACTTGCGCTCGCTGCCCATCATGATCTTGTCCTTGGCGCGCTCGAAGTGGTCCATCATGACTTCGCGGCTGTTGAAGCGCGCGGCGAACAGCGCCGCCTCGTTGACGAGGTTGGCCAGGTCCGCGCCGGAGAAGCCAGGCGTACCGCGCGCGATCACGCTCGGATTGACGTCCACCGACAGCGGCACCTTGCGCATGTGCACCTTGAGGATCTGCTCGCGGCCGCGCAGGTCCGGCAGTGGCACGACGACCTGACGGTCGAAGCGGCCCGGCCGCAGCAGCGCCGGGTCGAGCACGTCGGGACGGTTCGTCGCGGCAATGACGATGATGCCTTCGTTGCCCTCGAAGCCGTCCATCTCGACCAGCAACTGGTTCAGCGTCTGCTCGCGCTCGTCATGACCGCCGCCGAGACCGGCGCCACGATGGCGGCCGACCGCGTCGATTTCGTCGATGAAGATGATGCACGGCGCGTGCTTCTTGGCCTGCTCGAACATGTCGCGCACGCGCGAGGCGCCGACGCCGACGAACATCTCGACGAAGTCGGAACCGGAGATCGTGAAGAATGGCACCTTGGCCTCGCCGGCAATCGCCTTGGCCAGCAGGGTCTTGCCGGTGCCGGGCGAACCGACCATCAGCACGCCGCGCGGAATTCGGCCGCCGAGCTTCTGGAACTTCGACGGATCGCGCAGGAACTCGACGAGTTCCTGGACTTCTTCCTTGGCCTCGTCGACACCGGCGACGTCGGCGAACGTGACCTTGACCTGGTCCTCGCCCTGCAGCCGCGCGCGAGAGCGCCCGAACGACATCGCCCCGCGTCCGCCGGCTCCGGCCTGCATCTGCCGCATGAAGTAGACCAGCAGGCCGATGAAGATCAGGAACGGGACCCAGTCGAGCAGGATGCGCCACAGCGCACCGCTGTTGTCGGTCGGCTCGACCGTCACCTTGGCGTGCTTGCTGATGTCGTCGACGGTCTTGTCGGTCAGCAATGCAGTCGTATGCAGCTTGTTGCCGTCCTTGAGCTTGGCGTCTATCGTGCGGTTGTCGTTGCGGATCAGCACTTCCGCCACGTCGTTGTTCTCGACCTTCTGCATGAATTCCGAGTACGACAGCGTGCTGGGGTCGGTGCGCGGATTGAAGCTCTGGAACACGGCGATCAGGACGACCGCGATCACGACCCAGAGCAGCAGATTCTTCGCCATTTCGTTCATTTCGTTACCTTGGGTAAACTGCCAACCGCATCAGTGCCATGCCGTCCGGTCGCGAGCGCATACACTTCCGGACTGCGCGCGCGCGACGCCTTCGGCTTGCGAATGCTGACGCGCTCGAAGTCTGCGCGCAAGCCACGTAAGTAATCGTCAAATCCTCGCCCCTGAAAGAGTTTTGTCAGGAACGCTCCTCCTGGCTTCAGGTGCGCAGCCGCAAATGCCTGGGCCAGCTCCGCCAGGTGCATTGCCCTCGCCTGATCGACTGACTCTACGCCGCTGATATTGGGGGCCATATCCGACAGCACAAGATCGACCGGCTGGCCGTTCAGCAGCGCTTCGAGCTGCTTGAGCACTGATTCCTCTCGAAAATCGCCCTCGATGAACTCCACGCCGCCGATTCCCTGCATGGGCAGGATGTCCAGCGCAACGACCCGGCCGGTGTCGTGGCCGCGCTCGCGCAGGCTCTCGCGCACCATCTGAGACCAGCCGCCGGGGGCCGCACCGAGATCGACCACGACCATCCCCGGCTTGAGCAGGTGGTCGCGCTGGAGCAATTCCTCGAGCTTGAAAACGGCGCGCGAACGCCATCCTTCGGCCTGCGCCCGCTTGACATAAGGATCGCTGAAGTGCTCCTTGAGCCAACGCCCGCTGGATTTGCTTCGCGCCACGTTCTAGACGCCCGGACGATGCGGATGCTGCATGGCGGCATGATACCCTGTCGCAACCCGCGGTGCCTTGCACTCGTCGCCTTTTTCACTCGTCCGGTCCCTCACTGATGCCCCTGACCTCCAGCCAGAAGCGCTACCTGCGCGGTCTCGCCCACAACCTGAAACCGGTCATCATGGTCGGCAACAAGGGGGTCAGCGACGCCCTGATCGCCGAATTCTCGATCGCCCTGGATGATCATGAACTGATCAAGGTCAAGCTGGCCGGAGACGATCGGGAAGAGCGCGCCGCGCAGATCGGAAAGCTCGGCGAGGCGGGCCACGCCGAACTCGTGCAGAGCATCGGCAAGGTCGCCTGTTTCTATCGGCGCAACGCGGACAAGCCAAAGCTCGCGTTGCCCAAATGACGGCAGGCTGTCCGCAACCCGTGCGGCGCACGGATTTCCGCTGTCCAGGATAGATTCGAAAGCACGAGCATGCAGCTGACCGAACACCGCAACGAGCACCAGTTGTTCGTGCGCAAGGCCGATGCCAATTCGGTCACGATCATCGATCGCGTCTACGAACGCAGCGTGGTGCTCAACGCCGAGGCGGTAATCGAGGATTTTCCGCCGCGCCGCGTCGAGGATTTCGACGCATCCGCGATCGATAAAGTGCTGTCGCTCGAACCCGAGGTCGTACTGCTGGGCACCGGTGCCCGAATCACCTTTCCGGCTGCGGCCATTCTTGCCGAATTCCTCAAGCGCCGCGTCGGCCTCGAAACGATGGACAATGCTGCAGCAGCACGCACGTTCAACGTGCTTATCGGCGAAGGCCGGCGCGCGGTCGCGGTGTTCCTCCTGCCGGGTTGATCCGCTCAGGCCTGGCGCTCGACCATGACGCGCAGCTTGCCCAGCGCCTGGCTCTGGATCTGCCTGACACGCTCGCGCGTCAGGCCAAACTCGGCGGCGATCTCCGCCAGGGTCTGCACGCCGTGGTCATTCAGACCATAGCGTCGCTCGAGCACCTGGCGCTGGCGTGCCGGCAACTCGGCGATCAGCGCATCGATGCGGCTCGTTGGCGCATCCTCCACCGGCCCGAGCCCAACGGTCTCCTCGCTGACCATCTGCTCGAGCAGCGCGCGATCGTCGCTTTCGGAACGCGGCGCGTCGAGCGAACTGATGTGTTCGGTGACGCAGAACAGTTCGGCCACCGCCGTTGGATTCTTGCCGATCGCCTGCGCAAGCTCCTCCATCGTCGGCGGACGCGCCAGGCTCATGATCAACTGCCTGCGCGCGCGCAGCACCTGCGCCAGTTCGCGCAACACGTGGACCGGAACGCGCACGGTGCGACTCTGATGCATCAGCGCGTGCTGCACCGACTGGCGGATCCACCACACGGCATACGTGGAAAAGCGCAGCTTGCGATCCGGATCGAACTTCTCGACCGCGCGGATCAGCCCGAGGTTGCCCTCTTCGATCAGGTCCAGCAGCGCCACGCCGCGTCCGACATAGCCGCGCGCCACTGCAACGACGAGGCGCAGATTCGCCTCGATCATCTGGCGGCGCGCTTCCGTGTCTCCTGACTGGACGAGCGCCGCCAGCCGCAACTCATCGTCGGCGCTCAGCAGCGGGATCAATCCGATCTCGTTGAGGTAGGCGCTGGTGGAATTGCGCGTTTCCTCGTCCTGCGGCTCGATCGCGTCGATCAGCTCGAACAGGTCTTCGGTTTCAAGTTCGGCGGCGGAAGGCAACAAGCCCATATGCCGAGAATACTCCGTCACGCGCCGATCAGGCACGAGTCGACGCATCCGGACGAGGGCACGCGCGGAGCGGACGCTGATTCAGCGCGGCGGCAGGTAGTCGATCGGATTGACCGGCTTGCCGTTCTTTCGTATCTCGAAATGCAATTCATCGCGCGCGCTTGCGCTCGACCCCATTTCGGCAATCTGCTGCCCGGCCTTGATCTTTTCGCCTTCCTGCACGAGGCGCTTGCGGTTGTGACCGTAGGCCGACAGGAAGCTCGCGTTATGCTTGACGATGATCAGTTCGCCATAGCCGAGCAGGCCGTTGCCGCTATAGACGACCTCGCCATCAGCGGCGGCAAGTACCGGATCCCCGGCCGTTCCTCCAATGTCGATGCCCTGGCGCGTCTGGTCGCCCGCCACGAAGCTGCCGATCAGCGGCCCCTTGCCGGGCCATCGCCATGCCGGCCCGCCAGCGCCGTTGACGGCGACGGCCTCGGGCGGCTTTGGCGCCGCCGCCGGTTTGGCTGGAGCTTCGGTCACGGTCGATGGAACGGCTGGAGCGGCTGGTGCTGCTGGAATTTCCGCAGACCCGGGACGCTGCGAGGTTGTTGAGGGAGCCGAAGTTGTCTGCTCTGCCGGTACTGCCGGAGTCGCCGGCACGTCTTCGAACATTCCACCGCTCGTCCTGCCGTTCTGATTCGCCGGCGCCGTGGGCGCAACGGGCGGAGCGGCAGTTGCAGCAGTTGCAGGAGGGTGCGTTGGCGCGACCGGAGCCGGCGCTACCGAGCGCGAGCTCGATTGCTGCTGCGCGTTTAGTGGACCGAGGCGCAAATCCTGCCCGGCATAAATCCGATACGGCGGCTCGATACCGTTCCAGGCCGCAAGTTCGCGAAAATCGACGCCGTTGCGAAACGCAATTGCGTAAAGCGTGTCTCCGCGCACGACCCGGTAAGTCGCGCCAGCGCTTGCTGCCTTGCGCGGCGTAGCTTCATCTGCCGGCGCCTGCACCGTGGTCGACAAGTTGACGACCGGTGCCGGCGGATTCGATGAGCATGACGCAAGGAGCAACACCGCGATGACGACGAACGCCGACGTGCGATTCGGCAGATATGCGAACGCACGCGAGGCGCGCAACTCAGGCCGCGTCGACCGTGCTTGATTCAGGAGCGTGAAAATCGCGGGACGCCGAATCATGTGCCTTCAATGCAGGTATTTGAAATACACGCCGACCAGGACCAGCAGCAACAACACTCCCCACGCAATCCACTCGATCCAGCGGTGCACCGCCTCCTCGGCGCGCTCGCCGCCGAGCCGGATCAGGCCGCAGAGCAGATATACCCGCTTGCCGCGCCCCACCAGCATGGCGGGGAGGAATGCAAACATCGGGACACCGACGATTCCCGAGGCCCAGGTAAAAATCTTCAGCGGCACTGGCGTGAATCCGCCGACGACCAGCAGCCAGAATACCGCCCAGCCATCGAGCGACTTCAACTGCATGACGTAAGCATCGATTCCCGACAACCAGCCGAGACGTTCGAGCAAGGGCCGGGCGAGTTCGAATCCGTAATGGCCCATCATGTAGCCGATCACCGAACCGACCATCGAGCATGCCAGGCTTATCGTCGCATAGCGGGCCCAATTTTGCGGCTTCGCCAGCGTCATCGGCAGCAGCATGATTTCTGGCGCGCCGGGAAATATGAAAGCTTCGATGAAGCTCAGACCACCCAGATACCAGGGCGCGCGCGGGTGCGCGGACCAGCGCAATGCGTATTCGTACAGCGGCTTGAAAATGCGCATCAGCTGGAAAGCCTTTCGTCGCAGGACGGGCACGACGACGAAGCTGCGCCGTTCGATGCGGAAACGGTCGAAACAAGCAGGATTGCCCGCGACAGCTTTGCGTCGTCGCACACCGCACTGTCACTGCCGCAAACTCGTGAAGGTCCGCGCCACTTGCCATTGGTCGCGGTCAAGTCACGCCACCGAGCAACGGCACGAAACTCACCATGCCGAGTGCTTCGCTGACCCAGCCCTTTTCGCCGTGGCGAAAACGCAGCAGGCGTTGCTGTCCCGGGGCGCCGACCGGAGCGACGAGCACGCCGTCCGGGGCGAGTTGCGCAAACAGGTCGGCGTCGACCTGTTCACCGGCCGCGGTGAGGATGATCGCGTCGTACGGCGCATGCTCTGGCCAGCCGAGCCGGCCATCGGCGTGCCGCGAACGGATGTTCTCGATGCCGAGCTTGCGGAAGCGCCGGCGCGCATTGCGCAGCAGTTCCTCGATGCGCTCGACCGTGTATACATTTTTCACCAGCGCGGCGAGCACGGCCGCCTGGTATCCCGAACCGGTGCCGATCTCGAGCACCTTGTCCGGCACCTTGCCCTCGATCAGCGCTTCGGTCATGCGCGCAACGACCCACGGCTGCGAGATCGTCTGGCTGAGGCCGATCGGCAGTGCCGTGTCTTCGTAGGCGCGCGAGGCCAGCGCTTCTTCGATGAACAAGTGCCGCGGCAAACGGCCGATCACGTCCAGCACACGCCGGTCGGCAATGCCTTCGCTCTTGAGACGCTCGACCAGCCGGTCGCGCGCCCGCTGCGATGTCATGCCGAGGCCGCGCGCCTCGGGCGTCTGTCGCGAAAACACATTCATGCGGCGGCGCCGAGTTCGAGCGACAGCGACGACACCCAGCCGGCAACCTTGTCCAGCGCCTGATAGCGCGTCAGGTCGACCTGGATAGGCGTTATCGAAATATAGCCTTCGCGCACGGCGTGGAAATCGGTGCCGGGACCGTCGTCCTCGGCCTCGCCCGGAGGGCCGATCCAGTAGATCGGCCGGCCGCGAGGATCGGTCTGCGCTATGCACGGAGCCGATCGATGACGGCGCCCGAGCCGGGTCACCGCGAAGCCGCGCAGTTCGCTCCACGGACGATCCGGAACATTGACGTTGAGGATCGTGTCGGCCGGCAGCGGATCGACCAGCAGCCGCTGCATGATGGCCAGGGCCGCCTGCGCGGCGCTCGCGTAATGTTCGCCCTTGTGATCCTTCGCGGCGAGCGACACGGCGATGGCCGGCAGGCCGAGGAAACGCCCTTCCATCGCGGCCGAGACGGTGCCGGAATAGATCACGTCGTCGCCGAGGTTGGCCGAATTGTTGATGCCGGACACGACGATGTCCGGTTCGACATCGAGCAAGCCGGCCAGCGCGAGATGCACGCAGTCGGTCGGCGTGCCGGCGACGCGATAGCGGCCGTCGTCGAGCCGGGTCACGCGAATCGGCTGGTCGAGCGTCAGTGAATTGCTCGCGCCGGAGCGGTCGCGATCAGGGGCCACGACGATGACTTCGCCGACGATGGACAGGCGCCGGGCGAGAAAATGGATGCCGGGCGCGTCGACGCCATCGTCGTTGCTGACCAATACACGCATGCGTATTCCACGAAAGAGCGCCGGGCGCAATGCGCAGGCGGGCAAGAATTTGATTGCCGATTGTACCGGAGCCGATGCGTAAACTGAACGCGAACGCGGCTCTGCTAAGCTTCCAGCATGAGTCCGCGCAAGACCAGGGACGCCGCAACCGTCAGCGAAGAGGACCTGCGCCTGTTCGAGCAAGCCGTCGGCAAAGTGCGCCGCATGAGGGACCCAGGCGTATCGCCGGCACGTCCGCAGCCGCCGCCCGAACCCGTTCAGTCACGTCTCGACGAGGCGCGCGTGCCAGCCGAACTGATGCGTTCGCTGATCGATCCGGCCGAGATAGAAGTCGGCGAGGAGTTGAGTTACCTGAAACCGGGACTCTCGCCGCGTCTGCTGCGCCGCCTGAAACGTGGTCACTTCAGCATCGCCGATGAGATCGACCTGCACCAGATGACAACCGAAGTCGCGCGTGGGGCGATCAAGATGTTCCTCAACGAGTGCCAGCGCACAGGCCGGCTCTGCGTGAGGATCATTCATGGCAAGGGACTGCGCTCGCGCGCGCAAGGGCCGGTGCTCAAGCGCCTGACCGACGGCCTGCTGCGTCAGCGCGGCGACGTGCTCGCGTTCGCGTCTGCACCGCCGGCCGAGGGAGGCACCGGTGCCGTCATCGTGTTGCTGCGTCACGAATGAAAATCCGCGAGCCTTGATTCCGTCGCCCGCCTTCCGGCGCGTCCTCAACCGCCATCGGCGCTCTTGCGCCTCTGCGGATAATGATTCCAGATCACGGTCGCGCCATGATCCAGGGCCCAGCGATTGACGGTCGCGACCTTGACCTGATCGTAGTCGCCATCCAGCGTGCCTTCGTTCGGACTTTGCGTCGTCGCCTCAGAGTGCCGCGGCCCACTCGTCGCACAGGCACACAGGCACAAACTCAGCCCGGCAATAGCCCACACTGATCGATGCATGACAGCCTCCTGATCGATGCGCTTGCACAAACTCAGGAACCACATCGACAACTATAGGCCCACGGGCAAGCCGTCAGGTATCAAATTTTGCCACGTCTACTCCGAACCCTCCTCGATCGCGTCTACGTTGCATATTTCTCTAATTAAAACCGTCGCATACAAGCCTTTGTTCAATCTAAATCTCAGGTCGAGGGCAGATTCCGGCAGCCACGTTGCAGCAAGGTCCGATGGCCGAAGGACGAGCGCGCGGCGCTCTTGGCGCAGCCCGCAGCGGACCAGGCCCTGGATCAGATCGGCGTCGCGCGCGCCGCTATCCTGTTCGATCTTCGCGACATCGCCGACGGAACGCAGTTCGCCAGCCCCCCACAGCGGTCCGGTCGGATCGATGTCCCCGCTCGCAAGCCGAGCGACCAACTCGGGTGTCGGCGGCTCGGGTCCGAAGATGCTGTGGCTGCCGGCCAGCATCCAGACTTCCCCGTCGAGACCCTTGTTCCAATTGCCGGCGTCCACGCGCTGCGCAAGCACACGATTGAAGAGATGTGAGCGCGCAGCCGACAGCAGAAGACCCCGTTCGTGGCGCTGCACTCGCCGGCCCGAAAACATCGCGCGCGCACGTTCGAGATTGTCGCCGCCGCGGCCGAACCGCTGTTCGCCGAAATAGTTTGGAACGCCGCCAGCTCCGATCTGCTCCAGGACGGCTTCCGCCGCAGACCGATCGCCACTGACGTCACGTAGCACGATGCGAAAAACGTTCGCCTTGTGCGCGCCCCGCTTGAGCTTGCGGCTGTGACGCCGACAGTCCAGGACGCGGAATTCCGGGTGCTGCAGCGAACTCCAATCAGGATCCGGCCGGCCCGGAAGATGAATCGAAAACGTCTGCCGCGTAACCGCATGCCGATCCTTCATGCCGGCATAGCTCACGGCATTCGGACCGACTGCCGCCAGCCGAGCGAGTTGGCGCGCGACCCACTCGGTGTTGGCCCCGCGTTTCTCGATCCGGACGAACGCGTGCTCGCCCGCACCATCGGGTTCGAAACCGAGTTCTTCGTCGACGAAGAAGTCCTCCGGCGTCGCGCGCATCACGCCGCGCAACGGCGGCCCGCCGTAGGCAAAAGGAAGCCCGGATTGCGCCATCAGTCCGGCCCAGGACCGGCCCACTTCAAAAGCACGACGGCCTGCGCCGCAATGCCTTCGCCGCGCCCGGTGAAGCCAAGCCGCTCGCTCGTCGTTGCCTTGATGCTGATTTCGGCTACGTCGCAGCCGAGGTCTTCGGCCAGGTTCGCGCGCATCGCATCGGCATGCGGCGCAATCTTCGGCTGCTCGCAAACGACGGTGACGTCGGCATTGCCGAGCACGAATCCGCCTTCATGCATGAGTTCGGAACAACGCCGCAGGAACTTGCGGCTATCGGCATTGCGCCAGCGTTCGTCCGAGGGTGGGAAGTGCCGGCCGATGTCGCCCTGCGCCAGCGCGCCCAGAATCGCATCGCACAGCGCGTGAATCACAACATCGCCGTCGGAATGCGCGACGACGCCCTGCGTGTGCGTAATCCGCACGCCGCCGAGTACGACGTGATCGCCGCTGCCGAATGCGTGGACGTCGTAGCCTTGGCCGATGCGCATGTGAGTCAGGGCTGAGGGCTGAGGGCTGAGGGCTGAAAAGACACGATGGCGTCGTGCTGTGGCGACTGTTGCAATATTCCGCTGACCACTGTTCGTTCCTCGCCTTTGTGAAATCCGAATTCGAATTCAATCAAAGAACCGCGACGCTTCTGGCTCTCAGCCCTCAGCCCTCAGCTCTTCAATCAAAAATTCCGCCAACGCCAGATCGGCCCGCGTCGTGACCTTGATATTGCTCTCGGCACCCTCGACCAGCAACGGGCGATGACCCATGCGCTCCATCGCCATTGCCTCGTCCGTCGCTTCGATGCCGGCGGCTTGCGCGGATTCGAGCGCGGCGACGAGTTCGCCGAGCCGGAACAGCTGCGGCGTCAGCGCGCGCCAGCGTCCCTCGCGAGGCTCGGTGGCTTCAACGCGACCGGTCGCATCGGCGCGCTTGAGCGTATCGCGCAACGGTGCGGCCAGCAGCGCACCGCCCGCAGGCATCCCAAGATCGATCAGCCGATCAATGTCCGCAGCGAGTACGCAAGGCCTGGCAGCGTCGTGGACGAGCACGAAGTCATCGTCGTCGACTCTGCCACGCAGCGCGCGCAATCCGGCCAGCACGGAATCGGAACGCTGCGCGCCGCCGTTCGTCGTCGCCACGGGCTTGCCGAGGCACGTGGAGATTCCCGGCCAGCGATGATCGTCCGCTGCGATTGCAACCATCAGACCCGAAACGCGCGGGTGCACAGCCAGGCGTTCGAGCGTCAGCAGCAGCAGCGGCTTGGCGTGCAGCGTCAGGTACTGCTTGGGTATTGCGCCGCCAAAACGCGAACCGCGGCCAGCCGCTGGCACGACACACCACAGTCCCGCATCAGTGTCGCTCATCGCCATTCTTCTTGGGGTCGGCTGTCGGCTCGACGACCTGGTAAAACGTTTCGTCGGGCTTGACCAGGCCGAGCTCGGAGCGCGCGCGTTCCTCGATCGCTTCGTTGCCGTTCTTCAGGTCCTGCACTTCGGCCGACAACGCCTCGTTGCGCTGCTTGAGCTTCTGGTTTTCCAGTTTCTGCTCGGCCACGCGCTGACGCAGGCGCCAGACTTCGCGCAGGCTCCAGTCGCCGGTCCACAATTTGACTTCCAACGCCAGCAGCAGGATCAGCAGCAATAGTGCGACGTAGCGCAGCACGCCTGGGTCCGATCAGCCCACCAGACCCGGCACATTGGGAAATGCCGAGCGGCCCGCATAGCGCGCCTGCGCGCCGAGTGCTTCCTCGATGCGCAGCAACTGATTGTACTTGGCCACGCGATCGGAGCGGCAGAGCGAGCCGGTCTTGATCTGCGTCGCCGTCGTCGCGACCGCGATGTCCGCGATCGTCGTGTCTTCGGTCTCGCCCGAGCGATGCGAAACGATCGACGCATAGTTCGCCGCCGCAGCCATCGCGATCGCCTCGAGCGTTTCAGTCAGCGTGCCGATCTGATTCACCTTGATCAGGATCGCGTTGGCAATGCTGCGCTCGATGCCCTGCTTGAAGATTGCGGTATTGGTCACGAACAGGTCGTCACCGACCAGTTGGACCTTCTTCCCGAGCCGCTCGGTCAGCGCCTTCCAGCCGTCCCAGTCACCCTCGGCCATGCCATCCTCGATCGTGATGATCGGATATTTCGCACACCAGCCCGCGTAGAAATCGATCAGCTGTGCCGACGACAATGTCTTGCCCTCGCCATCGAGACGATAGGCTCCGTCCTTGTAGAACTCGGAGCTGGCGACGTCCAATCCGAGGTAGACGTCCTTGCCGGCCGCATAACCGGCCTTCGCGATTGCTTCGAGAATAACCTCGATTGCCTGTTCATTCGATTTCAGGTCCGGCGCGAAGCCGCCTTCATCGCCCACCGCCGTGTTCAGGCCCTTCGCCTTGAGCACGCTCTTGAGCGAATGGAAAATTTCCACCCCGGCACGCAGCGCCTCGGCAAAATTCGGAAGGCCGACCGGCAGCACCATGAACTCCTGCATGTCGACGTTGTTGTCGGCATGCGCGCCGCCGTTGACGATGTTCATCATGGGGACCGGCAAGGCCGGCCCCAGGGCTGAGGGCTGAGGGCTGAGGGCTGGAAGATATTTCCACAGGGGTTGCTTGCGGCTTGCAGCGACGGCGTGTGCGTTCGCGAGTGACACACCGAGCAACGCGTTCGCGCCGAGGCGGCTCTTGTTCGGCGTGCCGTCGAGCGCGATGAGTTTGCCGTCGAGACCTTTTTGGTCCGACGCGTCGAAGCCCTTCAGTGTCTGCGCGATCGCGCCGTTTACGTTCGCAACCGCGTTCTTCACGCCCTTGCCGAGATAACGCGACTTGTCGCCATCGCGCAATTCGACCGCTTCGCGCGAGCCGGTAGATGCGCCGCTCGGCACCAGGGCGCGACCGAACGAGCCGTCGCTGAGCGTGATCTCGGCTTCGAGTGTCGGGTTTCCGCGCGAGTCGAGGATTTCGCGCGCGTGTACGTGGGTGATCGTGCTCATCGGTCGGTGCGGTTCACAGGGAGGATTCGAGAAGTCCGGCGCGCTTCGTGGCGCGATCGAGTTCGAGCAGGGTTTCGAGCAGCGCCTGCATCTTCGGCAGCGGCCATGCGTTCGGCCCGTCGCTGAGCGCCTTGTCAGGATCCGGATGCGTCTCCATGAAAATGCCGGCGATGCCGACGGCGACGGCCGCGCGCGACAACACCGGCACGAATTCGCGCTGCCCTCCGGACTTGCCGCTCGCGCCGCCCGGCAACTGCACCGAATGCGTCGCGTCGAACACGACCGGACAGCCGGTGTCGCGCATCACGGCGAGGCTGCGCATGTCGGAGACGAGGTTGTTGTAGCCGAAGCTCGCGCCGCGCTCGCAGACCATGATCTGCGCGTTGCCAGTCGCCAGCGCCTTGTCGCTGACGTGCTTCATCTCCCACGGCGACAGGAACTGCCCCTTCTTGATGTTGACCGGCTTGCCGGCCTTCGCGACGTTCTGGATGAAGTCGGTCTGGCGGCACAGGAAGGCCGGCGTCTGCAGCACATCGACGACGGCACCAACCTCGTCGAGCGGCGTGTATTCGTGGACGTCGGTCAGCACCGGCACGCCCAGCTGGCGTTTGACTTCGCCAAGGACTCGCAGGCCTTCATCGATGCCCAGGCCACGGTAGCTCGACGCCGACGTGCGATTGGCCTTGTCGTAGCTCGACTTGAAGATGAATGGAATGCCGAGGCGCGTCGTGATTTCCTTCAGCGTACCGGCGGTGTCGATCTGCAGTTGCTCGGATTCGACGACGCAGGGACCGGCGATAAGGAACAGGGGTTTGTCGAGACCGACTTCAAAACCACAAAGTTTCATCGAACAAATTGCCCCGGTGAGCGTGGCGCTTCAGCCCTCCCCTTCAAGGGAAGGGTTGGGTGGGGATGGGGTTGAATTGGGCTCGATGCAGATACCATCCCCACCCCGGCCCTCCCCTTGAAGGGGAGGGAGAAAAGCATGCCGCGAGTCTTCATGCGACAGCTTCAGCGGCAAACCGCGGCGCATTGCGCACGGTCTTGTACTCGAGTGCGGCGCGAACGAAACCATTGAACAGCGGATGGCCGTCGCGCGGCGTCGAAGTGAATTCCGGATGGAACTGGCAGGTCACGAACCACGGATGTTTCTGCGGCGACAACTCGACCATTTCGACGAGCAGATCGTCCATCGACTTGCCGGCGACGACCAGGCCGAGATCCTCGAACTGCTGGCGATAGCGGTTGTTGAATTCGTAGCGGTGGCGATGGCGCTCGCGAATGATGTCCTGGCCATACAGCTCGCGCGAGATCGATCCGGCTTTCAACCGGCATTCCTGCGCGCCGAGGCGCATCGTGCCGCCCAGGTCGGAATCCTCGCTGCGGCGCTCGACGTCGCCCGTGCCCGTCGTCCACTCCGTGATCAGCGCGATCACCGGGTCCTTGCAATGGCGTTCGTTCTCGCTCGAGTTAGCACCTTCGAGACCGGCGATGTTGCGCGCGAAATCGACGACCGCCGCGTGCATACCGTAGCAGATGCCGAAGTAGGGAATCTTGTGTTCGCGCGCATAGCGCGCCGCCGCGATCTTGCCCTCGAAACCGCGCTTGCCGAATCCGCCCGGCACGAGGATGCCGTCGACGTCCTTGAGCACCTCGGCGCCGCGCGCCTCGATATCCTCGGACTCCATCCAGCGCAGATTCACGCGCGTCGACTGTTTCAGGCCGCCGTGGCGCAACGCTTCGCCGAGCGACTTGTACGCGTCCTTGTGCTCGACATACTTGCCGATGATCGCAATCGTGACGTCGTGCTTCGGATGCTCGATTGCAGCGACCGTGTTGTCCCACTCGCCGAGATTCGCCGGCTTGGCGTCGAGGCGCAGGTGCGAAACGACGATGTCGTCCAGGCCCTGGTCGTGCAGCCACAGCGGCAATTTGTAGATCGTGTCGACGTCGACCGCGCTAATGACGGCCTTCTCCGGCACGTTCGTGAACAGTGCGATCTTGCGCCGGTCGGACTGCGGCAGCGGCTGTTCGCAGCGGCACAGCAGCACGTCGGGCTGGATACCGAGCGCGCGCAGTTCCTTGACCGAATGCTGGGTCGGCTTGGTCTTGATCTCGCCGGCGGCCTTGATGTACGGCACCAGGGTCAGGTGCATGAACAAGCATTTGTCGATGCCTTGCTCGATGCGGATCTGGCGGATCGCCTCGAGGAACGGCTGCGACTCGATGTCGCCGACCGTTCCTCCGATTTCGACCAGCGCGACGTCGTAGCCCTGGGTCGCCTCGTGGATGCAGTGCTTGATCTCGTCGGTGATGTGCGGAATGACCTGGACGGTAGCGCCGAGATAGTCGCCACGCCGCTCCTTGCGGATCACCGATTCATAGATCTTTCCGGTCGTGATCGAATTCTTGCCGGTCAGGCGCGTGCGCACGAACCGTTCGTAGTGGCCGAGATCGAGGTCCGTTTCGGCGCCGTCGTCGGTGACGTAGACCTCGCCGTGCTGGAACGGGCTCATCGTGCCCGGATCGACGTTGATGTAGGGATCGAGCTTCATCATCGTCACGCGCAGGCCGCGCGCTTCGAGGATGGCAGCCAGGGAGGCGGAGGCGATGCCCTTGCCCAAGGAGGACACCACACCACCGGTCACGAAAATCAGGGGAGTCATGACGCAGCACAATTCCGATGCTGGTAAAGCGATAGTTTACCGGCTCGGAACGGTCCCGGCGAGTTTCCAGTCCAGTTCCGGCTGCGGGGTCGGCGAGTCGGTGCACTTCTTCCGTGAGCCACGACACGGGTAAATATCTGTAACTTCATGTAATCTATTGTAAGTTCGAGTGTCCCCGATGGGAACCGAGCAGCGCGCCGCCCGAGCGCGCGCCACCTGAGGCCTTAGGGGAAACACCTGACTACTCTTCCTCACGGCGAATCCGGCGTGCTCGTTGTTGCTGGCACGCGACCGGAGTGCCTCAAACTCGCCAGCCTCGTCACCGCCTTGCGCGCAAGCGACGGCTGCGCTGCCTTGCTGCTCAACAGCGGCCAGCACGATAGCATGGTGCGCCGGACTTTCTCGCATCTGGGCATCGACTGCGACCTTGCGCCCGGACAATTGATGCCGATGTCGCTGTCGCATGCCGTGCGCGCACTGCGCGAGCGCGTCCGCGCAATCGCGTTGTCCAGCCGAACCGCGTTGCTCGTCGCCCAGGGCGATACATCGACTGCCTACGCCACCGCACTGGCCGCGCGCGACCTCGGGTTGCCGCTTGCCCACGTCGAAGCCGGGCTGCGCAGCGACCATCCCTGGCGTCCGTTCCCGGAAGAGTTGTTTCGCCGCCGCATCGCTCCGATCGCGGCGCTGCATTTCGCACCGACCGTGGCGGCGACCAGCAACCTGCTGCACGAAGGCGTTCCCGCAACCCGTGTATTTCAGGTCGGCAACACGGTCGTCGATCTTCTGCGCACCGAAGTCGAGCATTCGATTCCGACGCCGCTGCCTTTCCTGCCCGAAACGCCGACGATCGTCACGCTCACCCTGCACCGCCGCGAAAATTACGGCCGGGGTCTCGATGTCGCCTGCGCCGCAGTGCTCGACCTGCTCGAGGCCGACCCGGAGCTCGGTCTGGTCTGCCCGGTGCATCCGAATCCGGCCGTCGGCGCGCGCATCCGCCGTCATTTGCGCGGGCATCCGCGAATAGCCCTGGTGCAGCCGCTCGACTACCGCGATTTCATCGCTCTGCTGCTGCGTTCGCGGCTCGTGATCACCGATTCGGGCGGCATCCAGGAAGAAGCGCCGTACCTGGGCCTGCCGGTGCTCGTGGTGCGCGAGAACACCGAGCGACCCGAGAGCGTTGCCCTCGGCTGCGCGCGCCTCGTTCCGCTCGACCGCGAGCGCATCGCGGCCGACGCGCTGCAAATGCTGGCGCAACCGCCATTCCCTCGCCTGCCGTTTGT
>DATIEJ010000167.1:0-9103 GCA_035455825.1 Rhodanobacteraceae bacterium | reverse complement strand
GCGCTCGGCGTCGGCTCCGCGCTGATCTATGCGCCGGCGTTCTATGCAAAAACCGATGAACTGATCGCGCTGGCTTCCGCCGCCGGGGAATCGGGCGGCGCCTACATCTCGCACATGCGCAGCGAGGGCAACCGATTGCTGGAATCGCTCGACGAGCTGATCAAGATCACGCGCAGCGCCAATGTTCATGGCGAGGTCTATCACTTCAAGGCCGCGGGCAAGGACAACTGGGCGAAGTTCAGCCAGGCGATCGCGAAGATCGATGAGGAGCGCGCCAAGGGCCTGGATATTTCGGCGAACATGTATCCCTACACCGCCGGCGCGACCGGGCTGGATGCGGCGATGCCGCCGTGGGTGCAGGAGGGCGGCGTCGACGAGTGGATCAAACGGCTCAAGGATCCGGCGACGCGCGCCCGCGTCGTCAAGGAGATGCGCGAACCGACCAATGCCTGGGAAAACCTGCTGCTCGCCGCCGGCAATCCGGACAACGTCCTGCTCGTGTCGTTCGACAGCGAGCAGCTGAAGCCGCTCACCGGCAAGACGCTCGCGGCCGTCGCCAAGCTGCGCGGCAAGTCGCCTGAAGACACGGCGATCGACCTCGTCATCGAAGATCACAGCCGCATCGGCACGGTGTATTTCCTGATGTCCGAGGACAACGTCAAGCTCGGCCTGTCGCAGCCGTGGGTGGCGCTCGGATCGGACGAAGGATCGTATGCACCCGAGGGCGCATTCCTGAAGTCCCAGCCGCATCCGCGCGCGTACGGCACATTCTCGCGCTTCGTCGGCCACTATGTCCGCGACGAACACGTCGCAAGCCTCGCCGATGCGGTCCGCCGGCTGTCGGCGCTGCCGGCGCACAATCTGAAGCTGCGCGACCGCGGCGAGATCAAGGTCGGGGCCTATGCCGACATCGTGGTCTTCGACGCCGGGGCGATCATCGACCACGCGACTTTCGACCATCCTCAGCAGTACGCCACCGGCATGCGCGACGTGTTCGTCAATGGCGTGCAGGTGCTCAAGGACGGCGAGCACACCGGCGCGAAGCCCGGACAGGTCGTGCGCGGCCCCGGTTACGTCGCGAAATAATGGAAAACGATACTTTGCCGGAACGCCGGACCGACGTGCTGATCCTCGGCGGCGGGGTCATCGGCCTTGCCTGCGCGTTGTATCTGCTGCGCGCCGGCCGCAGTGTGACGGTGCTGGAACAGGACACCGCCGCCGGCGCATGCTCGCACGGCAACTGCGGCACGATCACGCCGAGTCACACGATGCCGCTGGCGATGCCCGGGATGATCGCGCAGGCGCTGCGCTGGCTGTTCAAGGCCGATGCGCCGTTTCGGGTCGCGCCGCGGCTCGACTTCGCGCTGCTCGAGTGGCTGCTGCAGTTCGCCCACCGCTGCACCTGGGCCGACTTCAAGCGCATCACGGCCGCCAAGGCGCCGCTGCTGCGACTGGCGCGCGAATCGATCGAGGAACTGATTCGCAGCGAAGGCATGGATTGCGAGTTCGAGACGACCGGCACGCTCAACGTCTACCGCGACGCGCGCGCGTTCGAAAAATCGGCATGGCTGCCGCAGACGTTGCGCGACGTCGGCATGCAGATGGACGTGCTCGATGGCGCGCGCTGCCGCGAACTGGAGCCGGCATTGAACGGCAGCATCATCGGCGGCTACTTCAATGCCCAGGACGCGCACCTGCGTCCGAACCGCTACGCGGCGGCGTTGGCGCAGGCGGTCAAGGCCAGGGGCGGAAATATCCTCGAGTCGACGAAGATCACCGGCTTTCGCCTCGCTGGCGATCGCATCGACGCGGTGGCGACCGAGCGCGGCGAGTTCGCGGGCCGCGACATCGTGTTCGCGCTCGGCGCGTGGTCGCCGCTGCTGGCGCGCCAGCTCGACCTGCGCATCCCGATCCAGCCCGGCAAGGGCTATTCGATCACCTACGAGCGTCCGCAGCGCTGTCCACGCCTTCCACTGACGCTCAAGGAACGCGCTGTTTGCGTCACCGCGTGGAATTCCGGTTATCGGCTCGGCAGCACGATGGAGTTCGCCGGCTACGACACTTCGATGAACCGCACGCGGCTGGATGCGCTGAGGCGCGGAGCCGCCGAGTACCTGCACGAGCCGGAAGGACCCAAGGTCGTGGAGGAATGGTACGGCTGGCGTCCCATGACCTATGACGACCTGCCGATTCTCGGCCGCGCCGCCCGCCTGCGGAATCTCGTCCTGGCCACGGGACATGGAATGCTCGGCGTGACCATGTCGGCCGCGACCGGCCTTCTGGTCAGTGAACTGGTTACCGGCCAGGCGCCATCGCTCGATCCGGCAGCGTTTTCACCCGCCCGATTCAACCAATGAGAAATGCCCCGATGACATTCCGCCTGATTGCCGCTTTTGCAACATTGTTCACATTGTGCAGTCCTGCTCTTGCCGACACGCCGCCGGCAGCCGACGCCGGTGATCCGGTCGACCTTCAATGGGGCGCCAGGATTCCGCTGCGCGACGGCGTCAAGCTCAACGCGACCGTGTACCGGCCGCAGGGACAGAAGGAGCCGCTGCCGTGCGTGTTCACGTTGACGCCGTACATCTCGCAGAGCTACCACGATCGCGGCATGTACTTTGCCGGCCACGGTTACGTCTACCTGACGGTCGACGTGCGCGGCCGCGGCAACTCGGAAGGCGACTTCATGCCGATGCTTCAGGAGGCCAGGGACGGTCACGACGTCGTCGAATGGCTCGCGCAGCAGAGCTACTGCAACGGCAAGGTCACGACGTGGGGCGGCTCGTACGCCGGCTACGACCAGTGGGCGACGGCGAAGGAGTTTCCGCCGCACCTGACCACGATCGTGCCGGTCGCGTCGCCGTTCGCCGGCGTCGACTTTCCTCGCCGCAACAACATCGCCTATCCGTACGACGTGCAGTGGCTGACGCTGACCAGCGGCCACGCGAGCCAGGAGAAGATTTTCGGCGACAGTTCGTTCTGGGCGGCCAAGTTCAAGGAACTGTACCTGGGCCACCGCGCGTTCAAGGATATCGATTCGGTTGTCGGCAATCCTTCGCCGGTATTCCAGGCATGGATCGAACACCCGATGGTCGATGCCTACTGGGACAGCTACAACCCGACCGCGGCGCAGTACGCCAAACTCGACATGCCGATCCTCAGCATCACCGGCCAGTACGACGGCGACCAGCCCGGCGCCATGGCCCACTATCACGAGCACATGGCGCACGCCTCCGATCACGCCAAGGCACAGCATTATCTGATCATCGGACCGTGGGATCATGCCGGTACGCGCACGCCGAAGGCTGACGTCGCCGGTCTGACCTTCGGCAAGGCCAGCCTGCTCGACATGAACAAGCTGCACAAGGAGTGGTACGACTGGACGATGAAGTCCGGCGCAAAACCGGAGTTTCTCAAGGACCGCGTTGCCTACTACGTGGTCGGCGAGGGCGCGGAAGACTGGCGCTATGCCAGCACGCTCGAAGCGGTAACGAGTGAAATGCGCCCGCTGTACCTGGATTCACGCGACGGCGCCGCGAACGACGTGTTTGCTTCCGGCATGCTCGGTGCTGCGAAGGCCGCCGGCGGCAAGCCCGATCGCTACGTTTACGATCCGCTCGACACGAGTTCAGCCGCGATCGAATCGGTCGAAGTGCAGAGCATGCTGACCGACCAGCGCCGCGTGCTGCAGCAGGCCGGCAAGCAGTTGGTCTATCACACCGCCGCGTTCCCGAAGGCGACCGACATCGCCGGCGCGTTCAAGCTGTCGGCATGGATCGCGATCGACCAGCCCGATACGGATTTTTATGCGACCGTTTCGGAAATCCAGCCCGATGGCACGGTTGTGTTCCTCAGCGACGACCTCATGCGCGCACGCTATCGCGGCGGCAATCGTGCCGGGAAACTCGTGCCGAAGGGTTCGGTCGAACGCTATGATTTCGACAAGTTCATGTGGGTCGCGCGGCGCATCCAGGCCGGCAGCCGCCTGCGTCTGGTCATCGGGCCGGTGAACTCGATGTACAACGAAAAGAACTACAACGCCGGCGGCGTCGTTGCCGAAGAAACCGGCAAGGATGCGCGCAAGGTCACCGTGAGCCTCTACCATGACGGGCAGCGTTCCAGCGCGCTGTTCGTTCCGATCGCGGCGCCGGCGCCAGCGCCGGCGAAGAAGGACTGAGCAGGAGCAGATGCGTTCTCCCGCGCGAGCGGGAGGACGGCGTAGTGGATCGATGGAAACGTATACGCTTCATTCGGGCACGACACCGTTGTTCGTCTCGCTGCCGCACGACGGCACCGCAGTGCCGGACGACCTTGCCATGCGCATGACGCGAGAAGCGCGGCGCGTGCCCGATACCGATTGGCATGTCGCGCGGCTTTACGCATTCGCGCGCGAGCTGGGCGCATCGATCATCGTGCCCAAGTATTCCCGTTACGTCGTCGATCTGAATCGGCCGCCGGACGATACGTCGCTCTATCCGGGACAGAACACGACCGGCCTGTGTCCGATCGTGCAGTTCTCGGGACAGCCGATGTATTTGCCGGGACAGGAACCGTCGCACGACGAAGTGGTTCGGCGCGTCGAGCGTTATTGGCGCCCGTATCACGACGCGCTGGCCGCGGAAGTCGAGCGGGTCAAATCCGTGCACGGCCGCGCCGTCCTGTGGGAAGGCCATTCTATTCGAAGCGTCGTGCCGTTTTTGTTCGATGGCCGCTTGCCGGATATCAATCTCGGCACGTCGAGCGGCGCCAGCTGTTCACCGCAACTGCAGCAGCGACTCACGAGCGTGCTGGAAAGTCAGTCCGACTATTCCTTCATCGTCAACGGGCGCTTCAAAGGCGGTTACATCACGCGCCACTACGGCCGTCCGGCGGAAGGCGTCGAGGCCGTGCAGCTCGAACTGGCGCAGCTGAATTACATGGACGAGGATTCGTTCGCGTACGCCGAGGGCCGCGCCGCGAACCTACGGCGCACAATCCGCACGCTGCTCGAAGCCTGCCTGCGCTGACGGGTTCCGATCTGCGCTCGTCGAACCGGTGGTTGCTCGTCATCCCGGCGAACGCCGGGATCCAGCGCCTTATTCGACTTCACGACGGCACTGGAATTCCGGCGTTCGCCGGAATGACGAAAAAGAAAGCGCGTAGGGTGGGCCTTGGCCCACCGCGCTTTTCGGCAACAAAAAATACGGTGGGCCAAGGCCCACCCTACGATCGAGTCATACCTCGAGAGAAGCTAGATCGCCCTTGGTCTCGAGCCATTCCTTTCGGTCCGCTGCGCGTTTCTTCGACAGCAGCATGTCCATCAGCTTCGATGTGCCATCGTCGGTGTCGATCGTCAGCTGGACCAGGCGGCGCGTGTCCGGGTGGATCGTCGATTCGCGCAACTGCGACGGATTCATCTCACCGAGGCCCTTGAAGCGCGTCGCGCTGATCGCGCCCTTGATCTTCTCGCGCTCGATCCTCGCCAGCAGCGCTTCGCGTTCGGCCTCGTCGAGGCAGTAGAACATCTGCTTGCCGACGTCGACGCGGAACAGCGGCGGCATTGCGACGAACACGTGGCCGTCGCGCACGAGCGCGGGAAAATGGCGCACGAACAGTGCCGACAGCAGCGTGGCGATGTGCAGGCCGTCGGAATCTGCGTCCGCGAGGATGATGACCTTGCCGTAGCGCAGTCCGGAAATGTCGTCCTTGCCGGGATCGCAGCCGATCGCGACGGCCAGGTCATGCACTTCCTGCGAGGCGAGGACCGATCCGGATTCGACTTCCCAGGTATTCAGGATCTTTCCGCGTAGCGGCAGGATCGCCTGGAAATCCTTGTCGCGCGCCTGCTTCGCGCTGCCGCCGGCCGAGTCGCCTTCGACCAGGAACAGCTCCGTGCGCGTCAGGTCGCTCGAGGCGCAGTCGGCCAGCTTGCCGGGCAGGGCGGGGCCCTGCGTGATCTTCTTGCGCACGATCTGCTTCTCGGCCTTGAGCCGCAAGGTCGCCCGCTCGATCGCAATCTGGGCGATGCGCTCGCCGAGGTCGACGTGCTGGTTCAGGAACAGGGAAAAGCCGTCGTGTGTCGCATTTTCCACAAATCCCGCCGCATCGCGCGATGACAGGCGCTCCTTGGTCTGGCCGGAGAATTGCGGATCCTGCATTTTCAGGCTCAGCACGAAGCACAAGCGGTCCCAGACGTCTTCCGGGGCAAGCTTGACGCCACGCGGCAGCAGGTTGCGGATATCGCAGAACTCGCGCAGCGCCTCGGTCAGTCCGCTGCGCAAGCCATTGACGTGGGTACCGCCCTGCACGGTTGGAATCAGGTTTACGTAGGATTCCTGGGTCAGGTCGCCTTCGGGCAGCCAGGCGAGCGCGAAGTCGACGGCGGCCGTGTCGCGCTTGAGCGACCCGAGGTAAAGCTCGGCCGGCAGATACTCGGTGTTGCCGAGCATCGAGCGCAGGTAGTCGCGAAGTCCGTCCTCGTAGTGCCATTCCTCTTTCTCGCCGGTCGCCGCGTCGGTCAGCCGCACCGTGAGGCCCGCGCACAACACGGCCTTTGCGCGCAAAACGTGCTTGAGCTTCGGCAGCGAAATCTTTGGCGAGTCGAAATATTTCGCATCGGGCCAGAAGCGCAACGTGGTGCCGGTCTGCTTTTTCGCCACGCTGCCGACGACCTTCAGGTCGGTCGCGCGGTCGCCATTGCGGAAATCCATCCGGTAGACCTGTCCGTCGCGCCGGATCGTGACTTCGACTTGCGAAGACAGCGCGTTGACGACCGAGACCCCGACGCCGTGCAGTCCGCCGGAAAATTGATAATTCTTGTTCGAGAACTTGCCGCCGGCGTGCAGGCGCGTGAGGATCAATTCGATGCCCGGAATTCCTTCGTCAGGATGAATGTCGACCGGCATGCCGCGGCCGTCGTCGCTGACTTCGACCGAGCCGTCGGTGTGGACGACGACGTCGACCGTGTGCGCGTGCCCGGCGAGCGCTTCGTCGACCGAGTTGTCGACGACTTCCTGGACCAGGTGATTCGGCCGCGTCGTGTCCGTGTACATTCCTGGCCGGCGCTTGACCGGTTCGAGACCCGACAAGACTTCGATGTCGGCGGCGTTGTATCTGCTGCTCATTTGCTTCGTGAATTCCTGGAATGGCGTTGGAACCGGTGTGCTGCGAGGCGCCGGCAGAATGGCGGCGCCGTGAGGCAAGGTCAAGCGGAAGTTAAGCGCACATTACATGCACCGCGCGTTCAGCCCGCGTATCCATTGTCGCTGCTAGGTTCATGAAGCCGCTTTCGGGGGGTGCGGCTGTTCAGCAATTCGAAGGAGGACAAATCATGCGCAAGATTGTATTCCGACCGATTTTGATTGGTGTTGTCGCGGCCACGCTGGCGTTCCCTGCATGGGCCGCTCACGGCGGTGGAGGTTCGGGACACGGCGCAGCGGTTTCCGCGGCCGCGCACAGCGCGCACATGGGCGGTACTCCGGTTGGCCCGTCGGTTCGCAGCGTGGCGCGCTCGAATTCCCTAGGTCCCTCACATGCCAGTGCGAATGCGATCTCGCACGTGCAAAACTCGCCCGGCAGGGCCAACTCAAATTCCGTGCTCGGCAACGCCGACGCATCGGCATCAACGATGACTTCGACCCAGATGACAAGTGGGCACGGGCAGGGCAAGGCGGCCAAGACGGCAAAATCCGGCAAGACCAAAGGCAAGAAATCGATCCAGTGAAGCGCGAGTGGCGCGGGCCGCCACGGCACGTCGGGGCGTCTTGTCTCGGCCAGGTTGTTTATGCAGGCGCAAGCACGGCCGTGGCAAAACGAAAATTCACGCCGGTGGCGGTCGCGCCGTAGTCGTAAGCCCAGGTCTCGACGCGCAGGCCCGCCGCCTCGCCGAGTCCTGCGATCGCCGCTGGCGTGTACGGGCGAATCGTTTCATCGGTGTGGAACTCGTCGCAGAGCCGGCCGTCGGCGGAAAACAGGCGATAGCGCCGTTCGATCCGGTTGGTACCGTCGTCATTGGCCGTTATCCGCTTGTGGCGCTCGAGCGTCTGTTCGCCGTGCGCGCGCCGATAGTCGAGGCGAAAATCGGCAAAGCTCTCGACCGGTTGCGGAATGAACGCGTCGATGACGAGACGGCCTTGTACAGCGAGCAGGGAACGCATCCGGACCAGCGCGGCAACAGTCGCCTCAGGATTGGTCAGATACGTGATCAGCGAATACGGAGCGAGAATCATCTCGAATTTGCCGGTGAGCGCAAGCCCGCGCAGATCCATCTGGGCCACGCGCGCTTCGATTCCGCGTTCGCGCGCGTCGCGGCGCAATTGCCGCAGCATCGGCAGCGAGCGATCGACGCCGATCGCATCGACGCCGGCCGCGAGCAGTTCGAGCAGGATGCGCCCGGTCCCGCAGCCGAGTTCCAGCGCGCGCCCGCCGCGCGTGAGGCATTGCTGGCGATACCAGGCGACATCGTCGAACGGCATGCTCCGGCCCATGTCGGTCGCATAGACTTCGGCGATCGCGTCGTAGGAAAAATGCGTGGAGTTCATGGCGACTCCGCATTGCCGAGCAGTCGACGGTACAGGTCGTACTGGCGATCGGCCATGGCATCCCAGGTAAACGCGTCGAGGCGCGCGTCGTCGCAACGTTCGCGCCGGTGCCTTTCGCCGTGTTCGGCCAGCAACTGCGCGATTGGCATCTCCATCGCCGCGATCGCGGGCGCCAGAACGAGTCCTTGAAGACCGGAGTCTGCGAATCCGCGCGCGCCGTCGGTCGTGCTCACGCAGACACGGCCGGCGAGCAGCGACTCGATCAGCTTGATCGACGAACCCCGGATGTCGCGTTGTGGATTTATGGTCAAAGTACACCGGTCGAGATACGCCGCCGGATCGACGAACGCGATTACGAGTTCGATGCCGGCCTGGCGCAGGCTCGGTTCGGCCGCGGCAACTTCGGCTGCCTCGGCACCGCCGAGTACCGTCAGCACGAGTTCGGGAAACCGGTGGCGCAAGCCTGGCCACGCCGTGGCGACAAATTCGAGGATGCCGACGCGGTTTTGCGCGTAGCGGAACGGACCCATGAACAGCAGCCGAGGAGATTCGGGCGACGGTCGATAGGCGTTGCGACGATCGGT
>DATIEJ010000166.1:0-32089 GCA_035455825.1 Rhodanobacteraceae bacterium | reverse complement strand
AAATCGTGATCGATTCCGACCCGCTGCCGGCAGAGTTCCAGCTGCGACGAGGAGCCTCGGAGCGCGTCCGGTGAGCGAGCGATCGTTCGTCGGCGAGCTGTCGCGCCGCAACGTGTTGCGCGCAGGCGCGCTCTACGCCGGAGCGATCTGGGCGCTGGCACAAGGCATCGCGCAACTGGGTCCGTCGTTCGGCATGCCGGACTGGGGCACACGCTGGTTCGTGATCGCCGGCGTCATCGGCTTTCCATTCTGGCTCGCGTTCGCCTGGTTCTACGAATTCACGCCGGAAGGATTGAAGCGCGAGAGCGAGGTCGAGCCGCACGAGTCGATCGCTCACCACACGGGACGCAAGCTCGACTTCGCGATCATCGGCGTGCTCGCGATCGCCGTCGTGCTGCTGGTGACCGACCGCTTCGTGCTCCACCACGGCGTCAACGAGGAAGCCGTGGTCGCGGAGCACTCGATCGCGGTGCTGCCGTTCGTGGACATGTCCTCGGGCAAGGACCAGGAGTATTTTTCCGACGGCATCTCGGAAGAACTCCTCAATCTCCTCGCCAAGATCCCGCAGTTGCACGTGGCCGCGCGTACTTCGTCGTTCTCGTACAAGGGCAAGAACGCGCCGGTCCCCGAGATCGCCCGGACGCTGCTGGTCGCGCACGTGCTCGAAGGCTCGGTGCGCAAGTCCGGCGACCAGGTGCGGATCACGGCGCAGTTGATCCGCGCCGCGGACGGATATCACGTCTGGTCCGAGACCTGGGATCGCAAGCTCGACGACATATTCAGGATCCAGGACGAGATCGCGGGCGAAGTCGTGAAGGAGCTGAGAGTCACCTTGCTCGGCGCCGCGCCGAAGGCTCGTGCGACCGATCCGAAGGCCTACGCGCTCGAGCTGCAGGCGCGCCAGCTGGCGCGCCAGGGTACGTCGCGGAGCATCGACGAGGCGATCGCGGCGCGTCGGCAGGCGCTCGCCATCGATCCCGGCTACGTCGATGCCTGGAGCGGCATCGCCGGCCTGTACATGTCACAGGCCAACAAGGGACTCAAGCCGATCGACGAGAGCTATGGCTTGGCGCGCGCCGCGATTCAAAGTGCGCTGGAGATCGACGCGAAGGACGTCGGCGCCCTGCTCATGCTCGGACGCATCGCGAGCGATTACGACAACGACCCGGCCAGCGCGGCGCGTTATATCGAACAGGCGCTGGTGCTCGAGCCGGGCAACATCGCCGCGATCGGCGCCGCGTCCGGACTGGAGCAGAACCTGGGCAGGCTCGCGCAGGCGGTCACGCTCGACCAGTACGCGGTCGCGCGCGATCCGCTGAATCCGAAGGCGCACGGCAGTCTCGCCTACGACTACGCGCGCCTGGGCCGCCTCGACGAAGCGATCGCGAGCTACCGCGTCGCACTGCGCCTGAGCCCCGGTCGCGTGGGCACTGCGTACAACGTCGGAGAGCTCCTGCTGCGCAAGGGCGAAGCGGCCGCGGCGCTGGCCGAATTCCAGCAGGAGCCGGAGGAGAACTGGCGCCTCATGGGCTCGACCATGGCGCTGCATGCGCTCGGGCGGAAAGCCGAGTCGGACTCGTCGATGGGCGAGCTGATCGCCAAGTTCGAAGCGGACAGTTCGTACAACATCGCCTACGTCGCGGCGTTCCGCGGCGAGCGGGACCGCGCGTTCGAGTGGCTGGAAAAAGCGGTGGTTTATCACGACACCGGTCTCGTCGAGCTCGGCACCGACCCGATGTTTGCAAGCCTTCACGACGATCCGCGCTGGCTGCCGTTCCTGATCAAGATCGGCAAGGCGCCGGAACAACTGGCGAAGATCGAGTTCAAGGTGACGCTGCCGCAAGCGGCCGAGCCAGCGGCGCGGGCAGGCGAACCGGCGAAAGCGGCATCGACCCGCGCGGATTCGCCATGAGCGCAAAGCCCTCGTTATTCGCCGAACTCAAGCGCCGCAACGTCTATCGCGCCGCGGTGCTGTACGCCGCCGGCGCGTGGCTGGCGGTGCAGGTTGCCACGCAGGTATTTCCATTTTTCCACATTGCCGAGTGGATCGTTCGCTGGATCGTCATTGCGGCGATCATCGGCTTTCCGTTCTGGCTCGCGTTTGCCTGGTACTACGAGTTCACGCCGGAAGGCATCAGGCGCGAGAGCGAGATCGATCCGGCCGATTCGATCGCTGCGCACACCGGCAAGAAGCTCGATCGCTGGATCATCGCCATCCTCGCGCTTGCCGTCGTGCTGCTGCTGACGAACACGTTCGTCTGGCGCAAGGGCGCCGGGCTGAGCGCGGATGCCGACGGCGAGCGGATCGCCGAGCACTCGATCGCCGTGCTGCCGTTCGTCAACATGAGCGACGAGAAGTCGAACGAGTATTTCTCCGATGGCATCTCCGAAGAACTGCTGAACCTGCTCGCGAAGATTCCGCAGCTGCAGGTGACGGCGCGGACGTCGTCGTTTTCGTTCAAGGGCAAAGAAGTCGCGATCCCCGAGATCGCGCGCACGCTGCACGTCGCTCACGTGCTCGAAGGCTCGGTGCGCAAGGCCGGCAACTCGGTGCGGATCACGGCGCAGCTGATCAAGGCCGGCACCGACACGCACTTGTGGTCGCAGACCTACGACCGCAAGCTCGACGACATCTTCAAGGTGCAGGACGAGATCGCGGCGGCCGTCGTCGAGCAGCTCAAGATCAAACTGCTCGGCGCAGCTCCGACCGCGAAGCCGGTCGACGGACAAGCGTATGCATTGTTTCTGCAGGCACGCGCGGTCGAGCGCCAGGGCTCCGCCGAATCCTTCGAGCAGGCGATCGCGCTCTATCAGCAGGCGGTCGCGCTCGACGCGAGCGACGCTGCCGCATGGACCGGGCTGGCGGAGGTCTACTGTTTGCAGGAATACCAGTACCAGCGTCCCGCCGCCGAGGCGACGCGTCTGGCGCGCGAGGCGCTCGAGCATGCGCTGGCCAGCGATCCGGGTTATGCGCCTGCCCACGCCCAGCTCGGCTGGATCGCAATCTTCCTCGACCGCGATTTGGCCGCTGCCGCGCGGCATCTCGAACATGCGCTGTCCCTGGATCCCGGCAACACGGACGTACTCGGAATCGCTGCAATCCTGGCGCGCCGCCTCGGCCGCTTCGAACAGGCCGTTGCGATCGGCCGTCACCTGCTGTCGCACGATCCCGTCAGCCCGACCGGGTGGGACGACCTGGGTTACGCGCTGCTGTATGCCGGGCATCGCGACGAAGCCATGGCGGCATTCCGCAAGGTCCTGCAGCTCAGCCCGAACTTTGCCGGCGAGCACTGGAACATCGCCGCGCTGCTCGCGCAGGAAGGCGATGCCGGCACCGCGATGGCCGACGCGCAGCAGGAAACCGACCCGCAGTTCCGCTTGTACGCGCTTACGGCCGCGCACTTCGCCATCGGCGAAAAAGCCAGGTCGGATGCATTGTTCGCCGAGGCGATCGAGCGCTACGGCGCCACGTCCGCGTACAGTATCGCCTTGCTCGCGGCGCTGCGCGGCGAGACCGACCTGAGCTTCGAATGGCTCGACAAGGCGCTGCAACACGGCGAGCCCGACCTCGGCGCGGTCCCCGCGTATCCGACCTTCATCGGCCTGCACGGCGATCCGCGCTGGCTGCCGTACCTGCGCCGGATCGGCTACGCGCCGGAGCAACTGGAAAAAATCGAATTCAAGGTGACGCTGCCGCAATGAGAAACGACCGATGACACAGACTTCGTTCTTCGCCGAGCTCAAGCGCCGCAACGTCATTCGCATGGCAGGTTTGTACCTCGTCGGCGCGTGGCTGATCACGCAGATTGCGGGAACGTTGCTGCCGGGGTTCGAAGCGCCGGCGTGGGTGTTCCGGGTGATCGTGATGCTGCTCGTCATCGCCTTCGTGCCGACGCTCGTGTTCGCGTGGGTTTACGAGATCACGCCGGAGGGCATCAAGCGCGAATCGCAGATCGAACCGCACGAATCGATCACGGCGCACACGGGCCGGCGCATCGACCGCGCGATCCTGACCTTGCTCGCGTTCGCGGTCGTCATGTTCGCGGTCGATCGCTTCGTGATCGTGCCTCGGCGCGAAGCGGCGCATGACGCCTCGGCTCGCATCGAGGCGTCGATGACAGCAACGCGGCAGACGACGGCGGGCACCGAGGTCAAGCCGGCACCCGGCATTCCCCAGATCGAATCGGATCCATCGATCGCCGTGCTGCCCCTGGTCAACATGAGCGACGACAAAGCCAACGAATTCTTCTCCGACGGCATTTCCGAAGAGCTGCTGAACCTGCTGGCCAAGGTGCCGAAGCTGCGCGTGATCGCGCGCACCTCGAGCTTCGCGTTCAAGGGCAAGGAGCTTTCGATCCCGGAGATCGCGCGCGAACTGCATGTGGCCTCGGTGCTCGAAGGCAGCGTGCGCAAGTCGGCCGACAAGGTGCGCATCACGGCGCAGCTGATCCGCGCCAGCGACGGATCGCACCTGTGGTCCGACACGTACGACCGCACGCTCGACGACATCTTCAAGGTGCAGGACGAGATCGCCGCGGCGGTCGTGGCGCAGCTCAAGATCAAGCTGCTCGGCGCGGCGCCGACCGCGAAGCCGGTAGATCCGAAGGCCTACCCGTTGATCCTTCAGGCGCAGGCGCTGGTCGATCAGCAGAGCAAGGCTGGGCGGGAGCAGGCAGTGTCGGTCTACAAACAGGCGCTCGAGCTTGCGCCGAACGAGGCGCGCGCATGGGCGGGGCTGTCGCGCGTCTACGTGAACCAGGCGATTTTCGGCGAGCGGCCGGCGGTGGAAGGACTGCGCCTGGTCAAGGAGACGGCAAACAAGGCGCTGGCCATCGACCCCGACAACGTGCTGGCAATCACGTCACTCGCGCGGGTGACCTCGGACTTCGAACTCGACCTGCCGGCGGCGGCGCGGTATCACCAGCGTGCACTCGAACTGGAGCCCGGCAATCTCGTCTCGCTCAATGCCGCGGCAACCCTGCTCATGGCCATCGGTCGCCTCGACGAGGCGCAACGCCTGTTCGCGTATCGCCTCGCCCACGACCCGGCAAATCCGACGGCGCACTACAACATGGCGGTTGTCCTGTACAGCGCGCGGCAATGGGACGCCGCCATCGACGAGTTTCGCACGACGCTTCGCCTCAGTCCCGAGGTGGCCGGCATCCCCAGTGGCGTCGCGGTCGCGCTTCTGGCGGGCAAGCGAGATGCTGCTGCCGCCTTGAAGGAGGCCGAGGCCGAACGGGATGAGGTGACGCGCATGGTCGCCGTGGCGATGGCGCTGCATGGGCTCGATCGCAGCAAGGAAGCCGACGCGGCGTTAACGGCGCTCGTCGACAAGTTCGGCCAGGATCAGTCGGTGTCGATCGCGACGGTTTATGCCTACCGCGGCCAGGCCGATGCCGCGTTCGAATGGCTGGACAAGGCCGTTGCGGTCCGCGACCCGGGGCTGCCGAGCGCGCTGACCGAACCGATGTTCGATTCGCTGCACGATGATCCGCGCTGGCTGCCGTTCCTGCGCCGGATCGGTTCGGCGCCCGAGCAGCTGGCGAAGATCGAGTTCAAGGTGACGCTGCCGCAATGAGAAACGTCAGTGGAGTGGCCCTGTAGCCCGGATGAAGCGTTAGCGAAATCCGGGTTCACCTCTGAATCAACCCGATTGGCTCTTCGTCAGACGCCACCCCGGATTCCGCTGCGCTGCATCCGGGCTACGGGATCCGGGCTGCGTTGTTGGGTTGGCGCGATGCTATTTCGCGTACCACGCCTTAATGCGCGAATCGTCGCGCACCGCATCGTGCACGCCCATGAGCTTCGGGAACGCGGAGAAGATCGTGGCCGGGATGTGGTCGACCTTGCCGCCGAGGAACCAGCGCACGGCCATGTGCAGCTTGAGGTCGACGACGTGGATCTTCGCGCCGGCGAAGAACGGTCCGGCCGATCCGAGGTTGCGCTCCGCATGCCTGCCCCATGCCGGCAGGAAACCGGCGACGAGTGCTTCGCGCGCGGTCTTCTTCTCCGCATCGCCCATGCGGATCGTCGGCGACATGTTGTGCCGCAGTTCCTCGACATGCTGCATCATCGCTTCGTGGCGCGCGGCTTCGACGTCGTCGGTCGGATGCAGCCCATGGCGGCGGCCGATCAGCACGAGAATCGGATTGGTCTGCGCGAACGGAGCCTGCCCTGGCAATTCGAGCACTGGCAATTGGCCGTACGGCGTTTGTTCCTTCAGCGCCGGCCATGCAGCCTGGCTGATGCGGTTGTCCTCGAAATCGATGCCGGCAAGATGCAGGGCGAGGCGGCATTCCTCACCACGGCTGGTCGGCGCATCGAAGTAGGTCAGCTTGGGTCGGGTCACGTGGGTTTCTCCATGTTTTCAGGAAACTTGAAATCGGATCGGTGGGCGGCGCCCATCGGCACAGCGCCATTTTCGGCCGCGCGCAACTGCACGCACAAGGCTTCGCAGGTCTGGATGGTGCCGAAAACAACCGGATCAAGTTCTTTTATCGCGCGTGACCATCTATTCTTCAAAAAAGGATCCTGGCGCGATCCTCGTCCAGCCCATCGAAGGGAACCAACGTGCGCGAAAAACCTGTGGATCCAATTCCGCTCGACCTGAAACACGGCGCGAAAATCGAGGTGCGTCCGGAAGGCCGCGTGATCGTATTCGCGGTCGAAGACGGCGAGCCGAGCGGATTTTTCACGACCGGCAATCCGGAAGCCGGCGTCATTGCCGCGCAGCTGTTGAACACTGCGCGCACGAGCCAGGAATCGGCGAAGCTGCCGCTGCCGGATTCCGGGCAAACCCACGCCTACCCGGAAGTAACGCCATCGATGATTGGCATCGGCCCGAGTCGCAACAAGGATTCGGCCTGCCTGATCATGATCTGCGGGCAGGCGCAGATCGGATTTTCGCTGGAGACCAGCGTGCTGCGTGACCTGGCTCAGACGCTTCTGGCGCTGACTGCAACCGGTACCCAGCAATAGCCTTGCCGGATCGCGATTCGCGTTCGTGCCAAATGTTCGGCACTACATCGGCTGCGAAATTGTCAGACTGCGCTCGAATGCGTCTGCAGGCTCGCGTTGTACTCGTCGCGCGTGCGCACGACCGGCAGCGCGAACATCAGGACCAGATAGATCAGCACCGGTATGCCGCCGGAGAAGATGGATACGATCACGAAGATCGCGCGCACCCACTCGACGGCAATGCCGGAGTAGGCGGCCAGACCCTGGCACACGCCGAAGATCCACTTGCCTTCTTCGATTCGGCAAAGGCGGCGAGGGTGGCCAAACGGACCGGTGTCCGCGGCATCGCCGTTGCCGGCGTTGACGGCCCCGACCTCTTCGAGCACGACCTCGACTTCCTTGCGGCTGACAACGCGATTTTCCGAGCGTAGCGATTGGGCTAGCTTCTCGCCGATCGATTGCTCGAGATCGCGGAGCACCTCTTCAGGATCCGGATCGCGCTTCAGGCGTGATCGGGCGCGCTCGAGGTATGCCTGCAGCGCATGGTAGGCGTCTTCCTCGAGCTGGAAGGTCTTCGAGTGCCCGCTCAAGCTGACTTGAATCACTGTTTTCATGATGGTCTGCCCAACTCGTCGATGAGGCTCGTGAGGGATTTCCAGTACTCGCGGAACTCCGCCAACTGTTTGCGGCCTGTTGCCGCGAGCTTGTAATACTTGCGCGGCGGCCCGGTCTCGGATTCCTGCCACTCGTATTCCACCAGCTGCTCGCGGCGCATCTTGCTCAGCAACGGATACAACGTGCCTTCCTGCGTCGCGAAATCAGTCTTGCTGAGGCGTTGCATCATCTCCGCAACATACACCCGGCCGGACGAAACAATCCCGAGGATCAGGAATTCGAGCAGACCCTTGCGCAACGTGCTGAATTTTTCGGAGTCCATATAAGCCAGCTACCTTTCGCAAGCAAGGTAGCTGGTTGTAAGGTCAGTGTCAAGGGCGTTTCGTCATGAATCCTCAAGCCAGCGCCGTGTATCCGATCAGAAGCAAACCTGCGCCAGCGAGGACCATGCCGATGAGCCGCGCGATGCGCAGTCCGGCCGGCGCAAGCCGTTCGACGCAAATCGCCGCCGTCACGAACGCCATCGCGCGCAGGTCCATGACACCGACGACGAGCAGCAGGATCGTCAATCCGAAGCAGCAATGCACGCAGTGCAGTCCCGAACGCAAGCCGTGCCGCCAGGCCGAGCGCATATCGGCGGGCGGCGTCCCGCAGCAGTCCGGCGTGGCGCGGCAGCAGGCGAGGTGATGCGCTTTCCAGGCGCTGAACTGGAGCGCGCCGCAGACCATCAGGATCAAGCCGATCGCGGCCGGTACGGCTCGTGAAAGTGCAGGCCAGTGCATTTCCAGCGATGTCAGGATCGTGCCCAGCAGAAACGCATTTGCGCCGAAAAGCGTCCACACGAAAAAATAGGCGGCGCCGACGAGCGTGGTCAGCGCATCGACATGCCGGTGTTCCGCCTGCGCGATGGCGCGGCGATAGCGCCACAGCATCGGCATCAGCACGGGCAGCATCATCGCGACCATCATGACGAGCCACATGCCGAGGAACGCCGTTGCCATGCCCGGCCAGGTCTGGCCCGGCATGCGCATCCACATCATCGACATGCTCCAGCCGCCCGGCATCGGCATGCCGGGCATTGCCGACATCGAGTTGCACCAGGTGATCGTCAACGCGGCGCTCGCGGCGAACAGGGCCGCGACGGCGCCAACGAAGGCGCGATGAGAAGTGTTGACCATGCGAAGTCTTCCTGCCTGTCGATCGGGCCGGTTGCGATGCGCCAGCGTCCCGTTGCATGAATCCTTGGTGGCCTCTCCCCAATCCCTCCGCCAATGAGGCGGAAGGGCTTGGAGGCCAAGGCTATTCGTGGAACGGAACGCCACACTAACCCTGCGCGTACTTGTCGTGATGGCGCCACCAGAAACCGTCTTCGTTGCGTCCGAGCGGCGCGCGGTCGAGCCATTGGTACATGCCCCACAAGCCGTCGAGGCCGCGCGCATATGTCGAATAGGTGTGATAGACAACGCCATCTTCGAGCGCGAATGCGCTCATGCCGGGCAAGTCGCGCGCGTACGTAGCGACGTCGGTGCCTGTCGTGGCGGCGATCTGGCCGACCAGACTTTCACCGTCGTGGCGCGCCTGGTCCTGTGCGTCGTTGGCGGCTGCCGGCTTCGGCGCGGGCGTTGACTTGCGATAGTTGTATTCGATGCCCTCGCGCTGCTGTTCCGGCGTGAACCACACGTTGAAGTCGCCATTGAAGTCGCTCCCGAACGACGACGCCCATGGAAATGTCCAGCCCATGCGCCGCTTGAAGGCCTGCAGCTTCGCCAGCGGCGCGCGCGACACGGCCGTCAGCGCAACATCGTGATTCTCCAGATGCACGGCGAAACCGTTGAATCCGTCGGCAATGCTGGAGCACGACGGGCAGCCCGCGCCGTAGTCCGGTCCGAACATGAAGTGATAGATGAGCAGCTGCGAACGTCCGCGGAACAAACTCGCCAAAGAGACGGCGCCTTCATCGGTGTCGAAGCGGTAGGTCTTGTCGATGCGAACCCACGGCAACTGTTGCCGCTGTTGCGCCAATTCGTCGCTGCGCCGGGTAAGTTCTTTTTCCGATTCGAGCAGCCCGATGCGCGCTTTCAGCCAGTCCTGCCGTGTTCCAGTCGTGTGCGTGGTCATGATGCTTTGCTTCCTGTGCGTTGTGGGGTGGTGCGCTAATCTAGCCACGACGCGGCGGAGGGTGGGAGTGACAACTTTGACGGGATTTCTGTGGACTCATTGATCACCGCGGCAGCGTACGCACTGGCCCAGGGCGATCCGCTCGGCGCCTTGAAGCGCGTGGCGCTGCGCAACGACGCGCCGGCGCTCGCGCTGCGCGGCACGGCCATGGCTCAACTCGGCGACTTCGAGCGCGCCAGGGCGTTGTTGCGCTCTGCCGCGCGCGCGTTCGGTCCAGCCGAGGCAGTCGCGCGTGCGCGCTGCGTCGTCGCCGAAGCTGAAATTGCGCTCGTCTCGCGCGACCTCGGCTGGCCGACGAAAGCGCTCGATGCGGCGCGCGAAACGCTGGAGGCACGCGGCGATCGCGTGAACGCCACGCACGCGCGCTATCTCGAAGCGCGGCGCCAGCTGTTGTTCGGGCATCTGGACAAGGCCGAGCAAACGCTTGCCGGCCTCGATCCGGCGAACCTTCCGCCCGCGTTCCGCGCAATGCACGAACTGATCGTCGCCGGTATCGCGATGCGGCGCGTGCGAGCCGCGGCCGCCCGTGCCGCGCTCATTCGCGCGGAGAGCGCAGCGCGACGCTCCGGCATCGCTGCCCTGATGGCAGAAGTCGAAGGCATTGCCGCCGTGCTCGACGCGCCCGCGGCGCGGTCGATCACGCGACACGAAGAACGCGTGCTTCGCCTCGACGATGTCGAGGCGTTGTTTGCGTCGAATGCGCTGGTCGTCGACGCATGCCGCTACATCGTGCGTGACGCACACACGGCAATATTGCTTGCACGGCGTCCGGTGCTGTTCACGATCGCGCGAACGCTCGGCGAAGCCTGGCCGCAGGATGTGCCGCGCGATGTGCTGGTCGCGAAAGCGTTTCGCGGCCGGCGCGCCGACGAGTCGTACCGCGCACGCCTGCGTGTCGAGATCGGCCGTCTGCGCAAGGAGCTGCGGCCGATAGCCGACATTACGGCAACGCAGCGAGGTTTCGCTCTGGCGCCGCGCCGCAACGCCGAGGTCGTCGTGCTCGCTCAACCGGCCGAAAGCAGGCACGCCGAAGTCCTGGCGTTGCTTGCCGACGGGGAGTGGTGGTCGAGCTCGGCTCTGGGACTCGCCCTCGGTACGGGTCAGCGCACGATGCAGCGCGCGCTCGATGCGCTCGCCGCAGCCGGCAAGGTGCATGCGTTCGGCCGTGGCCGCGCTCGCCGCTGGACCACGCCGCCGATGCCCGGATTCGCGACGACCTTGTTACTCCCGGCTCGGCTGGGCGGCGACTAGAGTATCCGCGTCGCATGACTCGCGTCGGTTCGAGTCCGCGCTTGTTCTTTCACGCCCCGGCACGAAGTGAAAACCTAGAGCGTCGGGCCGACCGACACGAACCGGTTTATTTTCAGGAGACACGCATGAACAGGTCAGCAGCTACGGTACTGCGCGAATATGGCCCTCTGCCGGGCGTCGAACGCGTCAATGGCGTCACCTGGGACGGCCGCAATGTCTGGATCGCCAGTGGTGAACAGCTCATTGCCCTTGATCCCGAGGACGGCAGCGCCGTGCGCACGATCGCCGCTGCCTGTCACGCCGGGACCGCCTTCGACGGCACCCACCTCTTCCAGATCGCCGAGAACCGAATCGACAAGATCGACCCGCAGACCGGCCGCGTGCTCCACACGATCCCCGCGCCGGGCGGCGGCGGCGACTCCGGCCTGGCCTGGGCCGAAGGCACGCTCTGGGTCGGCCATTACCGCGAACGCAAGATTCATCAGGTCGATCCGCAAACCGGCAAGGTCCTGCGCACGATCAATTCGAACCGCTTCGTAACCGGCGTCACGTGGGTCGACGGCGAGCTCTGGCACGGTACCTGGGAGGGCGATGAGAGCGAGGTGTGTCGGATCGATCCGGCGACTGGTGAAATGCTCGAGCACCTCGCGATGCCGCCCGGCGCCAGCGTTTCGGGGTTGGAATCCGATGGCGGCGAGAGATTTTTTTGCGGTGGAGGGACCAGCGGAAAACTTCGCACAGTGAAGAGGCCGACGCGCAAGGCTCGGTGATCGGTGGCAAGGCGGACAGTGCGTGATGTCAGAGGGAGGCTTGCAACACCATCCCCACCCAACCCTCCCCTTGAAGGGGAGGGCTTCAAGCGCAGTTGCGTAGCCCGTTGAAGTTGCGTAGCCCGGATGAAGCGCAGCGGAATCCGGGATGGATTCGAACGATGCAGAAAGATTAATGAGGCATGGCGCAAACGGCTGATACCGCCGCTCGTGCGAAACGTCTTCCCCGGATTTCGCTGCGCTACATCCGGGCTACGGAGCTCTCAGTGTCCTTCAAAATCATCGGCGAAGATGCCTACGGCATCGGTCACGCTTGACGTGTTGTTGCTGGTGTTGACATCCAGCTCGCCGCTCCCGGTGGCAATGGTTGCTGTGTTCGTCACCGGAAGTTCTGGCATCGCCTGCACCGTCGCTGTCAGATGATAGGTCACGCTGGCACCCTGCGGAATGTTCACCGTGTCCATGATGACCCCGCTGCCGCCTGGCGTGCAGGTTGCCGCGCCGGCGGCAATGCAAGTCCAGTTTGCACCGAGCAGGTTTGCCGGCGGCGAATCCTGGACACTCGCATTGTGTGCGTCCAAGGTGCCGATGTTCTGCACCGTGATCGTGTAGTCGGCGAGCTGGCCGCCGACGAAGAACTTCGCGCCGTTGGTGCCATCGCTCATCTGGATCGTGAGATCGATGCCCGGACCGGACGGCGAGATTGCCGTCATGTCGCTCACGCTGTCGTTGGCGGCGTTGATTTCGCCGCCGCCGGCTACTGTCGCCATGTTGTCCACGCTCGCGGCTGCGTCGTTGGCGACGTTCACGGTCAGCGTGATCGGCGGATAGCCCGAGTTCATGGCCAGCGCGTCCGCGCGCGTGCAGGTCAACGTGCCCAGGACACACGTCCAGCCCGCGCCGGTGATCGCCGTCGCCGCAAGCCCGGCCGGCAACGTGTCCACGACGGTGACGGTCGTCGCGCTCGTGCTCGCGTAGCCGACGTTGGAGACGGTGATCGTGTAGTTCTTCCCGACGTCACCGCGGTGCCAGGTTCCGCCATGCGACTTGGCGATCGATAGGTCCGCCTTCTGCGTGACCGAGGCGGTGTTGCTCGCCGTGTCGTTGGCCGTGTTGATTTCGCCGCCGCCGGACACCGTGGCCGTATTCATCACGCTCGCGGGCGCGTCGTTGTCCACGCTCACGAACAGATTGATGCCCGCGTAGCTGGCGCCTCCTGCCAGCGCATCGCTGCGCGTGCACGTCAGCGTTGCAAGCGTGCAAGTCCATCCCGCGCCGTTGATGCTCGTCGCGGTCAGGCCGCTCGGCAGTGCGTCGACGACCGTCACGAGGCCGGTGCTGGGAGCGGTCCCGGCATTCCGGACGGACAGGAAATAACTTGCAAAGCCCTGGCCCTGGCTCAGGGGAGTGCCGCGGAACATGCTGATGGTCAGATCGGCCTCGTTGATCGTGGTGACGTCGCTCGCGCCGTCGTTGGATGTGTCGAGTTCGCCGCCGCCGGCTACCGTCGCCGTGTTCTCCACGCTCGGCAGGGCCTCGTTCGCGACGTTGACCGTCAGCGTGATGGCCGGATAGCTGGAATTTGCCGCGAGTACATCGGCGCGCGTACAGGTCAGCGTCCCGAGCGTGCAACTCCAGCCCGCGCCCGTGATCGCCGTTGCCATGAGACCCGCCGGCAACGTATCCACGACCGTAACGGCGGAGCCGTTCGTCGGTACCGCTCCGACGTTGGAGACGGTAAGCGCATAGGTCTTGCCAACGTCGCCAGGATTCCAGGTTCCGCTATGCGTCTTTGTCAACGTAAGGTCGATCTGCAATGTCCTGGTCGGATCGCTGGCGCTGTCATTGGCCGTATTCGTCTCGCCGCCACCCGCTACGGTTGCCGTGTTCGTCATGTTCGCCGGCGCATCGCCGGCGACGTTCACCGTCACCGTGATCGGCGGATAGCTCGCTGCGTTGGCGAGCGCGTCGCTGCGCGTGCACGTCAGCGTTGCCAGTGTGCAGCCCCAGCCGGAGCCCGCCATCGCCGTTGCCGTCAAACCCGCCGGCAACGTATCCACGACCGTAACCGTGGAGCCGTCTGTCGCGATACCGCCCACGTTGGAGACCGACAGCATGTAGGTCTTGCCGATGGCACCGAGGTTCCAGATTCCGCTGTGGGACTTGGTTATTGAAAGATCCGGTTTCTGCACGATGGCCGTCACGTCACTCCAACTGTTGTTGGCCGTGTTCGTGTCGCCGCCGCCGGAGACGGTGGCGGAGCTCGATTGAGGCGTGGAGGCATTTGCCGCCACGTTCACCGTCACCGTGATGAAAGGATAGGTCGCGAAATTCGCCAGGACGTCGCTGCGCGTGCAGGTAAGCGTCGGGAGGTCGCAGGTCCAGCCCGGCCCGCTGATCGCGGTTGCCGTGAGCCCGGCCGACAACGTATCGGCCACCGTCACGGTGGAGCCGTCCGTCGAGAAGCCGCCGATGTTCGAGTTGTCGACCCGCAGGCTGTAGGTCTTGCCGACGTCGCCCTCGCTCCAGGTTCCGCTGTGGAATACGTCGATCGAGAGGTCCGGCACTTTCTGTACGACCGCGGTCGGATCGCTGGCGCCGTCGTTGCCCGTATTCGTCTCGCCTCCGCCCGACACCGTTGCGTTGTTGGTCAGCAACGCTGCCGCATTGCTGGCGACGTTCACCGTCAACGTTATGGACGGATAGCTCGTGCTTCCTGCCAGCACATCGCTGCGCGTGCAGGTCAGGGTGGCCAGAGTGCAGCTCCAGCCGTTGCCTTCCAGGTTCGTGGCGGTCAGGCCGACTGGCAGTGTGTCCACCACGGTCACTGTACCGCTGGTTGCGTGACTGCCGGAGTTGGTCGCGATCAGCGTGTAGGTATCGCCCACGTCGCCCTGGGTGAAGTTGCCGCTGTGACCTTTGATGATCGTCATGTCTGCCACTGGCGGGGCGGCCACGGCTGCGTCGGTCAGCAGCGCCAGCGCCAACAAGGCGGCCAAGCGGGAATTCGCGTGCACTGCCGATGGGGAACGTCGTGATGCGTTCATCGCTCTTCTCATTAGACGAGGCGGCCCGGTTCCCGGGCATGGTTCTCACTTCAATGCCAACGACCGCCGGATGCCGGAACGAACATTCGAGCCGGTGACCAGTCGTATTTCCTGTTCGCTCGAAGAGCGTTCCTGCGTTTCTTCAATAGCGCAGAGCCGTGCAAATGGGGAGCCGAACGGGGTCCGGTTTCTTTTCTTTGCTCATGCCGGAAAAAATCGCATTTCGGTGACGGTTTGTGCGCCTTTTTGCGTTTCAACTTTCCAAGCTGCCGCCGGCTTTGCCGTCGGACATATGTTCAACCGGGGAAAACCACGCATGTCCTACCTTTCGATGATCCGGCGCAAGACACGCCGCGTCGCCGCGCTGGCGGTGCTTGCCGTCGTCGTTCACATCGCGCCGGCCGCGGCGCTTACGTACACCGTCAGCAACACGAACGACAGCGGCGACGGTTCGCTGCGCAAGGCGATAACCGACGCCAACGGGCACGCTGGCGCCGACACGATCTGGTTCATCATCGGCACCGGTGCCAAGACGATCACCCTGGCGTCGCAGCTGCCGGACATAACCGATGGCGTTCTGCTCGACGGCTGGGTGCAGCCAGGGTATTCGAACGCTCCGCTGATCCGTATCGACGGCAATGCGCTTCCGGCCAATTCGGCAGGCCTGCGCATATACGCCGGCTCGACGACGCTGCGCGGCCTGATATTCACGCGCTTTGGCACTGGAGTTTTTGTCGGCGGCGGCGACGGCATCACGTTTCGCGGATGCTATTTCGGCACGACCGGCAGCGCGAGCGGCCTTGGCAACGGCACCGGCCTGAGGCTCTACGAAGGCAGCAACATCACGTTCGGAGGATTACTGTCGAGCGACCCGAACGTCATTTCGGGCAACACGACCTACGGCATCTATGCCGATCCCGGAGCGGCCGGTATCACCTTCAAGGGCAACTTCATCGGCACGAATGCCGGCGGCACGGCCGCGCTCGCCAATGGAAGCATCGGCGTGCGTTCGTTCTCGTCGAACGTGACCGTCGGCGGCGCGACTGCGGCCGAGCGCAACCTGTTTTCGGGCAACGGCGATGACGGCCTCGTGATCGAAGCGGGCTCGACCGGCGTCGTCATCCGCGGCAACTACTTCGGCCTCGACGCGAGCGGCACGCTGAATCTCGGCAACGCGGGCAGCGGGGTCAGCGACGTCGGCACCGGCACGGTCATCGGCGGCACGAATGCCGGCGAAGGCAACGTGTCCTCGGGTAACGCCTACTACGGACTGGGCCTGGGCGGGCAGGGCACGAGCGTCCTTGGCAATCGCATCGGCACGAATGCGGCCGGCACTGCCGCGATCGGCAATGTCTTCGGCGGGGTCGCCGTCAGCGGCGTCAATGTCACGATCGGTGGAACGACCGCAACGGCGCGCAACCTCGTTTCAGGCAACATCGGCGGCGCGATGGGCATAACCGGCGACGCAGACGGCGTCTATGTCTACGGCAACTGGATGGGGACCAGCGTCACGGGCGCGGCCAAGCTCCCGAACCAGGGCGGCGGTATCGGCACTTATGGCGCAAACGTGGCGATCGGTGGAACGGTCAACGGCAGCGGCAATGTCATTTCCGGCAATGACGGTGAGGGCATCTACATCGGTGGCGGCAGCAACCTGGCGATTCGGCGCAATTACATCGGTACCGATGCGACCGGACTCCTGCCGCTCGGCAACGGCGGCTACGCGATCCGTGCCGACGGCGCGCCGGGAACGCAGATCGGCACGCCGGGCAACGGCAACGTGATTTCGGACAACGGCCGCGGCATCGTGCTTGGTTACGACGCGTCGGCATACCTCGTGCGCGGAAACATCATCGGCCTGAACAAGGACGGGAACCAGGCCATGGGCAACAAGGAGTACGGCCTGTACCTCGGCACGGCCGACAACATGATCGGCGGCACCGCGCTCGGCGCATTCAACATCATTGCAGCCAGCACGTATTACGGCATCTATATTGCCGGCGCCGGCGCGACCAACAACCACATCGAGAACAACTACATCGGCACCAACACCGCGCTTGCGCAAGGTCTCGGCAACTGGTTCGGCATCGTGATCTACGGCGCGAACGGCAACAGCATCGGAGGCACCGCGAACGGCACCGGCAACTTCATCTCCGACAGCGTCAACGACGGCATCTACAACTGGTACGGGTCGCGCAACCGCTTCCTGCGCAACAGCGTGTTCCGCAACGGCGGCGTCGGCATCGACAACCCGCCGCGCGGGCCGGTCCCGAACGACACGCTGGATCTCGACCACGGCCCGAACGAAGGCCAGAACTTCCCGACCGTCACGACGGCAACGGCCGGCGCGGGCAGCGTGACAGTCGCCGGGTTCCTCGCATCGAAGCCGTCGACGCAGTATCGCGTCGAATACTTCGTGTCGGCGCAGTGCGAGGCGTCCGGGTTCGGCGAAGGCGAGCACTATGCCGGCTTCCAGGACGTAATCTCCGGACCCGATGGCAAGGCCGTTCTCGGCACGGTGCTGACGACCGCGTACGTCAGCGGCGTCGTGACCGCAACGGCCACCGATCCCGACGGCAACACCTCGGAATTTTCGCCGTGCGCAGCGATCGGGCCGGCGGGAGCGGGTGAATTCAATATCGTCTCCGATCCGATACTCGCGTACGAAGACTTCGGCCAGGTGCAAATTACGGTGACCCGCTCGCTGGGCTTCAGCGGCGCCGTATCGGTGCGGCTGAAGACGAGCGACGACACGGCGACAGCGCCGGGCGATTATGGCGCGATCGACAAGATATTGACGTTTGCCGACGGCGAAGCGGTCCAGACGGTCACGCTGCCTATCGTGCTCGACGACACTGCCGAGGGCACGCAGCAATTCCACGTCGATCTGAGCCAGGCCACCGGCGGTGCATTCCTTGGCGGCCAGTCATCCGCGACCGTCGTCGTGTACGACCACGATCCGTCGTATCCGTTCTACACGGTCGACGACATCGCAATCGCCCCGCCGACGAGCGGACAAAAGATTGCATACGTGCCGGTGCGCTTGTCGGCGGCGACGGATCATGTGGTTACGATCGACTACCACACCGAGGACGACACGGCGCACGCCGGCGCCGACTACGTCGCCACGAGCGGGCAATTCGCATTCGCGCCGGGCGAGAAGCTCAAGCTCATACCGGTGACGATCACCGCGCTCGGCCCGCTGCCCGCAGACCGCGTCTTCTACCTGCGCATTGCCGGCAGTGGCGCGGAAAATGTCATCGCCGGCGACAGCGAAGGCGAGATAGTGATCTTCGGCGCCGATCGCATCTTCGCCGACGCGTTCGACTGAAGACCCACCGGGAATCGCGCGCCGGGTTTCGGCCCGGCGCGCAGCGAGTCGCGTGGCCATGCGCAGCGAGGACCTGGATCATCCTCGAATCAGCGCGTCGGTGGTGAGGCTGTACGGATTCGGGCGCCGCAAGCAATGCGCGGCTGTATCGGCGGCAGCCGCTTGCGCGTCCGAGTTGTTATCCACGACACTGCTGCCGTTCCTGCGCGCAATCGACAAGGCGCCCGACCAGTGCGCGAGGTCGAGTTCAGGGAGAACCTGCGCAGGATGGCACGCAATGAGCGCCGGGCATCGGCTTCTTCGATGAAGAATGGCACTGAATTTTCGGACGAGGTCGCCGACGCAATCGCGCGCGGTGCGCCGTTGCTCGCCCTGGAGTCGACAATCGTCGCGCACGGCTTGCCGTGGCCGGACAACCTCGAGATCGGCCGCGAACTCGAGGCGGCCGCGCGCGATGCCGGCGCGGTTCCGGCAACGATCGCGGTGTTCGACGGCGTTGCGCAGATCGGCTTGTCGGATGCGCGGCTCGAACGTCTGGCGCGCGCGGCGAACAGTTTCGTCAAGGCCGGCGCTTCCGACCTGCCGGTCATTATTTCGCGCGGTGGCAATGCCGCGACGACGGTATCGGCGACCGCGACGCTGGCCGCGCACGCCGGGATCCGCGTATTCGCGACCGGCGGGATCGGTGGCGTGCACCGTGGCGATGCGCTGGATATTTCGAGTGACTTGACCACGCTCGCGCGAACGCAGATCGCCGTGGTATCGGCCGGCGCGAAGGCGATCCTCGATCTGCCGCGCACGCTCGAAGTGCTCGAAACGCTTGGCGTGCTCGTGGTCGGCTATCGCACGAACGAATTTCCAGCGTTCTACACGCGACATTCCGGACTGCGGCTCGAACATCGTTGCGACAGCGTCGAGGAACTTGCGCGCGTGCTCGAAGCGCGCTGGGCGCTCGATCAGGGAGGCGTCCTGGTCGCCAATCCAATTCCGGAAGCAGAGGCGCTGCCCGCGGACGGGATCGAGGCGGCGATTGCCGAGGCATTGGCGCGGGCCGCGCGCGATGCAATCGGTGGCAAGGCGCTGACGCCGTTCCTGCTGTCCGAACTCGCGCGCACGACCGGCGGTGCTTCGGTGCGCGCGAACCGGGCGCTGGCCTTGAACAATGTTCGCATCGGTGCCGCGCTGGCGAAGGCGTGCGCGCGCAAATAGCGAAAGCTGGAGAATTCGTATCGTCTCGTGCCGCTGCGCGCACGAGGCCGGGCGGGCATTTCGCCGCCCGGCACGGGATGCTACGCAGTCGCCTGACGCGCACGCGCCGACTTGCGCCACAGCGCCTCGATGCTGATCGATCCGGGGCCGTGCGCAGCCAGCGTCAGGAAACCGCCGGCAATCGCGACGTTCTTCAGCAGGTGGATGAACTGATTCTGGTCGCCGAGGTTGGCGTGGAACAGGATCGCCGAGACGATCGAAAACAGGGCGAGGGCGATCGCAACCGGGCGCGTGAAGACACCGGCAAGAATCGCCAGTCCGCCGCCGAATTCGAGCGCGATGACGAACGGCAGCAGCGCGCCGGGGACGCCGGCGGCGGCCATGTACTGTTCGGTGCCCGCGTATGCCGCGATTTTGCCGAATCCGGAAATGATGAAGATCAACGAAAGGCCGACGCGGCCCAATAACGCATTCAACGATTGCATGGCAGGACTCCTGTTGGTGGGGGCGGGGATTGCCCGGTCCCGGGAACGCAAAGGTGCCTGTTTCGAACCCGCACCAGAAGTAGGAGGGAACGGACGCCGTGTTCCACATCCGGAACGATGCGCGAGTGCACTGTGCGGCGGACGCGCCTCGCCGGGCCTGACAGATGCCTGACGGCGCTTCGCGCGCGCATTCACGGTCCCCGGATTGCGTTACCATGCCGTGTCGCGCGCAGAGCGCGACGGAGAGCAGCGGGAATGTCACAGGGGCGGGGCTTTTTCTACGAACTCAAGCGGCGTCACGTCGTGCGCGTGGCGGTCGCCTATGCCGTGGCGGCGTGGGTGCTGTTGCAACTCGCGTCGATCGTCTTTCCGGCGTTCGGCGCTCCGGACTGGGTGCTCAAGGTCGTGATCACGCTGATCACGCTGGGCTTTCCGGTCGCGTTGATCCTGGCTTGGGCGTTCGAGCTGACCGCGGACGGAATCCGGCGCACCGAGCCGATGGATTCGTCAGAGGCGCGCGCTCCCGAGGAGCATCATCGTGTCGGCCGTTCGCTCAACACGATCGTGATCGGCGCGCTGGCGCTGGCCGTGGCGGTGCTGCTGTGGCGCCAGTTCGGACCGCATTCGGCACCCGGCGAGTCGAAACCTGCAGCGCAAGCCGGCGCCGCTCCATCCGGCAAGTCCATCGCGGTTCTGCCGTTCGAGAGCCTGAGCGAGGACAAGGCCAATGCCTACTTCGCGACCGGCATGCAGGACGAAATCCTCACGCGCCTGGCCGGCATCCGCGACCTGAAGGTCATCTCGCGCACATCGACCGCACAGTACGCGAGCCATCCGGCTGACCTCAAAACCGTCGGCGCGCAGCTCGGCGTCGCCGCCGTCATCGAAGGCACTGTGCAGAAAGCCGGCGACGCCGTGCACATCAACCTGCAGCTGATCGACACGCAGACTGACAGCCACCTGTGGGCCGAGAGCTACGATCGCGAGCTCAAGGACATTTTCTCGGTCGAGCGCGACGTGGCGGAAAAAGTCGCTGGCGCACTCAAGGCCACGCTGATGCCGGAGGAGGTAGCGCGCGTCGCCAGCGTGCCGACGCAAGACACGGAGGCGTACGATCTGTACCTGCGCGCCCTCGCGTTTTCCTCGCGCGCCAACGACCAATACGCGTTGACGAGGGTCCTGATGCCGCAGGCGATCGAACTGCTGCAGCAGGCGATAGCGAAGGACCCCAAGTTCGCATTGGCGGCGGCCCTGCTCGGGCAGGCGCACATGTACATGTATTTTTTCGCCCCGGACCGCACCGATGCGCGTCTGGCTGCCGCAAAGGCGGCCGCCGATCAGGCACTGGCGCTTCAACCCGACCTCGGCGAGGCGCACTTTGCGCTCGCCGTGTACTGGTATTGGGGGTTTCGCGATTACGCACGCGCGCACGCCGAGCTCGATCTGGCGCGCAAGGTATTGCCGCACAGCGAACTTGTCGAACAGATCGGCGCTGCCATCTTCCGGCGTGAGGGCAAGTGGGACCTTGCGCTCGAAGGTCTCCATCGCGCACGGGATTTCGATCCGCGCAACTCGAGCCCGTCCTTCGAGTTCGGCCAGACCTACGCGCAACTGCGGCGCTATGCGGAAGCCGACCAGGCGTTTGCGCGGGCTGCGGAACTGTCCGCGGAACCGGCGCTTTCGCAGTTGCGGCGCGCGCAGAACACGGTGGCGTGGAAGGGCGACCTGACGCCGCTGCGCGCCACGTTGACCGGGCTCGCTCCCGCGAGCGATGCCTATCGGACGAACGCCTCGGCACTTTTCGACCTGTCCTGGCTGTCGCGGGATTTTGCAACTGCGGCGCGCGTTGCCGAGGAATCGGAAGCGCCGAACTGGACGTTCTCGCGCGGCAATTCGGTATTGCCGCGGCGCCTCCGGCTTGCCTGGGCGTACCGCGCGATGGGCAATGCGGAGAAAGCAAAAGCACTCAACGCCGAGGTTCATACCGAGTATCAGGCTGCCGTGCGCGAGCGGCCGGGCGACTGGGACCGCCACATGGCGCTGGGTCTCGCCGCCGCCGGTCTCGGGCTCAAGGAAGAGGCCATCGTCGAAGGACGCCGCGCCGTGGAGATGCTGCCGATCACGCGCGATGCGTTCGCCGGACCGGAGTATCTGGTCTACCTCGCGCAGTTGTATGTCACTGTCGGCGAAAACGCGCAGGCAATCGATGTGTTGCAGCAAGTGATGTCGATACCGGCAGGTCTGTCGATGTCGTCCGCAATCCTCAAACTAGATCCGGTCTGGGATCCGCTGCGCAACGACGCGCGATTCAAGAAACTTCTCGAGCAGGATGCGGCCACGCCGGCCACTGCGCCGCATGGATGAGTTCCTGCAACGCCTGCGTGAGCGCAAGCTCGTGCAGTGGTCGCTGGCGTATCTGGCAGGCGCCTTTGCGCTGATCCAGATAGTCGATATCGTCGCGCAGCGTTTCGGTTGGCCCGAGCTGGCCGTGCGCATCCTGATCGTCGCGCTGAGCATCGGTTTTTTCGTGACGCTCGTGCTGGCCTGGTATCACGGCGAGCGCGGCGCGCAGCGCCTGACCGGCACCGAGCTGATGATTCTCGCGCTGCTGCTCGCGATCGGCGGCGGACTGCTATGGAGGGTCGCAGGCGGTGCACGCGACGATGCCGCGGCTCGGCCGGTTTCCGCGCGTTCGAACGCAAACCCTGGTCCGGCCGGCGCCGATGCGATCCCGCCTAAATCGGTCGCCGTGCTGCCGTTCGAGAACTTCAGCGACGACAAGGCCAATGCGTATTTCGCCGGAGGGATGCGCGACGAAATCCTCACGCGCCTGGCCGGCATCCGCGACCTGAAAGTCATATCGCGCACGTCGACCGAGCAGTACGCGAGCCACCCGCCGGACCTCAAGACGGTCGGCCGCCAGCTCGGCGTCGCGACGGTGCTCGAAGGCAGCGTGCAACGCGCCGGCGACACCATGCGCATCAACCTGCAATTGATCGATACGCAATCCGACGGTCATCTGTGGGCGGAAAGCTACGATCGCGACGTGAAGGACATCTTTGCCGTCGAACGCGACATCGCGCAGACCGTCGCCGGCGTGCTGAAGGCAAAACTGTTGCCGGAAGAGATCGAACGCGTCGCGGAAGTCGCGACGCGGAATACCGAGGCGCACGACCTCTATCTGCGCGGCCGTGTCTACTTCAATCGGGCCAGCGACCAGTTCGCACTGACTGCGACGGAGATGCCGCAGGCGATCGCGCTGTTCGAGCAGGCGCTGGCCAAGGACCCGGGGTTCGCGCTCGCCGAAGCGGACATCGCGGCGGCGCACATGAACATGTACTGGTTCGCGCCGGACCGCACGCCTGCAAGGCTTGCCGCGGCCAAGGCCGCGGTGGACAAGGCGCTCGGCCAGCAGCCGGAACTCGTGGCGGCACAACTTCCGCTGGCGCTCTATTACTACTGGGGATTCCGCGACTACGCGCAAGCGCTGCAGCACCTGGAAATTGCGCGCCGTGCAAAACCGAACGACGCGGATGTCGTCGTGTTCATCGCGTCGATCGCCCGGCGGCAGGCGCGGTGGGAGACTGCGCTGGAAGGCTATCGCGAGGCAGCAGCGCTGAATCCCCGCGCCAGCATTGCGCATTTCCTGCTCGGCGAGATCTATCTGCAGTTGCGCCACTATGCCGAATCCGAGCAGGCTCACTTGCGCGCGATCGATCTCGCCGCCGATCCCGGCGCGGCCCACGTCCGCCGCGCGGAAACGCTGCTGTACTGGAAGGGCGACCTGGCTGCGCTGCGCGCCGCGCTCGGCGCGCTGACGCCGGGCAGCGATGCCTATTCGGGCAACGTCAGCTGGTTCTATCGGCTTGCCTGGTGGTCGCGCGACTATGCCGAAGCAATCCGTATCGCCGAGTCGAACGTGGCCGATACCTGGACCGAAGCAGGCAATCTCGTGCTGCCGAGGAAACTGTGCCTGGCCCAGGCCTATGCGGCGAGCGGCGACACGGCCAAGGCGAACCTGTTGTTCGAGGAAGTCCGCGGACAGGTGCGGGCCGCACTGCAAGCCTCGCCGCAGAGTCCCGACCTGCATGTCTCGCTCGGACTCGCCGATGCCGGCCTCGGCATGAAGGAGGAAGCGATCGCCGAAGGAAAGAGCGGCGTGGCGCTGATGCCGACGAGCCTGGATGCCTTTACCGGCCCGGTCTACCTCGGCAAGCTCGCGCAGATATACGTGCGCGTCGGTGCGAACGACGCGGCGATCGACATCCTGCGACAGCTGTTCGCAATGCCGGCCGGACACGTCCTGACACCGGCGCTGTTGAAACTCGACCCGGTATGGGATCCGCTGCGCGAGGATGCGCGGTTCAGAAACCTTGTCGCAAGCGACCCAAGTCCGGTGGCACTCTCCGCGCAGCACTGAGCCGGCTCGTGAGCGGCGCCGCAAACCCGCGCCAACGGCGGTCCGATAAACCGGCAGGGTTCGCAGTGCTCGGCACGCCTTCGCCGTGGCATTTGTGAACGGCGTTGCGTCCTTCCGGGGGCAAACCGCGAAGGCATGCGGGCGACTCGGTCGGCGCGCACAAAGCGGGCGCCGAGTGGTATCGTGGCGGCGCGATGGACGTGAGATTTCCAGCGCGGGTCGCAATCCATCTGTGGGGCGACCTGCGCGTCGTCGACGAAGATGGAGAGCCGATTGCGCTCACCAACGCGCGCGCGCGCGCGTGCCTTGCGCTGCTCGCCAGCGCTGTCGACAGGACGCTCTCGCGCGATCGTCTCGCGGCCATGCTCTGGGGCGATCGATCCGACGAACACGCGCGCGCCAATCTGCGCCAGTTGCTGTACGAACTGAAACCGCTCACGCAGACCTCGCCGCCGATGATGGGCTTCGACCGGCGCACGGCCTGGCTCGAAGCGGCCTGCGAAACCGATGCGCAGATGATGCAGCGCGCCGGCGACGCGCAACTGGCAACCCTGGTGCCGCATCGCGGCGTGCTGTTCCTGGCCGACCTCGACGGAGTCAGCGACGAGTTTGACGATTGGCTCGCGACCGAGCGGGCCGCCAGCGAGGCAACGCTGCGCCGCGCCGTGCTCGATCACGCGCAGCAAGCCTTCGGGCGCTACGACTTCGAGGCGGTGCGCGCGCTCGCCGATGCCTGGGCGAATCGCGACGCGAGCGACGAGACGATCGCGCAGTTCGGACTGCGCGCAGATGGCGAACTCGCCGACCGCGCCGGTTTTGCCCGGCGCCTGCGCCGGCTGGAATCGGTCCTCGCCACGGAACTCGGCGTCAGGCCGTCGGCGGCCACGCGCGCGATCGTGCACGAGTATTCGGACGGCCGCGAGCCGCTGCCAACGCCGGGTACGGTGCCGGAACCGCCGCGGGCCGATCTGCTGCCTCCAGCCTCACCGTCGTTGCCGCGCCGCTGGCCGACACGGCGCTGGGCGGCTGCCGCCGTCGCCGCGCTGCTGATCGTCGCGGCAGGCGGGTTTGCCGCGTGGGCCATGAAATCCGGAGTGCGCGATCAATCGACAATGCGGGCAGCGGCACAACACCTGGCGGCAACCGCGCGTGAGCTGAGCCGGGCCCGCACTCCTGCCGGATTTGCCGATGCGGCAGCGCTGGCGCGCAAGGCCATAGCAAATGATCCGCATTACGCACCAGCCTGGGCCGAACTCGCCTTCACGACCTGGATGACATCCACCTGCAGCGAGAAAAACATCCCGGGATCGTTCGCAAGCATTCGCGATGAGGCGATGGAATACGACGAGCGCGCGCTCGCGTTGCAGCCGGACCTGGGGCGTGCATTGGCCGTTCGCAGCCTGATCGCCGGCACCCAGGCCGATCCCGCCTGGCTGGAAAAGGCCGTGATCCAGTCGCCCGAAGATCCGGAGGCGTGGCTATGGCTCGGAAATCAGCGGATGAGCGAAGGCCTCGTGCGCGAGTCGATGGCCGCATATCGACAGTCGTTCGAACTGGATCCGCTCTGGGAGCGAAGTGTCCTGGGGTATGTGCTCACTGCGACTGAGCTCGGCGAACACGACGCCGTCGACCGTGCCCTCGATCGTTTCGCCGCCGCCAGCCCCAACCGGTTTGCCGTCGAGAGCGCGCGCGGCACCGTAGGCAGCCGGCGCGGTGATCTGGTCTCGGCGGCGCAGCACTTGTCTTTGGCGCTGACACTTGCGCCGGAAAACCCGTACGACCAGTTGTGGGAACTCGCGCGCATCGCGCGTGCCGTTGGCGACAGCGATGGTCTCCTCCGCCTGACCTCCAGCCATGCCGGACTGCAACAGGCCTGGGCCCCGATCTTCGATTCGCAGGGTGCAGTGGCGCGCGCGCGGACCGCGACACCATCATCCTGGTGGAACTCCCAGAATGTCGTCGAGGAAATGCGCAATCTGCTCAATGCCGGGCACGGTGATCTGCTGCTGGAACAACTGGATCGTCAAGGCCTGCCTTTGCTCGAGGCGTACCAGCCGGCAGAGGGCGGAATCGTGGCAGCCTATTCCCTGATGACACTGGCCCTGCGCGCAGCCGGTCGCAATGCGGAGGCGGATGCAGTGCTGTCCGCGGCGCGTGCACAGGTCGACCGCATGGACGCCTACCACTATCCCTACTTCACCCAGGACATCGACATGGCTGCGATCTTCGCGCTCGAAGGTCGCAGCGACGAGGCGGTGGCTGCGCTGGGACGTGCCGTCGAAAAACAGTGGCGCGGACAAGTTTCGGAATGGGCCGTCGACCCCAGCGACGAACCGGCCTTCGCGCCACTGCGCGGGCGTGGTGATTTCGAGCAGGTGCGCCTGCAACTCGCCGAAAAAATTTCGCGCTTGCGGCCACAGGTCAAAGAGATCCTGGCGCGGACGCCGCTTCCCGACGCGAAGAATTTTGTTGCGGGGATTGCGGTGGGTGGCAGCATCGACTGAGCTGCGCCGTTCAGATTTTCTTGTCCGCGCGTCGCGCACCCCATGATTTCTTCACACTGACACTCTTCTGACGTTGGCCTGACGGAAGTCGCGGACCATCACGCGCTGCCCACCACTAAAGAGGAGGCAGTCGTGCGCAGCATCCAACTCAGTGTCGTTCCGATCATCCTGCTGTCGTCATCGTTATCCAGCGCTTCGGATCACGTCATCTTCGTCGAAGACGGCACTTTCACGCCGAAGACGGTCACGATCAACCGCGGAGACAGCGTGACCTTCAAGGCCCTGGGCGTCCTCGGCAAGCACAATGTGCATGCGCAGGACGGCTCGTTCCTCTGCTCCGTCGGTTGCGTCGGCGACGGCAGTGGCGCCACGGGAGAGCCGGCCAACGGAACCTGGTCGGATACCCTGGTATTCAACACCCCCGGCACGGTGGGTTTCCAGTGCGACCCGCATGCGACCCTCGGCATGGTCGGCAGTATCACGGTCAGCGACGTGGCTGCGGCCGCGCAGAGCATCACGAGCGGCATCAGCGGCAACTGGTACGACCCGAGCGCCAATCAGGCCGGGCATGGTTTCCAGATAGAAATTCTGCCGGACAACGGCATTCTGGCCATCTGGTTCGTGTTCAACCCGGCCGGAACCGCGCAGACCTGGATCTACTCGCAGGGCAGTTACGTTCCGGGCAGCAGCACGGTCACCGTGTCCGCGTTGCTCGAGCAGGCCGGCGCATTCCCGCCGAACTTCGATTCCAGGAAGTTGAGCGTATCGGAGTGGGGTTCGCTGCGGTTCGCGTTCACCGACTGCAACAACGGCGTGGTCACCTGGACATCGAACGCCGCGTCCGCGGCGGCCGGCTATGCGAGCACGACGTTTCCGATCAAGAGAGCGAGCAGTATCGCTGGCACGATCTGCCCGTGAGTCGGACAGCTGCGACGGGCCGGGTGGCGTGACGCACGACGATCACATGTCGTGCTTGGCAACCTCGAATCCGGCCGCCTTGTAGGTCGTCCAGCGTTTGCGCGAGCCAAGCCGCTGATCCTCGTCGGCGGGAACGACTTCGAGCACACGCTCGAACAATCCCGGCGCGCAGTCGTCGCGCAGGTTGATCACGAGCGCGCGATCGGCGGTCTGCGATTCCGGTGTCGCGATCAGAACCGGCGTGATCGCATCGTCGTCGTCGCCGGCGATCTGGTGCGGAATGAATGCGTCCTCGTCGAACTCCCACAATTTTTCGTCGAGCTGTTCGGCCTGGTCGAACGAGCGCGCAAGAATCAACGCAGGCTGGCCGCTCTCGAACGCCTTCTTCGCCAGCTCGCAGACGAGCAGCAACGGATCGTCGCGGAAGCGCGGCTTGGCGATCAGGTAGAAGTCGGCGCGGGGCATCTGGGAGCAGGGGTGAGGGACGAGGGCGAGGGGCGAGTGAGAGCAGAGCGGCGTCACGCTTCTGCTTTCTCCTCGCCCCTCGTCCCTCGCCCCTCGGCCCTCATCCTTGCCTATCCAACAGATACTGCACCAGCAAAGACACCGGCCTTCCCGTAGCTGAACCCTTTCGGCCGTCTTCCCACGCCGTGCCGGCGATGTCCAGGTGCGCCCAGCGATAACCGTCGGTGAAGCGTGACAGGAAGCAGCCGGCCGTGATCGCGCCGGCGTACTTGCCGCCGATGTTCGCGATGTCTGCGTAGCCGGTGTCGAGCTGGCTCTGGTAGTCGTCCCATAGCGGCAGGCGCCAGGCACGATCGAGCGTGGATTCGCCGGCGGCGAGCAGATCGGATGCGAGCGCATCGTCCTTGGTCATCAGGCCCGACGCGTGCTTGCCGAGTGCCACGACGCACGCGCCGGTCAAGGTTGCGACATCGATGATGATCTGCGGCTTGAATTTCTGCACGTAGGTCAATGCGTCGCACAGGATCAGTCGGCCTTCGGCATCGGTGTTGAGCACTTCGATGGTCTGGCCAGACATCGATGTGACGACGTCGCTCGGCCGCTGCGCCTTGCCGCCCGGCATGTTCTCGACGGCAGGAACGACGCAGACCAGATTGAGCTTGACCTTGAGTTCAACCGCGGACAGGAACGCGCCGAGCACGCTGCCCGCGCCGCACATGTCGAATTTCATCTCCTCCATGCCGGCGCTCGGCTTGATCGAAATGCCGCCGGTGTCGAACGTGACGCCCTTGCCGACCAGTGCGTAGGGCTTTTCGTTGTCGCCGCCGCCGCGCCATTGCAGGACGATCAGCTTCGGCCCGTTGACCGAACCCTGCGCGACGCCGAGCAGCGCGCCCATGCCGAGCGTGGCCATGTCTTCTTCTTCGAGGACCTCGCAGCTCACGCCCGGATGTTCCTGCGCCAGCTGCTGCGCCTGCTCGGCGATGTACGCCGGCGTGCAGATGTTCGGCGGCAGGTTGCCTAGTTCGCGCGTGAAGCGCACGCCCTTGGCGATCGCTTCGGCGGCGCCCAGCGCGGCCGCCGATGTTGCCGGCGCGGCGAATGCCAGCGCGCCGAATTCCGGTGTCCTGGATTTTTCGCGCGGCTTGAACGTGGCGCTGTACTTGTAGGCCTGCGCGTCGGTGGCCAGCGCCGCCGCGCGCACGACCCATGCCGCATCTTTTGCCGGAACCTCGACTTCGGTCAGGTACGACACGGCGCTGTCGATCGGCAGTCCCTTGAGCACGCGCGCGGCCTCGGCGCAGGCGCGCTGGAAACGCGCGGCGTCGAATTTCTTCTGCTCGCCGAGTCCGATGACCAGCACGCGCGGCGAGGTCACGTTGGCCAGGCCGAACAGCAGCTGGCTCGTGCCCGGCTTGCCGTTGACGTCGCTGGCTTCCATCAGGCGCTTGATCGCGCCGCCGGACTTCTCGTCGATGCGCGCGGCCGCGGCGGACAACGCACGCTCCTCGAACACGCCGACGACGACACAGGGAGTGGCCGCGCTTTCCGCCGGATCGCTGCTGAGACTGAACTTGATGGTCATGGAGTTTCCACAAAAAAAGAAGGTCGTTGCGGCGCAAGGCCGCTACACTTAAGGAGCCTTGAACGCAGCCCCCGGTTCAATAGGCGCCGCTATTCGACCGCGAATTGCCTAGTTTACTGCAAGCCCTCCGTCCATGCTGCGTATCGTCGACCGCTATCTCGTTCGCGAACTGCTGGTGAGTTTTCTCGCCGCGGTCGCGATCCTGTTGCTCGTTACGGTCGGCGCGACGGTCGCCGATCTGCTCGCCAAGATCGCGCGTGGCCGCGTGGCCGCCGACTTGCTGCTCGCGCTGATCGGTCTGCGCACGGTCGATTCGCTGACGCTGCTGGTGCCGATGGCGCTGTTTCTCGCCGTGCAGCTGGCCTACGGGCGGCTGTATCGCGAGAGCGAGATGGCGGTATTCGCGGCCTCCGGATTGCCGGTTACCGGACTCGTGCGGCCGCTGCTGCTTCTGGCCGTGCCGATGACGTTTGCGATGGCGCTGATTTCGTTCTGGCTCGCGCCGGCCGCCGTGCGCCAGGCGCAGGCCCTGCAGGAGGAGGCGAGCCGCTCGCTGATCGTCGCGGGCCTCGAGCCCGGACGGTTCGTCGAACTGCCGAACAACGACGGCGTCATGTACGTCGATTCGATGAACGCCGATGGCACGAAGTTCCAGAAAATGTTCGTGGCGTCCGAACGCACGGACGCCGAGGCCGGCCACATCAATCTGAATGTCATCACCGCGGCCGATGGCGAGTTGTATCACGACGCCAACGGTGCCGAACGCTATCTGGGACTCAATGACGGCTTTCGCGTCGAGGGCGTGCTCGGCCAGGACAACTATCGGCTGATGCGCTACGCGCGCAACGACGTCAAGTTGACCGATACCGAAACCGACACGAACGCCGATTCGGTCAAGCGCAGCGCGCCGACGCGGGACCTGCTGGCGAGCAACGACCTCGTGCAGCGCACGGAATTTCAATGGCGCCTGGCTGCGCCTTTGTCGGTGCTCGTGCTCGTGCTGCTTGCGCTGCCGCTGGCGAAGTCGTCGCCGCGCGAGCCGCGTTACGCGCGGCTGCTGATCGCATTGCTGGCATGGGTCATTTACTACAACTGCCTGGCGATCGGCCGCTCCAAGCTCAGCCAGGGCGTGTTCGATCCGCGCATCGGCTTCTGGTGGGTGCAGGTCCCGACTGCCCTGATTGCCCTGTTTCTGCTCTGGCGCAGCCAGCGCCTGCCGCGTCCGCGAGCGGCCGCGCGCGCGCGGACCGGGGCGGCGTGATGCGCACCGTGATCTTCAAGAAAGTCGACAAGCTCGTCGCGATTTCGGTGCTCGGCGCGGTATTGCTCGCGTGGGGATTCCTGGTCGGACTCGATGCGTTCAAGATATTCCTCGGCGAGATCAACGACGTCGGCACCGGCGACTACACGCTGACCAAGGCGCTCGTATTCACGCTGCTGACCGTGCCGCGCCGTGCCTATCAATGGTTCGGATATGCCGCATTGATCGGCGGCCTGCTCGGCATGGGCATGCTCGCCACGAGCGGCGAACTGACTGCGCTGCGCGCGGCCGGACTGTCCAAATTCCGCATCTGCATTTCGGTGATTTTGTCGCTGACGGTACTGACGGGCCTGACCATGCTGATGGGCGAGACGATCGCGCCGCGCGGCGAACAGAAGGCCGAAGCGCTGGCCCTGACGGCCAAGGCGAAGGACGTGACGATCGGCAAGGGCGGCAGTCTCTGGGCGCGAGACGGCGAGACCGTGATCAACGCCAAGCACGGACGCACGCGCGGCACGCTGGCCGGCTCGGCGGTCGAACTGAGCGACGTGCGCGTGTTCGAATTCACGCCGGCGGGACAGCTCACGGCGCTGTCGACGGCGAAGACGGCCAGTCACGTCGAAGGCCAGTGGACCCTGAACGACGTGCGCCGCACCGAGTTTTCCGGCACGTCGGCGACGACGACGACGCAGGCGCAGACGAAGTGGCACTCGCAACTCGATCCGGACGTGCTGTCGAAGTCGATGATCCACCCGGAATACCTGGCCGCGAGCGACCTGTCGCGCAACATCGACTACATGCGCCGCAACCATCAGGATGCGTCCAGCTACGAGCGCGCCTACTGGGGCCGCATCTTCTATCCGTTCAATGTGCTGGTGCTGGCGTTCTGCGCCGTGCCGTTCGCGTTCGGCGCGCTGCGCACCGGTGGATTCGGCAAGCGCCTGTTCGTCGGCATGGCGCTGGCGATCAGCTACTACTTCTTCCAGAGCGCCGTGGTCAGCATGGGCGCGGTGTACAACATGAATCTGGCCTGGGCCAATGCGTTGCCGTCTCTGCTGCTCGCGCTCGCGGCGATGGTGTATTTCAGGCG
>DATIEJ010000165.1:0-7549 GCA_035455825.1 Rhodanobacteraceae bacterium | reverse complement strand
GCGCAAAGACCCAACGTCTGGCCGCAGACCGCGCAACGTGCGCCGTGCGCCGGTCCCACCGTGGTGTGCAACAATAAACACACCGCCCGAATTCGTCCCGGAACATGCCCGATACACCGACCCGCGCCAGCAAGACGCCTCCATCAACTGCGCCGACTGCCGGCGAGAAGAAGGTCGAGGAAGTCCAGATCAACGGGCGACCGTATTACCCGGGCGGCGATCCGGACATGCCGTTGTTGTGGTATCTGCGCGACGAGCTGCGGCTGACCGGCACGAAGTTCGGTTGCGGCATCGGCGCGTGCGGTGCGTGCACGGTGCTGATCGACGGCAAGGCACAGCGCGCGTGCGTGACGCCGGTCAAGGCCACGATCGGTCACGCCGTCACGACAATCGAGGGCCTGGCGACCAGTGCCGGGCTGCATCCGGTGCAGCGCGCGTGGATCGAGGAAGACGTTGCGCAGTGCGGCTATTGCCAGGCCGGCCAGATCATGGCCGCGGCCGAACTGCTTGCGCGCAATCCGAATCCGGGCGACGGCGACATCGCGAAGTTGCCGAACCTGTGCCGTTGTGGAACCTACCCGCGCATCCGCCGCGCGATCAAGCGCGCCGCGCAGATCGCGCGCGAGGGCACGAAGTGAAGCGATTGTCGCGACGCGCGTTCCTTTTCGCCACGGCGACGGCGACGGGCGCTTTGCTGGTCTCGTGGAAATTCGCGGGGGCCGACCAGCCGTTGCCGTATCGCGGCGCGCGCCACGAGGCGCAGGCGCTCGGCGATTTCGTGCGCATCGAAGCGAACGGCGACGTCGTCATCGGCGCGCGTGGCTGCGAGATCGGCCAGGGCGTCAAGACCTCGCTGCCGATGCTGATCGCCGAGGAGCTCGACGTCGGCTGGGATCGCGTGCGCGTCGAACAACTGCCGTACGGCTATGTCGAAACCGACAAAGGTCCGTCGAATCGTTATGGCGGCCAGGGCGCAGGCGGCAGCGACAATATTCCGAGCGGCTGGAAGGACCTTCGGCAGGCCGGGGCCGTCGCGCGCTGGCTGCTCATGCAGGCGGCGGCGGCGCGCTGGGATGTTCCGGCGGCGCAACTGCGCACGCAATCCGGCACCGTGATTGCGCCGGATTCGCGCCGGCTCGGCTACGGCGAGCTGGCCGCCGAAGCGGCGGCGCTCGACCTGCCCAAGGATCCGGTGCCGCTCAAGACGCCCGATCAGTTTTCGATCATCGGCAAGCCGACGCGCACGGTCGATGGCGAAGCGATCGTCACCGGCCGCGCGCAATTCGGCATCGACGCCTACTTCACCAACACGCTGTTCGCCGTGATGCTGCGTTGTCCACATCTGGACGGAGGCATCGAAACGGTCGATGACAGCGAGGCGCGCAAGGTCCCCGGAGTCAAGGACGTGATCGTCATCGAAGGCCCCAAGCCCGGCGATCCGTTCGATGGCGTGCTTGCCAGTGGCGTCGCCGTCCTCGCCGACAGCACCTGGGCCGCCATCAAGGGCCGCGCAAAGCTGAAGGTCGAATGGAGCGAAGGACCCTGGACCGGCGAATCGACATCGGCGCTCGCGGCAAAAGCCCAGGACTTGCTCGACAAGAACGAAGGTGCCGTGCCGGTGCGCAGCGACGGCGACTTCGCCAAGGCGCGCAAGCAGGCTCCGCTGCATGTCGAGGCGCGCTACGAGATGCCGTTTCTCGCGCACGCGACGATGGAGCCGCCCGGCGCGCAGATCTCGATCGAGAAAGACAAGGCCGTGCTGATCGCGTCGCTGCAAAGTCCGTCCGGCGCGTCGCAGATCATCAGCAACCTCACCGGCATTCCGCGCAAGGACATCGAGATTCGCCTGACGCGGTCCGGCGGCGGCTTCGGCCGGCGCCTGAAGAACGACTTTGTCGCCGAGGCCACGCTGATCGCGAAGGCGGCCGGCGCTCCGGTCAAGCTGATCTGGACCCGGGAGGACGATCTGCAGCACGACTTCTTCCGTCCGTTCGGCGTGCATGCGCTGAGCGCGGCGCTGGACAGGAAAAAGAAGATCGTCGGCTGGTCGCATCGCTGCGCGGCCACCCCGCGCAATTATCGCGACCGCGGCATGGCCGAAGGCAAGACGCCGCTGTACGTCGGGTGCGTGGAGCCGGACGATTTTCCGGCCGGGCTCGTTGCGAATCTGGAAAAGACGTTTTTCCCGATCGCATCCGGCATGCCGCGCGGCTGGTGGCGCGGCCCGATCCACACGTTCCATGCATTCGCGGTGCAAAGCTTCATCGACGAGATCGCGATCGCGACGAAACAGGACGCGGTGCAGCTGCGGCTCGACCTGCTCGGGCCGCCGCGTCGCATGCCGTACGAAGGTTCCGACCAGCCCGGCTTCGATACCGGCCGCCTGGCCGGGGTCCTGCAGCTCGCCGCCGACAAGATCGGGTGGAAGGACAAACGCAGCGACGGCCACGGACTCGGCATCGCCTGCCACTTCACTTTCGGCGGCTATGCCGCGCATGCGTTCGAAGTGTCGGTCGAAGGCACCGGCCTGGTGATCCACCGCGCCGTGTGCGCGGTCGACGTCGGGCGCGTCGTCAATCCGCTCGGTGTCGAAGCCCAGATGATGGGCGGCACGCTGGACGGCATTTCGACCGCGATGAACCTTGCGATTACGCTCAAGGATGGCCAGGTGCAGCAGCGCAACTTCGGCGACTATCCGCTGATGCGCATGGCCCAGTCTCCGCAGAGTGTAGAAGTATATATTGTCGAGTCGACGGAAGAGCCGAGTGGCGCCGGCGAGATCGGCGTGCCGAGCGCCGCACCGGCGTTGGCCAATGCGATCTACGCGGCGACCACGGTGCGCGTGCGCAAGCTGCCACTGCTGGCCGAGCTCAAGCGCCTGCTGTAGGGTCGGCCTTGGCCCACCGCTTTTCTTGGCGCTATGAAGCATGGCGAGGCCAAGGCCCACCCTGCGGTACGTGACTTGCAATCGCGCTCGTGAACGCAAGCGAAACGAGATTCCCGGAAAGGCCGATCGTCGGCGCGGATTCAGGTCGAACGCGGAATCATGCCTGCGTTCACCCAGAGGAGTTCCGCCATGAAAAAGATCATCGGTTTTGTTGCCGCAGCCGCATTGTGCGCGCCGCTGCTGGCCAGCGCAGCGCAAGGTTGGGTCGTCGCCGACATCAGCCTGCAGGCAGGGCCGGATACGGCGTATCCGTCGATCGTCGAACTGCGCGCCGGTACGCCGGTCTCGATCCAGGGCTGCATCGACGGCTGGACCTGGTGCGACGTCAGCGTCGGTGATGACGCAGGCTGGGTTCCGGGCACCTTCCTCGAGGAGGACTATCGTGGCCAGCGCGTCGTCGTGATCGACTACGGCCCGCGCATCGGCATCCCGGTCGTCGCGTTTTCGCTCGGTGTCTACTGGGACCGCCACTACCACAGCCGGCCGTTCTACTCGCAGCGCCAGGAATGGGTTTCGCGTTCGATAACACCGCACGCGCCGCCGCGCCCGACCGGTGTCGCGATGTCCGGCGCCCGCCAGGCACCCGCCACGACGACGCGCGAACAACAGCGCACGCCGCCGGTCACGACCGCAACCACCCCGACGCCTACCGATCGCACGCCGCGCACGACGCGGACGCAGACGGTGCAGGAACCGGCCCAGCAGACCGGCTCGGCCGACGCGACCGCGCGTCATGATCCGAAGGCCGAACGTGCTCCGGCCCCGGTGGCCCAGCACGAACCGAAGCCGGCGGCGCCGTCCGACGCGGCACCGCAGGCCAGGCAGCCTGCCGAACCACCGAAGGCCGCACCGGTACAACGCACGGCGATGCAACAGCCCAAGGCCGAGCAGAAGCCGCGCAGCAACGAACCCAAGGCCAAGGACGAACTGAAGGCGCCGCCGAAGAAGAATGAAGGCGACAAGAAGAAGGAAGACGACGGCGGTGGCGGCGGCTAATCGATAGCGCACGCCTCCAGCACCTCAGGGCGCGGCGAACCCGGTTCGCCGCGCGCTTCTTCTTCGATCCCGCCGAACTGGAAGGCGTATCGGCGCTACGACGCGTCGGTCACTGCTCGTCGAGCTGCGTCGCGGGTTGCCAGGTTTGCGGCGGATTCCAGGGCTTGTCCGGAATGTCGGCGCAAGCGACGACAATCAGGATCCACGTGCAGCCATAATGTCCGCCCCAAGGCGCGACGAATTCCTTCGTCGCCGTGACATAGCGCCAGACCGACTCGTGCAGCGGCATACCGTCGGTGCCGCTCCAGTATTGCGCGAAGTGGTTCGGCCGAACCTTCAGCGGCCTGCGCGGATTCAGTATCGGCGACGGCGCGACTTTCAACGGGGTGAAATCTGCGCGCGGCTGAGCGTTATCGAGCTGCGCAGCCAGATCGTCGGGGATATCGAGGCTGCCATCACGATTGTAAGCGTGAATTTCCGGCGGCGCCTCCGCTTGCGGCGCAGCGGGTGACATGATCGGCGGACGCGGCGCGATCCGTAGCCGCGGCGCGCCGCGCATCGGTGGCGCCGCGCTGGGAATCGGCACTGGCGCCGGCTCGAGCATCGGTGGCTCCGCCGGCGCGTCGATCAGTCGTACGGTGACAACCGTTGCTTCGGGCGCGGCCGGCAGTTCGCGCAGGGAAAAACGCAATCCGATCAGCACTGCCAGGTGCAGCCCCAACGCCAGCAGCCAGCCCCAGCGCCGCCAGCGCTGCGGCAACCCCGGAGCATGCATCGGCCTGGTCAGTGCGCAGGCGCGCACGCCATCGCGCCAGGCGGCGAGCGACCGCAGGTCCCCTTCTTCGTAACGGGCATCGTCCGGAACGGCGAGTGCCAAGAGCGCCGACATGCAACCCCTGATGCCAGGTTCGACGGCGCCAATTTACAGGCGTCGAGCTAAATCTGCGTTAAGGTTGCAGCGAAAGCGCTGCCCGCAGCGCAGGAGCGAGAAAAAACCGCGCGATCGCCGCCCTGGTGGACGCCGATCGCACGGTTTGCAGCTGTCACGATTCCAGGGTTGTTGGCTTGCGATTCCGTCTGCCTATTCGGCGAGGTCGACATAGCCGTGATCGACATGCACGCGCACTGTGCGGCCCGGATCATGGTCGAGACGATCGTGGAAGTATTCGCCGCGATAGTTGTAGACCACGTCATAGCCGACGACCTGCTTGGCCTGCGCCTGTTGCGTGTACGTGCGGCACACGCGCTGGTAGTCGGTCGTCGTGTAGCCGTCGCGTTCGATCACATCGCTGCGCACGACTGTCTGGCGGCCGTCGATGACTGCTGTTTCCGGCACTACCGTTTCGCGCCGATATTCCGCGCCGGGATGATACTCGGTGCGCGGTTCGTTCCAGCACTGCTCGCGCGTCGTCGGTGGCTGGTCGACTGCGGCAACGATCCGGTCGACGCGCTGGACACGGGCAAAATCGAAGAACGACTCGCTGTTCGCATACGCGAACGCCGAACCTGCCAGGCCAATCCCCAGGGCCGCAACGATCGCTTGGGTAACACGTTTCATACAAACCTCCGTGGGGCAGCGGATTGCCCTCCATCAGCGGAGATTCGACCGTAGGCCAGCAGCGATGAATTCGCTCTGAATTTTGCCATCCGGTTGCGCAGCGTTCACGTTGCGGCGCTGCCAAATGAAACAAGTATATTTTGCAGCATCCTGTGGCCGCGCGCGCGTCAAGCGCGCAACATTTACCTAACAAACGGTTCAGTCTGTGTTTGCGTTGGCGGGCGTAGCGTCGCGCTGCATGGACGATCGATGGTCGGCTGCGAATGCAACTGATCGCGCACGCACCCGGCAAACCGAGGAATCGGATTCCTTACCTGCAGCAAAGTGCGCCAGCGTGAGCCACGCGCCGCGCGACACTGTCGAAGCGCCTGGCGCTGCGACAAATGCAGAAGGCCACAACAGGCCTGCACTCAAACCCGAGTCAAGGAGCACATCATGAGAACCAATCTCAAGCTTTCATTGGCAGTCGCAGCGTTGGCGCTGTCCGCTGCCGCTTTCGCACAGGAAGATCCCATGGCGAAGGGCCAGGGACAGCAGCAGAAGCAGCAATCGATGAGCCAGCCGGCTGCCACGACCACTTCGACCGATACCCGGTCCGCGGCGCAAACCAAGTTCGATGCGCTGGACGCCAATCATGACGGGTACATCGACAAGCAGGAGGCCGCCGTCAGCAAACCACTGGCGAATGAGTTCGCCAAGCTCGACAGCAACAAGGACGGCAAGCTCTCCCTGATCGAATTCCAGAGCGTCAAGGATCTGGCATCGATCAAGACCAGCAAGGACGGCTACCAGTAAGCGCGCATCGAGCTGTCTGACCAGGGCGGGCGGGCCGCGAGGCCCGCCCTTGCTGTCAACGGCGTGGTCGCCGCGGGAAACAGGCGCTCGCGCCTTAACCTCGGGAAAATCATCGCGCGCAAACGCAGGGCAGTTCAGTAGTGATTGGTGTTCGTACTGCTAGCCTTCCGGTTGACGCAACGAGAGCACTTTTTGTAACGCGAGATAACCGTCTCGCGCTTCCGTACAAAGGAGTCTCCAAATGAACAAGCCAAAGATTTCACGCCAGCGTTTGCTCTTGTCGAGCCTCGTCGCGCTCGCGCTTTCCAGCAGCGCGGCGTTTGCGCAGGAAGACCAGCAACCGGCGACGGCACCGCAGCCGGCCAGCAGCGCGGCGACGCCCGCAACGCCGGAGCAGGTGCCCGCGCCGCAGCAGCAAGAACAGCCCAGGCAGCCGGAGCAGCAAGCCCCGCCAACGCAACCGGTGGCCCAACAGGATCAGTCGGCGAACAGTCCGCTGCCGGAAACCAAGTCGGCGCAGAGTTCGCCTGAACCGGTGACGCCGCAACCGAGGCCAGTTCCGGAACCGGTCGCGCCACCGAAATCGGAAACGGCGAACGTTGCGCCTGAGACAGGCGCCATACCTGAAACGCCTGTGGAAAAATCGAAACCGGAAAACCTTGCGCCAAAAGCCAAGCGCGACAGCAAGACCAGGACGGCGGCCGCCGATGAGACGGCACCCAAAAAGGATGCGAATGTCGCAAAGGCCGACAAGGCTGCCGCCGCCGACAAGTCCGCGGCGACGAACACCAAGTCCGCGACCGCGAAGGCGGACAAATCCGCGGCAGACAAGTCCGCCGCCAAGCCAGCGGATGGCCAATCGAAGACCGAGACGGCCGCAGCCAGTGCGCCGCCCGCCGCAGCGGATGACGGCAGTGCAGCGCTTGCAGCTGAGCTCAGGGGACGCACCGCGCTGGCGCAGGACAAGTTCACGCTGCTCGATGCCAACGGCGACTCGTTCATCGATCAGCAGGAAGCCAGCAACAGCGTCGCGCTGAAAACGAAATTTGCCAAGTTCGATGCCAACAAGGACGGCAAGCTTTCACTGGAGGAATTCGCGGCGATCAACGACCTGGCCGCGATCAAGATGGACAAGAGCCTGGCCAGGAAGCTGCAGTAACGACTGCGCCCGGCGCCTGACATCGCAATCCCCTCGAGAGGCGGGCCGGACGGCCCGCCTCTTTTCATGTCGACCTCGCGCCGCCGGAGCCGGG
>DATIEJ010000164.1:0-6022 GCA_035455825.1 Rhodanobacteraceae bacterium | reverse complement strand
ACATCTTCCAGCTCGGCAACACCTCGTACCGCATCCTGCGCGTCGAGCGCGGCCGCGTGCGTGTCGAAGACGCGCAGGGCATGCCGCCGACGATTCCATTCTGGCTCGGCGAGGCGCCCGGGCGCAGCGACGAGCTGTCGTTCGCCGTGTCGCGGCTGCGCGAAGAAATTTCAGCGCGGCTTACCCCTGAAGCCCTCTCCCCCGACCGCGTCGGGGGAGAGGGTTGGGTGAGGGGGCAACGCGTCAGTTCCTCTGCGGAGCCCAAAGATACTGAGCGCCTCCCCCTCACCCCATCCCTCTCCCCCATTGCAAGCAATGGGGGAGAGGGGGTGCAAGCACGATCGCCAGCGCAGTCGTGGCTCATCGACGAAGTCGGCCTGCACGAACCCGCCGCGCTCCAACTCGTCGACTATCTCGGCGGAGCAAAAGCCGCGCTCGGCCTGTTGCCGACGCAACGCGAGCTGGCAATGGAGCGCTTCTTCGACGAATCGGGCGGCACCCAGCTTGTGATCCACTCGCCATTCGGCAGCCGGCTGAATCGCGCGTGGGGATTGGCGCTGCGCAAGCGTTTCTGCCGCAAGTTCAATTTCGAGCTGCAGGCCGCGGCGACCGAGGATGCGATCGTGCTGTCGCTGTCGACCAGCCACAGTTTTCCGCTCGACGAGGTCACTCGCTACCTGCATTCGAACTCGGTCTGCGACGTGCTGACGCAGGCGCTGCTCGACGCGCCGATGTTCGGCCTGCGCTGGCGCTGGAACGCGACGACCGCGCTGGCGCTGCCGCGCTTCGTCGGCGGCGCCAAGGTTCCGCCCCAGCTTCAGCGCATGAAATCCGAAGACCTGCTCGCGACCGTGTTCCCGGACCAGGTCGCCTGCGCCGAAAACCTCGTCGGCGAGCGCGAAATTCCGGAGCATCCGCTGGTCGCGCAGACGCTGCACGACTGCCTGCACGAGGCGATGGACATCGCCGGACTGGAACGCCTGCTGCAGTCGTTCGAAAGTGGAGAAATCCACATTGTCTGCCGCGACCTGACCGCGCCGTCGCCACTCGCAGCCGAGATCCTCAACGCGCGTCCGTACGCGTACCTCGACGACGCGCCGCTCGAGGAACGCCGCACGCAGGCTGTCATGAGCCGCCGCTGGGGTGACATCGACAGCACCGACGATTTCGGCCGGCTCGACTCCGACGCGATCACGGCTGTGCGCGAAGAGGCCTGGCCCGAAGCACGCAATGCCGATGAACTGCATGAGGCGCTGATGGGGCTGGGGTTCTTGACCACATCGGAATTGGCGGGCAACGCCGGTTGGCTCTCATTGGTCGAACAACTGGTCTCTGCGCGACGCGCGACGCGCTTGTACCCCCTCTCCCCCATCGCTGGCGATGGGGGAGAGGGATGGGGTGAGGGGGCGGCTCGTCAGCGATCCTCAACGGCTTCAGCAAACCTCGGCGCCTCCCCCTCACCCCAACCCTCTCCCCCGACCTTGTCGGGGGAGAGGGAGCCGATCGTCGTCGCCGCTGAGCGGCTGCCGGAATTCACTGCAGCCTTCCCCGAGGCACTGCTCGACCCGCAGATCACCGTCCCCGCCGAATTTGCCGCGACCGAATGGACCCGCGAACAAGCCCTCGTCGAGATCGTCCGCGGGCGCCTGTCCGGCCTCGGCCCGGTTCGCGCCACCGACATCGCGGCGACGCTGCATCTTCCACAAGTGGATATCGATGGCGCGCTGGCCGCGCTCGAAACCGAAGGTTTCGCGATGCGTGGCCAATTCACTCCGGGCGGCGCCGACACCGAGTGGTGCGAACGCCACCTGCTTGCGCGCATCCATCGCTATACGGTCAAGCGCCTGCGGCGCGAGATCGAGCCGGTCGAGCCGCGCGATTTCATGCGCTTCCTGTTCGAGTGGCAGCACGTCGCACCCGGCAGTCAGGTCAGTGGTCCGGATGCGCTCGCGGCAGTGCTGGCGCAACTCGAAGGCCATGAGGTTGCCGCCGCGGCTTGGGAATCCGACGTGCTGCCGGCCCGCGTCGCCGGCTACGAGATCTCCTGGCTCGACGATCTGTGCCTGAGCGGCCGCATCGTCTGGACTCGGCTGCGCGCGCCATCGGCGCGCGAAACGGGAGGCGACGCAACCACGCGCGATCGCGCTGCGAGCGGCCCGGTGCGCGCGACGCCAATCGTCCTGCTGCAACGGCGCAACATGCCCATGTGGACCGCGCTGACCGTCACGCCGTCGCCGTCGGCTCCGAACCTGTCATCGCGCGCCCAGGCCGTCGCCGATCAGTTGAAGGACCATGGCGCGTCGTTCTTCGACGAACTCGTGGCCTCGACGCGCTTGCTCCACACGGAACTCGAAGATGCACTGGCCGAACTCGTCGCCAACGGCGCCGTCACTGCCGACAGCTATGCCGGATTGCGCGCGCTGCTCCTGCCATCGTCGAAACGGCCGTCGCCCACGCGCCGGCGCGGCCGCCGCACCGCTCTGTTCGGCATCGCCGATGCCGGCCGCTGGTCGCTGCTGCGACGCGCCAGCCCTCAGCCCTCAGCCCTCAGCCCTGCAAGCCCAGGCAAGCACCCGCGCGCGCCCGCCGTCGATGCAGACGCGATCGAGCAAATCGCACGCATATTGCTGAAGCGCTACGGCGTCGTCTGCTGGCATCTGATGGCGCGCGAACCGCAATGGCTGCCACCATGGCGCGACCTGCTGCGCGTGTTCCACCGCCTCGAGGCACGCGGCGAGATTCGCGGCGGCCGTTTCATCGCCGGATTGAGCGGCGAGCAATTCGCGTTGCCCGAGGCGATCGGGCTGATGCGCAGCATGCGGCAAAAGCCGCATGACGGCAGCTTCGTCAACATCAGCGGCGCCGATCCGCTGAACCTGGTCGGCCATGTCGTCGCCGGCACCCGGGTACCGAACCAGTCCGGCACACGTGTCCTTTATCGCGACGGCGCGCCGATCGCGACGCTCGTCGGCGGCCAGTTCAGCGCGCTCGAACCGATGGACGACGCCGCGGAATGGGCGGCGCGCAGCAAGCTGCTGCGCGCGCACAGCGAGTATCCGCAGGCGGAGGTCGAGGAGTCGCCATGATGCGCGGCGCGCCTACTCGTGCGCCTTCGACGCAGTCTCAGTGTTGCCTCAATGCGCGACGCGTCCACTCGTCCGCTCCGGACCCAAGCTCACTGTTGCGACGCGGCAACCCGTTCGCTTTCGACCCAATCTCACTGTTGCGTTTCGTCCAGCACGCCAACCCTTAAGGCCGTCAACTTTGGGTGCTATGCACCGCGCTATGCACTGTGCTATGCACCGAGTATCACCGCACCAATCCACCGCTACCGATCACCCAATCATTACGCTTTTGCAAGGGCGCGCTGAATTGAGCGTCGCTCAGGCCTCGATCAACCCATTGCGCACGGCGATCAGTGCCAGCTCGGCCTGATTCGCCGCGCCGAGCTTCTGCTTGATGTTGTACAGATGTGTGCCCACGGTATTCGGCGAAAGGCACAGCGTCTCGGCTATCTGGTTGACCGACTGGCCGCGCGCGAGCTGGATGAAGACGGTGAACTCGCGCTCGGACAGCGCCTCGACCGGGCCCGGCGTGCCGCCGCCGAGGTCCTGCACCGCGAGTTTGCGTGCCAGATCTGCATCGAGATAGATGCGCCCGGCGGCGACCGCGCGCACGGCGCCGATAAGATCCTCGGGCGCGCTGCGTTTCGAAAGGTAGCCGAGGGCGCCGACCTTGAGCACGCGCTTGAGGTGCGCGGTGTCCTCATGCGCCGAGAGGATCAGCACGCGCGCGCCGGCATCGCGTGACAGCAGGCGGCGAACCGCTTCGATGCCGCCGATGCCGGGCATTGCCAGATCCATGACGACGACGTCGGGGCGCACTTCGGGATAGCGCTGGTAGGCCGCTTCGCCGCTGTCCGCTTCGTCGACGACTTCGATGTCGGACGTCGCGTTGAGCAGCATGCGAAACCCGACGCGAACGACCGCATGGTCGTCGACGAGCATGATGCGGATTTTGGACATCGGCATTGGTGTGGGGCCTGGGTTTGCAGAGTGTATTGGGTAGGAGGGCCGTGGGCTGAGGGCTGAGGGCTGAAGAGCGAGAGCGGAGGGAAGCTCTTCTTTTCGGCCCTCAGCCCTCAGCCCTCGTTCATTCCAACGGCAACGTCGCGCGCACGCACACGCCGCCACCTGGCGCATTCTCCACGACCGCCTCGCCACCGAGCACGCGCGCGCGTTCGCACATGCCGCGAATGCCGAAATGGCCCGGCTTTTTCCAGTCTGCCGGCAGTCCGCGGCCGTGATCACGCACCTCGAGCGACAGCTTGCCGGCGTCTGCGTGCACGGCCACGTCGATGCGGCGCGTGTCGGAATGCCGCAGGGCGTTGACGGTCGCCTCCTGGATGATGCGGTATACGGCCAGCATGCAGCTTTCTCCAAGTTTCTGCGGCAGTGCCTGCAGCGCCAGCGTGAATTCCACTTGTGGATATTGCCGCCGCCACTCCGCGAGCTGTTCCTCGAGCACCTCGCCGAGACCCAGATTCTCCAGCGCCAGCGGGCGCAGGCGCGGAATCAGGTCGTGCATCGCGGCATACAGGCGGGCCGCGGTGTCGCCGATCAGCTGCGCGGTTTCCCGCGCCTGTTCGTCCTTGCCGCCGAGGCGGTGCACCAGCGACAACGCCAGGCTGCGGATGGCGGTGACGCTCTGGCCGGTCTCGTCGTGCAATTCGAGGGCAATGTGGCGGCGCTCTTCCTCGATGCGATTCTGCACGGTCAGGGCAAATTCGCGGCTCTGCTCGAGACGAATGTTCGCCTCGAGCGCTTCGCGACGCGCGCCCAGGTTATCCTCGATCGACTGCGCCATCTGGTTGAACGCGCGCGCGATCGCCGCCGCCTCGGCGTTCGCGAACGACGGCAGGCGCGTGTGGTAGGCGCCGCCCTGCATCGCTTCGAGGCCTTGTTCGATCGACTGGAACGGCCGCGTCGTGCGCCGCACGATCCAGAACACGAACAGGTTGCCGAGCACGATGATCACGATGCCGAATTCGAACATGCGCACGGCGTCGTCCCAGCCATCGAGAACGGCGCGCGACGCATTCGCTTCGATGACCAGGTTACCGCCCGGCAGGTGCAGCTCCCGGCGGATCGGCGCGGGACTGACCAGCGCGGCGTACCAGGCCGGCGCATCACGGCCGGCCTTGTAGGTCGCCGGGGGCGAATGGTAGACCTCGCCGCCGGCATCGTCGTGCAGCGAAATCTCGGCCGCGCGCACGTGCCCGAGACGCGCCAGATAATTGACCAGGGCCAGCCGCTTGTCTTCGCTGCCTTCATCGAGAAAATTCGACATCATCTGCACCGCGACCAGGTTGCTCGCCTCGATCTCCTCGCGCACGCTGTTGCGCGTGCTGACGACCTGGTAGGCGAACACGACGACGACGAACAGCGTCACGAGACCCGCGACCAGCAGGTTGAGCTGCAGGCGCAGGCTCACGGAACCCGTGCCCCGGCTGCCGGCCAGCGCGCAAAATCTCCATCGGCCGCAAAGCACGCCAGGGCCGCGCGCATCAGCGCGTCCATGTTCGGATGAAACGGATTGTGCCCTGCGCCGTGCGCCCAGGCGAAGCGGCTGCCCTGGCAAGCGCGATGCGCCTGCCATGCACCCTGCGGCAGGCAGATCAGGTCGCGCGTGCCATGGATCATCGCCACCGGCACGCCGCGCAACGCGGCCGCTGCGCGCAACGCCGCCCCAGGACCGAGAAAACAGCGGCGGGCGAGGTAATGCGCCTGGACCTTATACTTTGCGCACAATGCCGCAGCGCCACCGGGCGGAGGCGGCACCGCCTGCGGCAGCGCAGGATCCGAGCCGCTCAGAACCGCCTCATAATCCATCCACGCCGTCGCGAGGCGTTCGCACTTTTCCGCGTCGCCACTGCGCAGGCTGCGCTCGAGATAGGTGATGACACGTCTGCGCCAACGCCGCGGAATCTCCGTCATGAACCGTTCGTATGCCTCGGGCGCGA
>DATIEJ010000163.1:0-9444 GCA_035455825.1 Rhodanobacteraceae bacterium | reverse complement strand
GCCTCGTCGAGGCGCACGCCCCAGCTGCGCAGGGTCAGGATCACGCGCTTGTGCGCCGGGGCCGACCGCGCGGTCACGAGCGCTGTGCGGATCGGCGAAGCATCGGCCGGATACGCAGCCTGCAGGCCGTGCAGGGCCGAGAGGAAACCGCGGAACGGACCGCCCGACAGCGGCTTGTCGACCAGTTCGATTTCGTTGCGGTGGAACGCGTCGATGCCCTGCTCTTCGGACACGCGCTCGGATTCGTCGCCGAAGATGACGGCGTCGCCATCGAACGCGATGCGCAGCTGGTCCGAGGTTGCCTGCGGAGCCTTCGACGGCAGGATCGTCGCCGCCGCGATGCCGTCGTGCAGGGCGCGCGCGACGCTTTCGGGATTCGCCGAAAGGAACAGCTGCGCGCCGAAGGACGCTACATAAGGCGCCGTCGGCGCGCCACCGGTAAATGCGGCGCGCGCGATCGACAGGCCGTAGTGCTCGATCGAATTGAAAATGCGCAACCCGGTATCGCTCGAATTGCGCGACAGCAGGATGACTTCGACGCGCGGCTCGGCCGGCGGCGCTTCGTTCAATTTCAGCAATTTCTGGACGAGCGGAAACGCGATCCCGGGCGCAAGCAGTTCGTTTTCACGACTCATCTGGTAGTCGCGATACGCTTCGAGACCCTCGGTCTCGAACAGATCATGGCTTTCGTTGAGGTCGAACAGAGCGCGCGCGGAGATCGCAACGACGAGCTTGTCGCCGTCGCCGCGCCCCGATCCAACGCCTGGCTCAGCCGCCAAAGTCATCGACGAACACCACCTCGTGAAACGCATTCCAGACGTCGACGCGCCCGTAGCCAGCCATGTAATTCGGCCACTGCGTGATCGCCGTGCCGCCGCAACTCTGGGTCACGCCTGGAGTATTGGTCACACCCTGTGTAGTCGCGGTTGCCCGCAGCAGCTCGGCAACCTTGTCCGGGTGGCCCTTCAACGCGGGAAACGCGGACATCAGCAGCGCCGCGGCGCCGGCGACATGCGGCGCTGCCATGCTGGTGCCGCTGGCCGAGCAACTGTAGCCGTTGGTCGGGACACTCGAGCAAACGTTGACTCCCGGCGCCGACAGGTCGGGACGCGTTTGCGTGCTGCCGGAAACCGGACCGCGCGACGAGAAACCGGCGAGCGCATCGCTGCTGTTGGTTGCGCCGACGTCGAAGCTCGCGGCTTGCGTCGCCGGCGGTCCCAGGATCGTTCCGCACCCGGGGCCGGAATTCTGCGCCGCGGCAACATAGAGGATTCCGGCATCGACCAGGGCGCCGATCGCCGCATCGAGTTCGTTGCCGATCGTGCAGCCTTCCTCCGCCGGGCAGTACCACGAATTGCTGATGACGTCCGGCGCAAGATCCGGGTCCGCGTTCTGGCCGCTCAGGTCGGTCGGCGCGAGCATCCATTGCATGCATTCGATATAGCGCGCCGGCGTGCCATTCCCGGACGCGTCCATGTTGCGGCAGCCGATCCACTTCGCGCCCGGCGCGACACCAACCTGATGACGCGGCGTCGCGCCTGCACCATCGTCGCCGGCAAACGTGCCCGCCGTGTGCGTGCCGTGACCTTCCGGATCGCAAGGTGCCTGCGAATCGTTGCCGCACACCGGTTCGCTCGGCGCATCATGCACGGCATCGTGCCAGTTGAAATTGTGGTCCGCTGCCGCGCCGTCCCAGCCGCGATACTGCGGTTTCAAGACCGGATGGTTCCACTGATAACCGGTGTCCTCGCCGCCGATCACAACGCCTTGGCCCGTGATCCCTGCGGACCAGACGGCGGGCGCTTCGATCTTCATCACGCCCCAGGCGATGCCGGATGCGAGGTCCACGGCCTGCGGCGTCGCGACTGCGCCGCCCTCGGGCTGCGGCAAGCGCAACGCAATATGCGGATTCGGCTCGATGCGCTCGATCTCGCCGCGCGCCGCGAGTTCGCCCAGCGCCGATGCCGGGATGCGCGCCTGCATCACATTCACGATCCAGAATTCGCGATGGGCGATGCCGCGCGCGGCAAGCCAGCGGCGCAAAGCCGGCTGGCTCGACTCGGCACGCCGGCGCAACGCGTCGACCAGAGCGCGCCGGCGCATGCGCGGATCGGCGTCCTCGCGCAACGGCGCGAGGCTCGAACGGCTCTGGTCGGCGAGGACGATGATCGCATCGACGCTGCCCTCGCGATTCGCGCCATCGAGCACATGCTGATTGACCGTGGCGGCCGCGGCAATCGCGGAGGCCGCGAGGATCGGCGCGAAAGCAATCAGTGCCGCGCAGCGCGCGACGAATCCGCGCTCAGTACGCAAACTGCTCATTGAGGATGCGATCCTCGAGGTTGTGCTCGGGATCGAACAGCAACGTCACGGTCTGCTCGCGCGACTCTCCGATCGTGACTTCGACGACGTCGCGGACTTCGTTCGAGTCGGAGGTCGCGCTGACCGGCCGCTTGTACGGGTCGAGAATCTCGAATTTCACTTCCGTTCCCGCGCGCAGGATCGCGCCACGCCAGCGCCGCGGACGGAACGGACTGATTGGAGTCATCGCCAGCACGTCGGCGCCGAGCGGCAGGATCGGCCCATGCGCCGAAAGATTGTATGCAGTCGATCCGGCCGACGTCGCGACCAGGATTCCGTCGCACATCAGTTCCTCGATCTTGGCCACGCCATTGAGCGATACGCGAATGTGCGCGGCCTGCTTGGTCTGGCGCAGCAACGACACTTCGTTGAACGCGAGCGACGTGACCGTGTTGCCCGATTCGCTGACGGCCTGCATGACCAGCGGCTTGAGCATCGTCGGCTGCGCACGCGCCAGGCGCTCGATCAGGTTGTCGGCATGGAACTGGTTCATCAGGAAGCCGACCGTCCCGAGCTTCATGCCGTACACCGGACGGTTCACGGCCATGTGCCGGTGCAGCGTGCGCAGCATGAAGCCGTCGCCGCCAAGCGCGACGATGATCTCGGCCTTGTCGAGAGGCGCCTCCGGATAACGCGAGCGAAGCCCGACGAGCGCGGCTTGTGCTTCGCCGGTCTTGCTGGCGACGAAAGCGATGGCGGGGTGTTCGGCGGACATGGCCCGATTCTACGCGACGAACGTCACGACCGCACAAGCGCGCTAACAAACGAGACCGCACGACCCGCAGGGTGGGCCTCGGCCCACCGTTCCCCTCTCTTGCGCCAAGAACAAAGGCGGTGGGCCAAGGCCCTCGTTACGCCGAGATGTAACCCCGGACTTCGCTCGATTGCGTTGAATCGCGCAACTTCCGAGGAGACGCCCATGTACCGACCACTCGTTGCCGCCATCGCCGCCAGTCTGTCCGCTGGTGCATCCGCCGCCGGGACCGACGCGCCCGACTACTCGCTGACCGTCTACAGTGCCGCCCAGCCGGGCCAGCTCAGCACCGCGAATCTGGCCCAGTACGGCGCAAATCTTCCCGGCTACGCTCTGGTTCGCGATTCGCGCCGAATGGACCTGGCGCAGGGCGTCGGTGCGCTGCGCTTCACCGACGTCGCCAAGCGCATCGATCCGACGACCGTTGCGTTCGAATCGTTGTCCGACCCGGCCGGCACGCGCGTGATCGAGCAGAACTACCAGTATGACCTCGTCGACAACGCCAAGCTGCTCGACCGCTACATCGGCCAGACCATCAAGGTCGACCAGGTGCATGGCGACAAGACCGAAACGATCAGCGGCAGACTGCTCTCGGCCGGCGGCGGGCTGATACTGCAGCGCGAAACGGGCGAAGTGCTGACGCTCAACAACTACAGCAACATCCAGTTTCCTGCCCTTCCCGGGGGGCTGATCACGAAGCCGACGCTGGTGTGGAAAGTCGACAGCAAGCGCGGCGGCGCGCAGGACTCGCGCGTCAGCTACCAGACCCAGGGCGTGACCTGGTGGAGCGACTACAACGTGACGATGCGCGAACAGAATGGTGCCTGCGACATGGACCTGGCCGCATGGGTCACGCTGGTCAACCAGTCGGGCGGCAGCTATCCGAATGCCCAGCTCAAGCTCGTCGCCGGCGAAGTCAATCGCGCGCCAGCGGCGGCGCCGGCGCCAATGGTGATGGCCAAGCTGGAGAACCGCGCGATGCGCGATGAAGCCAGCGCCGGTTTCACCGAGTCGTCATTGTCCGAATATCATTTGTATACATTGGGACGCCGCACCGACCTGCCGGAGAACTCGACCAAGCAGCTCGAACTGTTTCCCGCCGTGCGCGCCGTAGCGTGCCGCAAGCAGCTCGTGTTCACGGCGGCGCCACTGCCGTGGAGCTGGTGGTCCGGTCCGATCCAGGACCAGGGCTACGCGGCGACCTCGCAGGGCAGCGTCGGTTCGTACCTGGAATTCGACAACAAGGAAGCCAACCGGCTCGGCGTGCCGCTGCCGGCCGGACGCGTGCGCGTGAACATGGCCAACCAGAGCGACGGCGCGCTCGAGTTCGTCGGCGAGGACGTGATCAAGCACACGCCGCGCAACGAGACGCTGCGGATCAAGCTCGGCAATGCGTTCGACATCGTCGGCGAACGCAAGCAGACGAACTTCCGCATCGACACGAGCGCAAAAACGATCGACGAGAGTTTCGAGATCAGCGTGCGCAATCGCAAGAAGGAAGCCGCAACCGTCGTCGTGCGCGAATACCTGTATCGCTGGAGCTCATGGGAAGTCTCCGCGAAGAACCACGCCTTCGAAAAACGCGACGCACAAACCATCGACTTCCCGCTCGACATCGCCGCGAACGGCGAGGCCAAACTGACCTACACCGTGCACTACCACTGGTAGGACCGCTCGCCCCCGCAGGCTGCGCGTACCGTGCGCGTACGCTGCGCGTAGGCGCTGCGCGTAGGGTGCGCGTAGGGTGCGCGTAGGGTGCGCTTCAGCGCACCACCCACCACCACCCTTCAACTGAACCCCACCCGTAGATCGATAGTTCGGCATGCGGCAATCGTCTCCACGGATTGCAACTGCCGATATCGGTAGATGGCTTCAGCGCGTGTAGGAAAAAAGGCGTGGCTTTGGGGGATATTGTGGGGGTTCGGAGTGGTGCGCTGAAGCGCACCCTACGGCGTGGTAGGAGTGCCCGACTTCTTGCACCGTCCGCGTAGGGTGCGCTTCAGCGCACCGCCCATCGACCCGACCTCCCGTAGGGTGCGCTTCAGCGCACCACCAAAACAAACTCCAAATCCACTCCTTTTTCCTACACGCGCCGAAGCCATCTTCCGCTACCCGCAATTGCGCTTCTCGGGAACGATTGCCATATGCCAAACTACCGACGCGCACGAGTTCCGGGCGGGCAATACTTCTTCACGGTCGCTCTCGCCGACCGATCGTCCACGCTGCTGGTCGAACGCATCGATTGCTTGCGTTTGGCCCTGCATATGGCGCGCAAGGCGCGACCGTTTGTGATGGATGCAATCGTCGTGCTGCCCGATCACCTTCACTGCATATGGACGCTGCCCGATGGCGACTCCAACTTCGCGATACGCTGGGCGCACGTGAAAACGATGTTTGGACGCAGCCTCGAAAAAACCAACTCGCTGCGCGAATCGCAAGCGAAGCGGCGCGAGCGTGGTATCTGGCAGCGCCGGTTCTGGGAGCATCTTATCCGCAATGACGAGGACCAGCGTCGGCACCTTGATTACATCCATTTCAACCCCGTGAAGCACGGGTGGGCGAAATCGCCGGGGGAATGGCCTTTTTCTTCTTTTGGGCGCTTTGTTGCGCGTGGGGTCTATTCTGGCGATTGGGGTGGGGTTGTTTGAAGGGTTCGGAGTGGTGCGCTGAAGCGCACCCTACGGGAGGTGGGGTCGGTGGGTGGTGCGCTGAAGCGCACCCTACGCGCACCCCCGCGCACCCTGCGCGGGACCCTGCGCGGGACCCTGCGCGGGACCCTACGCGCACCCTGCGCGCACCTACGCGCTCCGAATCGTAGGGTGGCTCTTGGCCCACGTTACGGGAGCTTGCGCTTGCGTGCCTTGCCTTCCTCGGGGTCGTACTCCCACAGCTTGGCCGGGTCGCCGAAGACGGCGCCGAGGGCGCGCTCCGGCCATACTTCGAGGTAGGTCAGCAGCAAGGCCATCAGCGGCACGAGGATGAACGCCAGCCCGTGTGCCGCCATCATGAACATCGCGACCGCGCGCAGGATCAGCAGATACAGATCCCAGCGGGCGCGCTGCTTGAGGTCCTTCTCCGGCATCGTGTCGTAGCCGACATGGAACGCCTTCCAGAAGTGCCCGACGGCGAGAACGCCGAATGTCAGCCAAAGCCCCGGCGATTGCAGGATTTCCCTGAGCAGTTCGTCGCTGAGCAGGATTCCGTTCAACGGAATCAGAACGATCCAGTACGGAACGCCGACGATGCCGACCAGGAAAAGCCACGTCAGAATGCCGCCCAGCACGAGCTTGATGCGGCCACCCAGGGCGGCGGTCGGCTTGTTCGTCTCGCGCATCGCGCGCGGGACCATCGCCGCCACGATCGCCGCGAGCGCGGTCAAGCCGTCGAACCAGTAGTTGAAGACGGCCAGCGCTGCCGACCAGCCGAACGCGTAGATGCCGACGACGGGAATGAGGTTGCGCGCCAGGATCAACCACGCGTCGCGGCGCGATGCGAACTCGCGCAGATGTTGCGACAACGGCGGCGGCCGGATCTGCTGCCGCGACGCCGGCACGGTCATCGGTCAGCCCACCGCAATACGTGGCGTCGCGCCTTCATGCTCCCTCGCCCCTTCCTCCCAGACGGATTTTCTGCCGCGACGCCGGCACGGTCATCGATCAGCCCACCGCAATGCGCGGCGTCGCGCCTTCATGCTCCCCTCTCCCCTTCCGCTCAGCCAGGTTTCGCTCCGGCCTGGACCAGCTGCGCCAATCGCCGCACCGCGACCGAGACGATCGGATAATCGGTGACGACCTGCGTGCGCATGTCCGCGAACATGTCGAGCGTGAATTTCAGCGCCGAATCATCGCGGGCCATCCACGCAGCGACCAGATCGCCGCCACTGCCCTTGCCGCCGTGCTCGATGATCTGTGCGGTCAGGGCGCGATGCTGCGTGTACAACTCGTCGCGCAGCGATCCGCGCGCCTGCGCGTGCCAGCGCGATTCGACCGGCAGTTCCTCGACCTTGCCCATCAGCCACGACAGGTGCAGCGCCTCGCCAAGCGCGAAATAGACCTCGGCGGCGCGCTCGATCTCGAGATTGTGCTCGGCAGCGACATGGATGATGTCGAGCGCCGACCCAGGCGTCGGAAGAGTGGCCAGCTCGCTGCTGATCGCATCGGGATAACCGGCGTCGATCCAGCGCTGCCGGTCGGCGTCGTAGCGTTGCCGCTCGCGCGGCGTGATCGCCGTGGCCACGCACTTGCGCAAGTTGAGCATGCCGGAGTAGTAGCGATTGACGGCATTGGCAATGTCGATCGACGTGCCGGCGTGGTTGAGCAGCCAGCGCGTCATGCCGCGCAGCGTCGCCCAGATCACCAGCAGCGCGTCGATCTGCGTGTTGCCGTCGACCTTGCCGTCGAGCGCCTCGATCTGCGCCCACATCTCGCGCGCATCGAGCACTTCGCGCGCGATGTTGTAGGCCTTGGCGACCTGGGCCGGAGTCCGGCCGGTGTCCTCGCCCATGCGCATGACGAACGTCGCGCCCATGCGGTTGACCATCGAATTGGTCACCGCCGTGGCGATGATCTCGCGCTTCAGGCGGTGCCGCTCCATGTGATCGGCGTATTTTTCCTGCAGCGGCTCGGGGAAGTAGCGGCGCAGCTCCTTGGACAGGTACCAGTCTTCCGGCACGTCGGAGTCGAGCAACTGCTGGAAAAGTACAATCTTGGAATAAGACAGAAGTATAGAAAGTTCCGGCCGGGTCAGGCCCTGGCCGCGCGCCTTGCGCTGGGCGAACTCGGCCTCGCTCGGCAGGAACTCGATCTGCCGATCGAGCAGGCCCTGCTCCTCGAGCACGCGGATGAAATGGCGCTTGGCGCCGAGGCGCGCGACCGACATGCGCTCCATGACGCTGATCGCCTGGTTCTGGCGGTAATTGTCGGCCAGCACGAGGCGTTCGACCTCGTCGGTCATCGCCGCGAGCTGCGCATTGCGCGCCTCGACGGTCAACTCGCCGCGCTGCACCGCGTCGTTCAACAGGATCTTGATGTTGACCTCGTGGTCCGAGGTGTCGACGCCGGCCGAGTTGTCAATGAAGTCGGTGTTCAGCAGCACGCCGTTCAGCGCCGCCTCGATGCGGCCGCGCTGGGTCGCCCCGAGGTTGCCGCCCTCGCCGACCATGCGGCAGCGCAGGTCCTTGCCGTTGACGCGGATCGCATTGTTGGCGCGATCGCCGGCGTCGGCATTGGTTTCCGTTTCGGCCTTGATGTACGTGCCGATGCCGCCGTTCCACAGCAGGTCGACCGGCGCCTTGAGGATCGCTCGCATCAGGTCGTTCGGCGACATCGAGTCCGCTTCACCTTCGATGCCGAGCGCCGCGCGGACTTCCGGCGAAACCGGGATCGCCTTGGCCGTGCGCGGATGGATGCCGCCGCCCTTGCTGATCAGCTTCGTGTCGTAGTCCGCCCACGACGAACGCGGCAGTTTGAACATGCGCTCGCGCTCGACGAACGTCTTTGCCGCGTCCGGATTCGGATCGAGGAAGATGTGACGGTGATCGAACGCGGCGAGCAGGCGCGTGTGCTTCGACAGCAGCATGCCATTGCCGAATACGTCGCCGGACATGTCCCCGATGCCGACCGTCGTGAAGTCCTGGCTTTGGCAATCGCGACCGAGCGCGCGGAAATGCCGCTTGACCGATTCCCAGGCGCCCTTCGCGGTAATGCCCATGCCCTTGTGGTCGTAACCGACCGACCCGCCCGAAGCGAAAGCGTCGCCGAGCCAGTAGCCGTGGTCGGCCGAAATCGCATTGGCGATATCGGAAAACGTCGCCGTGCCCTTGTCGGCCGCGACCACGAGGTACGGGTCGTCGGCGTCGTGGCGCACGCAGTTCTGCGGATGCACGACCTTGCCATCGACGAGGTTGTCGGTGATGTCGAGCAGTCCGTTGATGAACAGCCGGTAGCAGGCCACGCCTTCGGCAAGCTGGGCGTCGCGGTCGCCGCCGACCGGCGGCCGCTTGACAAAGAAGCCGCCCTTCGAGCCGACCGGCACGATGACGGTGTTCTTGACCATCTGCGCCTTGACGAGGCCCAGCACCTCGGTGCGGAAATCCTCGCGGCGATCGGACCAGCGCAAACCGCCGCGTGCGACCGGACCGAAACGCAGGTGCACGCCTTCGACGCGCGAGCCGTACACGAAGATCTCGCGGTACGGCCGCGGCTTCGGCAGGTCCGGCACCTTCGCCGAATCGAACTTGAAGCTGATGTAGTCGTGCGGCGCACCGTTGTCGGCCGCGACCACGAGGTACGGGTCGTCGGCGTCGTGGCGCACGCAGTTCTGCGGATGCA
>DATIEJ010000162.1:0-2162 GCA_035455825.1 Rhodanobacteraceae bacterium | reverse complement strand
CGAATGTCGACGACCTCGATCGCGAAGTGCAGCGTCTTGCCAGCCATCGGGTGATTGAGGTCGACGTCGATGACGCTCGAGCCGACCTTGACCACCGTTACCGATCGATGGCCTTCCTGCGTGTTCAGCACCGTGCTCATGCCCGGCTGCAAACGGTCGCCGTCCTGGAAATATTTCTTCGGAACGCGCTGCGTGAAATTGTCGCGGCGTAACCCGTAGGCCTGCTCCGGAGGCACAACCACATCGAAGCGGTCACCGGCAGCATGGCCCTCGATCGCCTGCTCTAGGCCCGGGATGATCGCGCCGTGGCCGAACAGGATCACGAGCGGTTCGCGCTCGTTCGAACTGTCGATAACCGTGCCGGCATCATCGGTCAGGGTGTAGTGAAACGTAACGACGTTGTTTTTTTCTGCCTTCATCGGCCGCTCCATTGTGAGGTGCGAATCGTACAGGGTCCGGAGGGACTCGTCATGGCATTGACAGCCGCGAGCCTTTGCCCGAACGTGCGCTTCGATGCCCGCGCCATTGCGACCGTTTCGCCTGCTCACCCTCGCCTGCGCCGCAGTCGTCCTGGCTGGCTGCGGCGGGCCGCGGCCCAAACCGCAGCCACTGCCGCGGTTCACCGCACCGACGCGCCACAAGGGCGAAGTCAGCGCCAACGACATCCTGTTTCGCGCGATCGCGCTGGTCGGCACTCCGTATCGCTATGGCGGCAATACGCCGCAAGGCGGCTTCGACTGCAGCGGGCTCGTCGAGTACGTGTTTCGGGATGTCGCCGGCATCGTGCTTCCGCGCACCGCGCAGGACATCAGTGAGATTGGCGCGCCCGAAGTGCGCCGCGACCACCTCGAGTCCGGCGACCTGGTGTTCTTCCGGCAAAGCTGGCGCGTGAGTCACGTCGGCATTTACGTCGGCGAAGGCCGTTTTGTCCACGCGCCGAACGAAGGCGGCACGGTTCGCCTCGATTATCTGGCCGACAACTATTGGGACAAGCACTTCAGCGGCGCCAAGCGCATTCCGCTTTGAGGACGTTCTGGGGAAGCAAGAAGACAAAGATCGAACCACGGAGTACACCGAGAACACGGAGAAAGGCGAAGAACGTTGAAGCGCCTCCCTCACGGCAAAATCGTTTGCCCACTTCTACCCAGGTTGGTCTTTTTTCATGCTCTTCTCCGTGTTCTCCGTGTTTCAGTCTTTCGCTTTCACGGCAGGACGGGGTGCGGTGCGCAGGTTGTCGAGCAGCGGCGCGGTCGGCCTCTGGATGACGAGGAAGTCGGTGCCTGCGGCCTTGTGACAGCCGCTGCACGCTGCCGAAAGGCCGTCGAAGGTCTTTTCGAATTCGGACTTGCTGCCGTGATCGATCGCGTCGCGCAGACCCATGATCGGCGCCCTGGTCATTGCCGGCAGAATGTCCGCCAGGCGCTGCGGCTGGAACACCGCGTGTTCGCCGTTCTGCTCGACGACCGCATCCAACGCTTCCTTGATTTCCTGCAGTTCAAAGGCGGCGAGCGTCCAGTTCTGCGCCTGGCCGGCGAACCACAGGCGCGCGTGGCGGATCTGCAGGGTCAGCATCTGCTCGCCGAGTTCGGGGTGATACGCCGACTTCTTCAAGTCGGCGATTTCCTTCTTCAGCGCTGCAAGTTCGGCGTCGGCCGATGGCGATGACGATTGAGGCGTTGCGGCTTGAGTCGCAAATGTTGCGCTAACCGCCACTGCTGCGATCAGCGCCGCTTTCAATATGTTTCGCATGATGAACTTGGGTCCACGTGGATTCTTCGCGCAAGCATGCCGGCCGTCCACCGAAAATGCCAGCAGCACAAATGGAATCTCGCAGCACAATGACCGCGAAGTTCCGGTGCAACGGCGCGGCGCAAAAGGATCCGGGAACGAACCGGCTATTCGGTGGCCATGGCCGCCGCGCCAAATTTTTTCCCCTTGGCCTCGGGCCCGAGCGCGGTCACGATGGCCAGCAGGACCGCGACGACGGCGATGAACACCGCCATCGTCAAGCCATACTGCTTGTTGTTCGCCTCGGCCATCGTCGTGAGAACCCACGGCACGCCGGCAGAGATGAAATTGCCGATCTGATAAGTAAGGCCGGGCATCGTCGCGCGCACCGCATCGGGCGACAGTTCATTCAAGTGCACGGGCACGACGCCCCA
>DATIEJ010000161.1:0-9041 GCA_035455825.1 Rhodanobacteraceae bacterium | reverse complement strand
CAGCACGCCGGCAATGCCGGCCTTGAGCGACAGCGCGTCGGCCTGGCGCTGGCGCAGATCGAGTGTCGTTTCGAGCTGGCCGAGGCGCGCGGTGTCGGCGTTGATCTGCGCACGAACGGTTTCGGCGAACTTCTTCATGCGCTCGCCTTCAATCTCCAGGCGCACCTTGCGCTGGCCGGCGGTCAGCTCGATCTGCTTGTACTGGATCGTCGGGATCACGCCTTTCTGCGCGAGATCCTTCTTCGCCTCGGATTCGAGCCGCGCCGACTCGTAATCCGCCTGGACCTGGGCGAAATTTGCCTTCTGGTCGAGCACCTGGTTTTCCAGCGTCATTTTCTTGGCTGCGTTGTCGGCTCGCGTCGCCGCAACCGCCGCGCGTGCGCTGGCGAGTTGTTCCTGCACTTCGGGATTCGACAGTTCGAGGATGACTGTGTCGGCCTGCACCTGGGCGCCCGGCTTCACGACGATGCGCTCGACGTGCGCGCTGGTCTCGGCCGTGATCCAGCGGATCTCGCGCGGCACCAGCGTGCCGGGTCCGCGCACTTCGCGCAGCATCTCGCCACGCTTGACCGTGTCGAGCCACACGCTCGCGCGCTCGACTTGCGGTGCTGCCGGCTTGAGGCGCGCCACGCCGACCGTGGCGGCAAGCAACGCCACCGCAACTCCGGCGCCAATCATCAACTGGCGGCGGCGTTTCTTGAGTTTCAAATCTTCGCGACGAATGTCCATGCGCAGACAGAGCACGGTGCGTGCCAGCGGCGAGATGCGATGCAAGTATCTGTACTGAAAGAACTTTCTACCAAGCTCGCGCACCAAACTGTCCGATTTCGAACAGTCCTTCCGCAAAACCGATCAGGCCCGGGCGCCGCCCTCCTTCGCCATCACCCGACATGCCGGGACGAAGACCCGGGATTCGCTGGCGGCGCGCAACGTTCCGCTACGACTTTCCGCTACCGCGCGCGCGGCGTTCCGGTCATCCTGGGCCTCGGTCGCTGCAACTGCGATGAGCATCCACGCACTCGTGAGCCTGCGTGTCACGGATCTGTCACATCCGGCGTAACAGGCAGTTGCAGCGAGCCGCTGTCCGCCGCGCGTGGCAACGTTGCACACGCTGCTTCGCTGCCGATTCCCATCCGCGATACACCTCATCAGGTTATTGCGAAACACGGACGGTTGGGCGGACAATGGCGCATAGGTCGTACTGCGCGACTGCCTCCAGCCGGAACCATCCGAGACTGCGGCGACAGCGCCCGTGCGCTGCGATTTCGATCATAAGGGGTGACTCATGGAACTGCGCTCGGAAGAGATGCCGAATGGCGTCAAGCTCGTCGTGTTGGCGGGTCGTTTCGACATCGCCGGCACGCAGGAAATCGACCAGCGTTTCACCGCACTGACGGCGACCAGCAAGGCGCTGGTCGCGGTCGACGTTTCGGCAGTCTCGTTCCTCGCCTCGATCGGCATCCGCACGCTCGTTTCGAGCGCCCGGGCGCTGGCGAATCGCGGCGGAGCGATGGCCCTGATCGGTCCGCAGCCGCTGGTCGAACAAACGCTGCTCGCAGCCGGAATCGACTCGATCATACCGATCTACCCGAACCTGGACGAAGCCGGGCGCGGCCTGCAGGCATCTGCCACGGCACACTGACTCGCGTGCCATGACGTGGTCGGTGTCACTGCGCGTTCGCAACGATCTGGATGAACTGACGCGCCTGGCCGAGTGGCTCAATGCCTGCGGGGAGCGTCATTCGATCCCTGAGCAAACCGTGCAGCATGTCGACTTGTGCGCTGCCGAGGCCGTGACCAACATCATGACGCATGGATTTGCCGACGAAGGCGCGCACGAGATTGCAGTGCGCCTCGGGCAACAGGGCAAGGATGTCGTACTCGAAATCGAGGATGACGGAGTCGCGTTCGATCCCACCGAAGGCGAACCGCCGCCCTTGGCAACATTGGAATCCACCCGGATCGGTGGATGGGGCATGCGCATCGTGCGCCGGTTTTCCGATGAGGTGCGCTACCGCCGTATCGATGGACGCAATCGTCTGACACTCGTATTCCGCCAACCCTCCCCGACAGGCACTTGATCATGCGAAAGAAGATAAAGGCCAAGGCAAAAGCCAAGGCCAAGCCGTTGCAATCGCGTGCTCCAGCACCTGCCGCTTCATCTCGCCAACACGTCGCCAAATCGGAGAAGAGTCCCATGTCGTCCAACCCCAAGAAGATGCTATCCACCGACGGCAGCGGCAAGTCCGCCGCCGACGCAATCGAGGCCATGAACGGCTCGATGCCCGCCGACGTACCCGGCGTCGACAAGATCCGCGAGTTGCTGTTCGGCAACCAGATGCAGGATTACGATCGCCGCTTCTCGGTCATGGAGGATCGCTTCCTGCAAAAGCTGCGCGACGTGGAGAGTGAAACCTCGCGCGGGCTCACCGGCGTCGAGACCTCGATCAAGAAACAGATGGAGTCGATGTCGGCGCAGTTCCGCAACGACAAGGAAGTGCTCGCCGAGGCCGACAAGGCCCTGGATCGCGGCCTGCGCGAACAGATCGGTGCGCTCGACAAGCGCATCGGCCAGGCGGTCGACCAGCTGGGCCGGCTCGAACGCGAGTTCATGGAACGGCTCGAGCGTGCCGCGCAGGAGCAGCGCGAAGAAACCAAGCGTCGCAGCGAAGATCTCCACGCGACCATCGAGCGGATGTTCAGCGAGTTGAGCAACGTCAAGACCGACCGCAATCTGCTGGCCGGGCTTTTTGTCGAGATCGCGCGCTGCCTCAACCAGGATGGACTGCCCAAGGGTGCTGCCAAGGGCGGCAATGCCGAAGGCCGTTGAGCTGAGCCAGGCGCGGCGCATGCCGTCGCGCTGCCAGCGCATCGACCCTGGCGCGTGACCCGCGCGCCGGTGGCCGCAATTTCGCCCATGGAGCACGAGGCGGCGCCGGCCGAACCGGACCGCAACCAGCGCCTCGCGGAACTGTTGCTCGAGGTCGCGCGCTCGATCGATCCGAACGCGGCGATGGTGCTGCCGAAGCGGCTCGACGACGATCCGCGGCTGCAGGCGGTTCGTACCGTGTTGCTGCGCGAGCAGCTCGAACTGCTGGCGCGCCTGCGCAACACGATAGACGATCCGGAACAGCTGGCTGCAGCGATCAGCGCGGTCCTGCCGCACGCGCTTTCGCTTTCCGGCGCGCGCGACGAACGCCTCAGCCAGGTGCTGGCGCCGACATTCGAACGCGCGACCCAGGTTTCCGTGCGCAAGGATCCGGGCACGCTCGTCAACATTCTCTATCCGGTCATGGGACCGGCGATCCGCAAGGCCCTCGCGGAACGGCTCGACGACACGCTGCAGGGCCTGAATCAGTCGCTGCGCTACGCATTTTCGTGGCGCGGCCTGAAATGGCGCATCGAGGCGTGGCGCAGCGGCAGTACCTTTGCGGACGTCGTGCTCAAGCACACGGTCGTCTTCCGCGTCGAGCATGCGTTCCTGATCCATCGCAAGGCCGGCCTGCTGCTCGAGCACGTCGCCGCGCAGGACGCGACCGCCCAGGATCCGCAGCTCGTCTCCGGCATGCTCAGCGCGATCCAGGACTTCGTCCGCGACTCGTTCGACGAGGGCGGCGGTCGCGAAAGCCGCGGCATCGACAGCCTGCGCCTCGGCGACCTGCTGCTCTGGTGTGAGGCCGGCCCGCAGGCTTTCCTCGCGCTGGTCATCCGCGGTACTCCACCCGAGTCGCTGCGCGCGACGATGCGCGATACGCTTTCGACCCTGCATCGCGAATTGCACGGCGCGCTCGAGGACTACGAGGGCGACAGCGCGCCTCTCGGCGACCTGGCCGCGCGCCTGAACCTGTGCATGAAACAACAGGTCCAGCCACCCGAAAGAAAGCTCTCACCGTGGCTGTGGGCGCTGCCACTCGTGCTGATCGTTGCCGGTGTCTACTGGCTCGGCCTGCGCTACTTCGACCAGCAGCGCATTGCATCCTATGTCGAGAGCCTGCGCGCATCGCCGGGTATCGTCGTGACCGGCGTCGAACGCAGCAGCGGAACCTGGCACATCTCCGGTTTGCGCGACCCGCTCGCGGTCAACACGGCGGAGCTGCAGCGACGCGCGAACGTCGACCCGTCCGACCTCGCCGAGCGCTGGGAACCGTACGTCGCGCTGAATCCGACGATCGTGCTGAAGCGCCTGCACGCGAGTCTTCCGCCGCTGCCGTCGGTGACGATGACGCTCGACGGCAACACGATCAAGGCACAGGGTGGCGCACCACCGGACTGGATCGACAAGGCGCGAGCCCTGACCAAGGCACTGCCGATCGGCGCACCGAAGGTCGACCTCAGCGGCCTGACGGATGTCGAGGATCCCGACTACGTGCACCTGCGCGGGGCGATCGAAGGCGTGCGCGTGTATTTCGACTCCGGTGCGCCGAATCCGGCCGCGGGCCAGGACGGCAAGCTCGATCAGGTCGCCAGGGATTCGCTTGCGATCATCGCGGTCGCGCGCCGACTCGGATTCTCGGTGCGCCTGTCGATCATCGGCCACACCGATTCGACCGGCAAGGAGACCACGAACCTGGGACTCAGCATCGCGCGCTCCGAAGTCGTGCGCTCGCTGCTGCGCAAGCGCGGCATCGCACCGGAACTGCTTTCGGTGCGCGGAACCGGCACGCTCGAACCGCTCGCCGAAGGCGCTGCGCCGGACGACCTTTCACTGAATCGATGCGTCACTCTGACTGTAACCACAAGCGAGTAAAAAGACCGTGCTGCAAAAGAAGATATGCCTGCTGGGCGCATTCGGCGTCGGCAAGACCAGCCTGACGCAACGTTTCGTCTCCAGCATTTTCTCCGACAAGTACCTGACGACCGTCGGCGTGAAGATCGACAAGAAGGCCGTCGACGTCGGCGCGACGCCGGTCAGCCTCGTCATCTGGGATATCGCCGGTGAAGACGAAGTCTCGGCCGTGCGCACGAGTTACCTCAGGGGCGCCGCCGGATATCTGCTCGTCGTCGATGTGACGCGTGCCCAGACGCTGGAGGTCGCGCGCGCGATCCAGTCGCGCGTGGCAACGGAGATCGGCGACATTCCGTTTGTGTGCCTGCTCAACAAGATCGACATCGAGCCGTGGGATATCGCCGAGGCGCGCATCGAGGAAGTGCGGCAGGCCGGCTGGACCGTCGAGCGCACGAGCGCGAAGACCGGCGCCGGCGTCGAAGAGGCTTTCGCGGAACTGGCAAAGCGGATCGTGGGCTGACAGCCGCTTGGACGTGACCGCCCCCAGCATCGAGCAGGAACTTCCCGCCAAGGTTTCCGAGGAGGTGCTCCGGCTCGTCGGCGCGCAACGCTTCCTCGCGCATTTCGTCGTCGACGAAGCGCAGGTACTCGTGCGCATGGGCGGCGAGCTCGCGCACTACGGGCTGACGGACCTGGCAACCGGAACTTCCGCCGCCGACCAGCTGCCGTTCACCGAAGGACTGCTGCCACTGTTCGAAACGCCGTTCCTGATCCGCTCGCTGGAGATGCCGAGCGGCCGCATCGCCGACGTGCATTTTTTTGCCGACGGCGATGTCGTCTGGATCATCCTGCTGGACATGACGGCCGAGCACGACGAAGCCCAGCTGGTCCAGCAGAAAGCCTACGACATGACGCTGCTGAGCGAACGCGAGGCCCGCCTGATCGAGCAGCTCGAGGCGGCCAACACCGAACTGACGCGCGCGCACCGCGAACTGGCCGAGTCGCGCGACGCGCTGCTGGTCACGCACAATCGCCTGCGCCAGGAATTGCTCGAGGCCGAAAAATACGTCCGTTCGTGCCTGCCCGCCCCGTTCGAGAAACCGTTTGTCGTGGAGTGGCTGTTCGTGCCGACGACGGAACTCGGCGGCGACTCGTTCGGTTACCACTGGCTCGACGACGACCACTTCGCGCTGTATCTGCTCGACGTCTGCGGCCATGGCGTCGGCGCGGCGCTGCTGTCGGTCGCCGCGAACCAGACGTTGCGCTCGCAGGCGCTGCTGCGAACCGATTTCCACGACCCCGAAGCCGTCCTCAATGCGATGAATCGGGTCTATCAGATGGAACGGCACAACGACATGTACTTCACGATCTGGTACGGCGTGTACCACGTCCCGACCAGAACAATGAAATACGCCTCTGCCGGTCATCCCGCGCCGATTCTCGTTTGTGGTCCGCGCGAGGGCCGCGGCGAAGTCCAGCTGCTCAACGCCAAGGGACCGATCCTCGGCATGCTGCCGATCACGCGCTATGTGGCGCAGACGTTCGTGATCCCGCATGAGTCGCGCCTGTTCGTCTTCAGCGATGGCACCTGCGAAATCGGCCGGCCCGACGGCAGCATGCTCGACCAGAAGGGTTTCGAGGAAATTCTTTCCCGGCCGGTGCCCGCCGGCTCCTCCGAGCTCGAGCGGCTGCTCGCCCTGGTCCGTGAAATGCATGGCCAGGAAACTCTCGAAGACGATTTTTCGATCATGAAGCTGGAGTTCTGACGACGGTTTGGCCGATACCTGTCGTCGCGCGGCACACCGCGCGAAGCCGCGCTCGCCCCATAAAAACCAGCACGCTGCGCTGCCCTACCCTGTCCGCGAGGCGTCGACGGGGGCCATTTTGTACCTGCACGCCGGATTAACAGTGATGCACGAGCGCTTGCAGCAAAAGCGATCCACGGAGTACTGTTCTCCCACGTTCGCCGCCAGGCCGAGGAGAGACGATATGGATTGGCAGAAAGGTCGCCAGAGCGACAATGTCGTCGAGGACAGCGGTGGCGGTGGCGGCGGCGGATTCGGCGGTGGGGCGCGCTTCGGAGGTTTCCACCTCGGCATCGGCGGCATCATCGTCGTTGTCGTGATCGGCCTGATGTTCCCGAGCCTGCGCCCGATCCTGTTCGGGCTGTTCCTAGGCGGCGACACCGGCAGCGACGTGCAGCAGAGCACTCCGGGACCGACCCGCGCGACGGCGGATTCGGCCGATCCACAGGTGAAGTTCGTGCGTTCGATCCTCGGCAGCACCGAGGACGTCTGGGGCGCGACGTTCCAGGCAGGCGGGCAGCAATACGAGCAACCCAAGCTCGTGCTGTTCCACGGCGCTGTGCAGTCGGCTTGCGGGCGCGCGTCCGAATCGATGGGGCCGTTTTATTGTCCGAACGATCACCGCGTATACCTCGACCTGGACTTCTTCCACGAGATGGACACGCGCTTTCACGCGCAAGGCGATTTCGCCCGCGCTTATGTGATCGCGCATGAAGTCGGTCACCACGTGCAAAACCTTCTCGGCGTCATGCAGCGCGTCGGCGGCCGGCCTTCGGAGGGCGCCACCGGCACGTCGGTGCGTCTGGAACTGCAGGCCGATTGCTTTGCCGGCGTCTGGGGCAACCGTTCGCAGGCACAGTTGAACTGGCTGCAGGCCGGCGACGTCGATGCGGCGCTCAATGCCGCATCGTCAGTCGGCGACGACGCGCTGCAGAAACAGTCGCGCGGCTACGCCGTGCCGGATTCGTTCACGCACGGCACGTCGGCTCAGCGCTCGCGCTGGTTCAAGACCGGTTTCGCCTCCGGCGACATCAAGAGTTGCGACACGTTCAGCGCGTCGACGCTGTAAGGACCCTCTGAACAACGTCATCCCCGCCGCTCTCAACAGCGGAGCTGGTCAAGCGGGGATCCAGCCCGGCAGCCGCAGCAGCGGCTGCCGAAGAAGTACACGCAAGTTCAATCGAACCCGTCCTTGAAGAGTTCGTCGTAAGCCGCAGCAATGCCTTGCGGCAGCACGAAACTCGCGCCGTTCGGGACGATGACGCGATCCGGTGCCACGTCACCATTGGCGCCTCGCGCGAAGACAAGGACTCGCGCCGGAATTCCGTTTTCTCCGCCTTCGCTTACATACAGCACTGCGGCGCGGTCATCGTAGGAGATCGCGTGGACGTCTCCGAGCAGCGTGTTGACGCCGCTGATGCTGCGCAGCGGCGCCGTATTGCCGCTCGCGCTACCGGCAAACGCGCTGATCCGGTAGACATAGGGATACTGCGACGAGTCCTGCGACAGGACCAGGATTTCGTCGTGCGTCTTGTCGTAGGAGATTCCAGAGGCATTGATGCCGAGCAGCGTCTGCGGGCCTTCGAGGGTGCGGGAAGGCGCACTGTTGCCGGTGACCGCGCGCGAAAAGAACAGGACGACGCCGAAATAGCCTCCCGCCCCGGTGCCGTAGTCGGGGACGGCGATTTCGTCACCCGACGGGCGAAGGATCACGCCGCCGGGATTGGTCAAGCGCGTTCGGCTGCCTGCGCTCGTGATGCTCAACGGCAGCGTGCGCTGCGGGTACGCCGAGCTGCCCGACGCTGAAGCCAGATAGGTTTCCACGCCATTGCTCGTCACGGCGATCAATTCCTGGTGCGCTACGCTTATCGCGATCTGGATCGGTTGTCCGAGCTGTGGCGGATTGAGCGTGCGCAACGCGGCCGAGTTGCCACTCGCGGCCGCCGGATAGACGCGGATCGCCTGGCCGTAGAAATCCGCTGCGTAGATGACGTTCTCGAGCGGTTCGAAGGTCAGGCTGGCGGCGCTGTGCAGCACATCCGCACCACCGCCGAGATTCGTGTAGAACGCGCCAGTTGGGACAGCCGCTCCTTGAGCGGCGTCGTCGTACCGCAGCACCGGCCCGACGCCATCGGTCTCACGAAAGTCGCCAATCAGCAAATCTGCGTGAGCCGGGCGAGCTGACACCAGTACAATCAATGCCAACGCGAAGGCAGTCCTCGATACGGACATGATCAGACTCTTCCCGACGGCCCAGAAAGTTGGGTCTTCAGGCACATGTACGCAAACCTGTGCACTCGCCCATCACGACTCGCCGGCGCGCACATTGCCGGACGCAGCGACAGCGGCCCCGCTGCCTGGCCGCGTGCTCCTTCCGGCGATGCGCGCCGCTGCCCGCTTGCTGTGTGTATCCGTGCTTGGCGCGCTGGCAGCCTGCGCGCTGCACGCGCCGAAGCCGCCTGCGTATTCGCCGCTGATCCTGATTTCGATCGACGGCTACCGCGCCGACT
>DATIEJ010000160.1:0-5678 GCA_035455825.1 Rhodanobacteraceae bacterium | reverse complement strand
TGCTGCGGGCCGAAGTTGATCGTATAGTTCTTAATCTCTTGCATCAGAATCTCAGCAAAAAGCACTTGGACGCGGATTGCGCGGATAAAGAGCAATGAACGCGGATAAAGCAAAAGCGATTTGAGTTAGCTGCGGGCATTGTATGTTTTGATGCGCTTTGCTCTATCCGCTCTTATCCGTGTCGATCCGCGTAATCCGCGTCCAAAATTCTTTTCATTTCTTCACCGCCGAAGCAGCCGACTCCGCCTGCGCCTGGTCGTAGCGCGAGTCGTCGCGGATGACGCGCGGTACGAGCACGCGCGGCTCGACCGACGTCACGGGCTCGTAGATCACGCGCTGCAATGTCTCGTCGTAACGCACTTCGACGTTGCCGATCAGCGGGAAGTCCTTGCGGAACGGATGGCCGACGAAACCGTAGTCGGTCAGGATCCGGCGCATGTCCGGGTGGCCTTCGAATACGATGCCGAACAGGTCGAATGCCTCGCGCTCGAACCAGTTCAGGCCGGGCCACAAGCCGGTCAGCGACGGCACGACCGGCAGCGAATCGTCCTGGGCGTGGCAGCGCAAGCGGACCCGGCAGTTGTGCTTGAGCGACAACAGATGGAACACGGCAGCGAAGCGCTTGTGGCCGCCCGCTCCGACGATCGGCCGGTTCGACCATTGGAATCGGCCCGGACCCTCGCCTTCCACGCCACGCGAGAAACCCTGGGCACTGACGTCGGTCGTGTCCCATTCGCTCTGGCCGTAACTGAGATAGTCGACGCCGCTGACGTCCATCGCCTGCTCGAAACGGAAGTCATCGTTGTCGCGCAGCTCCTTGGCGACCGCGAGCAGATTCTCGGGCAGCACTTCGACCGTAGTCTCGCCCCGAGCTTCGACGACGCCGGCGATCCGATCGCCGAGGTTCGCGCCGATGCGTTGCGCCAGTGAGTTCGTCTCGGTCATGTTCAGCGCGCGAAGGTGTTCGAGGCCATCCGGGTCGAGCCCGCCATGCCGCCGTCAGCGATCGAGTTCGTGCGGCGGATCTTCTTCTGCAATTGCAGGATGCCGTAGACCAGCGCTTCTGGGGTCGGCGGGCAGCCTGGAACGTAGACATCGACTGGAACGATGCGATCGCAGCCGCGCACGACCGCGTAGGAATAGTGGTAATAGCCGCCGCCGTTGGCGCACGAGCCCATCGAGATGACCCACTTGGGGTTCGGCATCTGGTCGTAGACGCGGCGCAACGCCGGCGCCATCTTGTTGACCAGCGTGCCGGCGACGATCATCACGTCGCTCTGGCGCGGGCTGCCGCGAAACACGACGCCGTAGCGGTCCAGGTCGATGCGCGCCGCGCCGGCATGCATCATTTCCACGGCGCAGCAGGCCAGGCCGAATGTCATCGGCCACATCGATCCGGTGCGCGCCCAGTTGATCAGACTGTCCAGCGAAGCGGTCGCGAACCCGCGCTCGAGCAGCGGATTGTCGCCACCGGGACGCAGGATGTCGTCGACCGGACCCGTGGGCACCGGATTGTGCATGAAATGCTTGGTGACGGTGCTCTGGGTGCTGTGCGGATCGATCACTCCCATTCCAAAGCTCCCTTCTTCCAGCAGTATACAAATCCCAAAAGCAGCAGAAGCAGGAACATCGCCATCTCGACCAGCGCGACGATGCCGATCTGCTTGAACACGACCGCCCATGGAAACAGGAAGGCAATTTCCAGATCGAAGATGATGAACAGGATCGCGATCAGGTAATAGCGCACGTCGAACTGCATGCGCGCGTCTTCGAACGCCTCGAAGCCGCATTCGTACGGCGCTGCCTTCTCCTTGTTCGCGCTGCGCGGGCCCAGCAGCGCGCCGACCAGCAGCAGCGCAACGCCGATGCCGCCGGCAACGATCAGGAACAGCAGGATCGGCAGATATTCAGCCAACACGGGCGGGAAAACCTCTCGGGCTTGTTTGTCGCGGCACAGCTTTGAAATTTTCGCACGCGCGCATGGCGTTGCGCAATGCAGCGAAGACTTCCAACCCAACCTATCGGGGTTGCTCGGCTCGCATCTTGACGCGCATCAACTACCGATTCGAATGCCTGGCGAGCGGCCCATTCGCCCGATACGCAGGCAACAAAAAGCCCGCATGACGCGGGCTTCGTGTTTTTTGGTGCCCAAGGGGGGACTCGAACCCCCACGCCTGTCGGCGCTACCACCTCAAGGTAGTGCGTCTACCAATTCCGCCACCTGGGCTGATATGTCTGAAACTGCCTGCCGATCAGTGCTTCTCCGGGTCGGCCGGTTTCGGCGCATCCTTGCCACCGTCCTTTGCAGCCGGCTTCACCGCGGGCTTGTCGGTCGCGGCCGGTTTGTCCGTCGCAGCGGGCTTGTCCGAAGCGTCGGCCGCCGCCGCGGCAGCAGGAGCTGCCGGCACGTCACCGCCAGCCGGAGCCGCCGGCGCTTTCGGCGCGGGCGTTTCGACACCGCTCATGACGCCAAGATCGTCGGCCGGCTGCTGCGTCCGGGTGCTCCCCAGATAAATGCCCATGACCAGGCTGAGAAGGAAGAACAATCCGGCAAGCACGCCAGTGCTGCGCGACAGGAACGTGGCCGCGCCGCGCGCACCGAACACGGTGCCGGAAGCGCCACCACCAAAGCCTGAACCGGCCTGTGCGCCAGCTCCGCGCTGCAGGAGGATCAGCACGCTCATGCCGATCGCGACCAGCACGTACACAACATTGAACAACGTAAGCAACATTATCTTGATCCACTCAAATTCAGGGGCGCGCCGCAGCGCAGATGGCGAGGAAATCCTCGGCGACCAGCGATGCGCCGCCTATCAGGCCACCGTCGATGTCCGCCTGGGCGAACAGTTCCGCGGCATTGGCCGGTTTCACGCTGCCGCCATACAGGATGCGCAGCGAGCTGGCAATTGTAGCATCGACGGCCTCCAGTTTGCCACGAATGAAGGCATGGACCGCCTGCGCCTGGGCCGGCGTCGCGGTGCGCCCGGTCCCGATCGCCCAGACCGGCTCGTAGGCCAGCACTGCAGTGGCAAGCGCGGCGATGCCGCTGTGCTGGACCACCGCGTCGAGCTGTTCGCCGACTACCGCCTCCGTGGCCCCGGCATCGCGCTGCTCGAGCGTTTCGCCGACGCACAGGACCGGAACGAGTCCCGCCGCCTGGGCCTGGGCGAATTTCGCGGCCACGCGTGCACTCGACTCGCCGTGGTATTGGCGGCGTTCGGAATGCCCCACGAGGACATGCGTGGCGCCGATGTCCCTGAGCATGCTGGCGGCAACTTCTCCGGTGAAAGCGCCCTGGGCGTGTTCGCTGACATCCTGCGCGCCGAAGGCGAGCGTGCCGCCGCGATGCCGGGCGATCAACTCGGCGAGATAGACGTACGGCGGGAACACCGCGAGATCGGCGCTTTCCACGCTCGCGGCCGCTATCGCGCGCACGAGCGTGTCGGCCGACGCGCGCGTCGTGTGCATCTTCCAGTTTCCGGCGACGAGCTTGCGGCGCATGGGGACTTCCCGAAGGAGCTGCCGGTCGCGGCGAGCGGGCGCGCAGGATAGCGAGCGCGCCGGGGTCCGCGCAATCGCCGGCTCGCTGGCAGGATTGAGCGGCAGTTGTGATCGCGCGCGCACCTGCCTACTCTGCTTACCTTGGCCAGATCCAAGGAGGGCGACATGTCCACCGAACGCGCGGCACGCTGGGCGCTGGTCACCGGCGCTTCGGCCGGGATCGGCGCGGCCTTCGCGCGGGAATTTGCCACGCGCGGCATCAACCTCGTGCTCACCGCCCGCCGCCGTGATCGTCTCGACGAACTCGCCGCGGAACTGAAGAGCGGTCATGCGGTCCAGGTCGAATGCGTCGTCGCCGATCTGGCCGACCCGCAGGCACCCGCCCGGTTGTGCGCCGAAATCGCTCGTCGCGGCATCGCCGTCGACACGTTGATCAACAACGCCGGCTACGGGCTGCCGGGCCACTTTCACGCGCAGCCGTGGCAGGCGCACGCGCAATTCCTCCAGGTCATGGTCAGTTCGCCTTGTGAACTTGTACACATCCTGCTGCCGCCGATGCAGCAGCGCGGATACGGCCGCATCATCAACGTCGCTTCGCTGGCCGGCCTGATCCCCGGTTCGTCCGGCCACACGCTGTACGCGGCATCCAAGGCGTTCCTGATCAAGTTCTCGCAGTCGCTGGCGCTGGAAAATGCCAAGCGTGGCGTAAACGTCTGCGCCGTCTGTCCGGGTTTTACCTATTCCGAATTTCATGATGTGACCGGAACCCGCAACATCGTCTCGAAAATGCCGGGCTGGATGTGGCTGGGCGCGGCAGAGGTCGCGCGCCAGGGCGTCGATGCGGTCGAACGCGGCGAAGCCGTCTTCGTTACCGGGCGCGTCAACCGCCTGATCAAGTCGCTCATCAAGCTGCTGCCGGACCGGATGTCCATGCGCATGGTGCAAAAGCGCTCGAAGAACTTTCGCGCGCAGTAGAAGGCTGGACCAGGCGTCGAATGCTCGCTGTTCGATCCGCACCGCCATGCGCCTCGGCTGTCGCGTGTTCTACAATGACGCCGGGAACGATTGAGCAACCGGTGACCGTTTGGAAAGCAAAGTCCGCATCACAGCCCATGGCCGAATGCCGCACGATCGCGCGCGGCCGGAACGCCGATGACAGGCGCTCCTGGGGCTGACCCGAACCTGATCCGGCTGCAGGCGATCGAAAGCGACATTGCCGCGGGCAAGCTGCGCGAAGCGGCCAACGCGATCAATGCGCTCGCGCGGGCCGCGCCGGCGGACGCCCGCGTCTATCTGGCTGGAGCGATGCTCGCCCGCGTAGCCAAGGATCTGCCCGCCGAGATCGACTCGCTCCGGCGCGCGCTGGCGCTCGCCCCCAACCGTCCGCGTGTGCGTCTCGACCTTGCCAAGGCGCTTTCGCGCGGTGGCAAGCACGCCGAGGCCGTGGCAACCGCCAACGCCGCGGTGACGATGGAGCCAACCAACCTGATGGCGCTCGAAGTCGCCGTGGCGGTCGCCTACACCGCTGGCGACCCGACCACCGTGCAGCGGCACCTGAGGAGCGCGCTCGCACTGAGGCCCAACGATGCATCGATACACCGCGCATTGGGCAAGAGCCTTGCCGAAAACGACGCGCATGCCGAAGCCGAGGCGCATTGGCGCGCGGCGCTGGCCCAGAGTCCGGACGATCCGTTCGCGCTGGGCTGGCTGAGCGCATGCCTGATCGAACTCGATCGCAAGGAGGAGGCGTGCGAGATCCTGCAGCGCGGACTCGCCCTCATTCCGGGTGAACCGAGCCTGGAGTTCCACCTGGCGATTGCGCGTGGCGAAACGCCGCGTACACAGCCCAAGGAAATGACGCAGGAGTTGTTCGATGCGTACGCGAGCCGCTTCGATACCGCGCTGGTCGGCGGCCTGAAGTACCGCATTCCGCGCCGCGTCGCCGAGATGATCCGGGAGCGCTCGCCTGAACTCGATGTGAGCATACTCGACCTCGGCTGCGGCACCGGGCTTCTGGGTGTTTATCTCGGACGCATCGGCAAGGCGTTTGTCGGCGTGGACCTTTCCCCGAAGATGATCGAGCAAGCCCGCAATCACGCGATCTACACCGATTTGCGCCAGGCCGATTTGCTCGACGAACTTCGTGCCACCGCAGAAGGCAGCTACGACTACATAAC
>DATIEJ010000159.1:0-5131 GCA_035455825.1 Rhodanobacteraceae bacterium | reverse complement strand
GCCTCGAAGGTCAAGGGCGATTACCTCGGCAAGCAGGTTGGCGTCATGCACGCCTGCGGCCATGATGCGCACACGGCGATGACGCTCGGGCTCGCCGCGATCCTGGCGAAGATGCGCGCCGACCTTCCGGGCCAGGTCATGCTGATCTTCCAGCCGGCCGAGGAAGGCCCGCCAGCCGGCGAGGAAGGCGGCGCGCCGCTGATGGCACGCGACGGCGTGTTCAAGGATTTCAAGCCCGACGCGATTTTCGGCATGCACGTGCGCAGCGCGCTCGCGGTCGGTACGGTCGGCGTGATGGCCGGCGGCGAGATGGCCAGCTCCGACACGTTTCGCATCGTCGTGCACGGCCGCCAGAGCCACGGCGCGACGCCGTGGCAGGGTATCGATCCGATCGTGACGGCGGCGCAGATCGTCACGTCGGCGCAGGTCATCGTCAGCCGCCAGCTCGACATCAACAAGGATCCGGCGGTCGTCACGTTCGGCATTTTCAACGGCGGCCAGCGCTTCAACATCGTGCCGGACAGCGCCGAGCTGCAAGGCACCGTGCGCGCATTCGACGAGGGCATGCGCAAGCAGGCGCTGGCGAGCCTGAAGAACTTCGCCGAGCATGTCGCCGCGGCGAACGGCGCGACGGTCGAGACCCAGATCCCGCTCGGCGAAAGCAATCCGGTCAACAGCAACGATCCGGCGCTGACCGCGCGCGTGCGCGCGAGCCTGGAGACGGCGCTCGGCAAGGATCACGTGATCGACGCGCCGCGCTGGACCGCGTCGGAAGACTTTCCGTTCTTCGGCATTGGCGCGCACGCGCCAAGCGTCTACTTTTTCGTCGGTGCGACACCGGCAGGCACCGATCCGGCGACAGCGCCGAGCAACCACTCGCCGAAGTTCTTCCTCGACGAAGCATCGCTGGCGATCGGCACCGAGGCGATGCTGCAGGCGGCGCTCGACTTCCTCGGCTATCAGTAGTTTCACCTCTCCCGCTGGCGGGAGAGGTCGGCGCGCGCAGCGCGCCGGGTGAGGGTGGCACTTCCGAAGCACAGCGCAAGCGGAATGCCACCCGCATGCGCCTGATTCGCGCCAACCAAGCGCCATCTCCGTGCCAGCGCCGCTGCCTCCAACGAAAGCAAATCAAGATGGTTTCCCGCTTACGCGGGAATGACGACTCTCTTGGAGGCGTGCCGCTGCAGCCACAAGGAGGCAGGAAACGGAATCTGAACTCTCGCGGGTTCGTGGTTCACTCTTTGTCCTGGTCGTCCAAATCCTCCTCGAATCGCAGGTGCTTGACGCTGCGCCCGTGCCGGCGCACGAGCTTGAGCGCCTCGATGCCGATCTTGATGTGCTTCTCGACGAAGTTGGTCGTCACGGCGCGGTCGCTGAGCTCGGTCTTGACGCCCTCGGGAATCATCGGCTGATCCGATACCAGCAGCAGCGCGCCGCACGGGATCTGGTTGGCGAAACCGGCCGCGAAGATCGTCGCGGTCTCCATGTCGACCGCCATGACGCGCGTGCGACGGAGCACGTCCTTGAACTGTTCGTCGTGTTCCCAGACGCGCCGGTTCGTCGTGTACACGGTGCCGGTCCAGTAGTCGTGGCCGAGGTCGCGGATCATCGTCGACACCGCGCGCTGCAGCTGGAACGCCGGCAGCGCCGGCACCTGCGGCGGCAGGTAGTCGTTCGACGTGCCTTCGCCACGGATCGCGGCGATCGGCAGGATCAGGTCGCCGATCTGGTTCTTGCGCTTCAGGCCACCGCACTTGCCGAGGAACAAAGCCGCGCGCGGCTTGATCGCGCTGAGCAGGTCCATGACCGTCGCCGCGTTCGGGCTGCCCATGCCGAAGTTGATCAGGCTGATGCCGTCGGCGGTCGCATTCGGCATCGGCCGGTCCGCGCCCTTGACCGGCACGCCATGCCACTGCGCGAACATCTCGACATAGTTGCCGAAATTCGTCAGCAGGATGTGCTCGCCGAACTCGGCCAGCGGCGTCCCGGTATAGCGCGGCAGCCAGTTGCTGACGATTTCGTTTTTTTCCTTCATGTTCCGTGCTCTCCATCACTGGCGACGACAGGCCGATTGATGTAAAAACGATTCCAGGCGGCGCAAGTCTAGACCGCCGGAAGGGGGCTTGGGGAGTCGCCCGCCGCGCATACTCGTCGTCCGCCGGGCATCGGCGGCCCGTCGGCACCGGCGACATCCCTCGGGTTGCAATCAAGATAACGCCGCACGGATGCGCACAGGAGGCAACAATGCGCAGTGTGAACCCGTTGCTCACGGCCACGTGTCTGCTGCTGCTCGCCGGCTGCGGCAACAGCCGCAACGATGCGGCGATCGACGCCTGCAGCAAGGCCATTGCCGACAAGGTCACCGGCAAGACCTTCACGCTCGAGCGCAAGGACATGGGCAGCCACGCCAGGGACGAGTCCGCGGACGTCGTCTCGATCGCCTCGACGATCGTCTTCGACAAGGGCCTGTCGACGCAATACCAGCAGACGTTCGACTGCCGCGTGCGCTTCGACAAGGACAAGGTGTCGGACGTGATCTACCTGCAGTTCAACTGGAACAAGGACGATCTGAAGAAGGTCAACGAGCAGTGAGGCCGGCGGCGGCTCGGCCTCCTGAGGAGTCAGGTCGCGCGCGCTGCGCGCTCGTAGGGCTATAAGGACAAGAGCGCAACCGGCGCGCTCTGCGCGACCTTCCCGTTGCAAACCTTGCCGCGCCGCGCCTTTGCTTTTGCACGACCACGCGGGATGATACCGGCCTCGCGGCAACCGCACCGCCAGGGGGCCACATGCTGATCACCTTCCTCGTCGCCATCGCGCTGCTGTCGGCGCTGCTGTTCCTCGGCTACGGCTTCTTCGCCTGGACCGGCGCGGCCGCGGTCTGGCTGGTCGGCTGGCGCATCCTCGGCGTGAGTTCGCCGCTGCTGTTCGAAGCCTGCGTCATCGTGCTGATCGCGCTCGCGCTGATCTTCGGTTTCCCGCCGCTGCGCCGGCTGCTCGTGTCGCGCTTCGCGATGAAGGCGATGGCGCCGGTGCTGCCGCGTCTCGGCGATACCGAGCGCATCGCGCTCGAAGCCGGCACCGTCTGGTGGGATGCCGAATTGTTCGGCGGCCGCCCGGACTGGGACAAGCTGCTGGCGTTCCAGCCGCAGAAACTGCGTCCGGATGAGCAGGCGTTTCTCGACGGCCCGGTCGCCGAGCTGTGCGCGCGCATCGACGACTGGCAGATCCAGCAATTGCGCGACCTGCCGGCGAGCATCTGGGCCTTCCTCAAGACCAACGGTTTCTTCGGCATGGGCATACCGAAGGAATACGGCGGACACGGGTTCTCGGCGATCATGCACTCGCGCGTCGTCGCGCGCATTTCGACGCGCTCGGTCGCCGCCGCGGTCACGGTCATGGTGCCGAACTCGCTCGGCCCCGGCGAACTGCTGCTGCATTACGGCACCGACGAACAGAAGAAGTACTACCTGCCTCGGCTGGCGAGAGGCGACGAAATTCCGTGCTTCGGCCTGACCGGCCCCGAAGCCGGATCCGACGCCGCGGCGACGCAATCGACCGGCATCGTCGAAAAACGCATCGTCGACGGAAAAGAGGTTCTCGGCCTGCGCCTGGACTGGAAGAAGCGCTACATCACGCTGGCTCCGGTCGCGACCTTGATCGGCCTGGCGTTCCGCATCAAGGATCCGGACCACCTGCTCGGGGACAAGGAAGACCTCGGCATTTCCTGCGCGCTGATTCCGCACGACCTCGACGGCGTCGAAATCGGCCAGCGCCACGATCCGATGGGCGTGCCGTTCATGAATGGACCGATCGTCGGCCGCAGCGTGTTCGCGCCGATCGATTGCATCATCGGCGGCAACGCCGGCATCGGCCATGGCTGGCGCATGTTGATGGAGTGCCTGGCCGCCGGCCGCTCGATCTCGCTGCCGGCGCTGTCGGTCGGCGCCGCGCAGATGGCCACGCGCATCAGCGGCGCGTATGCAACCGTGCGCGAACAGTTCGACACGCCGATCGGCCGCTTCGAAGGCATCGAGGAACCGCTCGCGCGCATCGCCGGCAAGACCTACATGATGACCGCGACGCGCACGCTGACCTGCGGTGCGCTCGACGCCGGCGAGAAACCGGCCGTGCTGTCGGCGATTGCCAAGGCCTACCTGACCGACGGCATGCGCGAGGTCGTCATCGACGCGATGGACATCCGCGCCGGCGCGGCGATCCAGAAGGGCCCGCGCAATTCGCTCGCGCGCATGTGGGACGCGGTGCCGATCGGCATCACGGTCGAAGGCGCGAACATCCTGACGCGCTCGATGATCATCTACGGCCAGGGCGCGATCCGCTGCCATCCGTTCGTGCAGCACGAGATCGCAGCGATCGCCGACAACGATCTGGCGAAATTCGACCAGGCGCTGTTCGGCCACATCAACCTGCTCGCGCGCAACTCGACGCGCGCCAAGCTGCTGGCCTGGTCCGGCAGCCGGCTGGCGAAGGCGCCGCAAACGCAAGACACCCAGCGTTACTACCAGCACCTGTCGCGCTTTTCGGCAGCGTTCGAGCTGCTTTCCGACGTCGCAATGGGCACGCTCGGCGGCTCGCTGAAGCGGCGCGAGAAGATTTCCGGGCGCCTGGCCGACGCGCTCGCCTACATGTACCTGGCCTCGTGCGCGCTCAAGCGCTATCACGACGAGGCCAAGATCACGGCGAACTACAACCTCGTGCGCTGGAGCACGCAGCACTGCCTGTATCGCGTCCAGGAAGCGTTGCTCGGCGTGATCGAAAGCCTGCCGATGCGCACCGCGGCGTTCCTGCTGTCGTGGACGATCTTCCCGCTCGGCGCGCGCTTCCGGCCGCCGTCCGACCAGCTCGGCGCGCGCGTCGCGCGCGACATCCTCGAAGACCGCGAGGCGCGCATCAACCTGACCGAGGACATGTTCGTGCCGCCGGCCAGCGAAGTCGGCCTCGGCGCGCTCGAGGCGGCGCTCGACAAGGCCGTGCGCGCGATCCCGGTCGAGACCAAGCTGCGCGACGCGGTACGCGCCGGTACGCTGGATCGCGCGCCGGGCTACATGCTCGACGAGATGGGGCTCGCGGCGGGCATCATCAGCGCCGAGGAATACCAGCTGATCCAGGATGC
>DATIEJ010000158.1:0-4033 GCA_035455825.1 Rhodanobacteraceae bacterium | reverse complement strand
ATACCAGGCTTCATCGCCGAATGGCGCGAGGTTCGCGGCCAGCGCGATCCTGACGATCTGGCTGAATCCCCACGCGAGCCAGAACGCTGTAATCCAGCGCGAAGCGGCCGCGGTGCTTGCCGAACGCGTTGCAGCCCCCACACTCGTTATACTTCGATCCATGCCGAGCCCGATCTCATGAACGTTCGTCTCTCGCCGGTCAGTGAAACCCCAGCGGCGCTCGACCCGTCGCTGACCACAGCGCTGCTCCGCGCGCAGCAGCAGGTCAACGCCGTGGTCCTCGGCAAGAGTCCGCGTGTGCGCCTCGCCTTCGCCTGCTTCCTCGCCGGCGGCCACCTGCTGATCGAGGACTTGCCCGGCGTCGGCAAAACCACCCTGGCGCATGCGCTGGCGGCGACGCTGGACCTGAGTTTCCAGCGCATCCAGTTCACGAGCGACCTGCTGCCTTCCGACATTATCGGGGTCAGCGTCTACGAGCGCGAGCGCGGCGAATTCAAGTTCCATCCGGGCCCGCTGTTCGCGCAACTCGTTCTGGCCGACGAAATCAACCGCGCGACACCGAAAACCCAGAGCGCCCTGCTCGAGGCGATGGCCGAGCAGCAGGTGACGATCGATGGCGAAAGCCGCCTGTTGCCAGCGCCGTTCTTTGTCGTGGCGACGCAGAATCCGCTCGATCTTGCCGGCACTTACCCACTGCCCGACTCGCAGCTCGATCGCTTCATGCTGCGCATCAGCCTGGACTATCCCGACCGCGATGCGGAACGCGCGCTGCTGACCGCCACCGACCGGCGCGAAGTCATCGCGCACCTGCAGCCGTGCCTGAGCATCATCCAGATCCAGCAGATCCGTTCGGCCGTTTCCGGCGTGCTGGCCAGTCCGGCGCTGATCGACTACGTGCAGGCATTGCTCGCGGCCAGTCGCGTCGATCCGGAGATTCGCGTTGGACTGTCGCCGCGCGCGGGTCTTGCTCTGCTCAACGCCGCGCGCGCCAATGCGTTGCTCGACGGCCGCGGCTACTGCCTGCCGGAAGACGTTCAGACCGTGTTCGTCGCCGCTGCCGCGCACCGCATCATTCCGGGCGGTGCAAACCACCGCGCGCGCGACCAGCTGGCGCAGAAGCTGGTGGACTCGACGCCGGTTCGCTGAACGGCCGGTGGTGACTCTCTCTGGCTCCGTTGCTCCGTTGCGGTCGCGGATCCTCGCGATCGCGGAACGCCGCCTGCCGGCGCTGACCCGTCTCAGGCAGTCCGAAGCGCTACCGATCCGGCTGCATCGGCGCCGCATCTACGTACTGCCGACGCGCTTCGGCCTGATGTTCTCGGCCGTTCTGTTCGTCATGCTGATGGGCGCGCTCAACTACAACAACAATCCCGCCCTGCTGTTGACCTGCCTGCTCGGTGCCGCCTGTTATCAGAGCGTGTTCCAGGCCTTTCGCTGCATCAACGGCGTGCAGCTTGCGTCGCTGCAGGGCGAACCGTGTCACGCCGGCGAGACGTTGTACGTCAATCTAAGTTTCCAGGCCGACGGCCGGCCGCGCCGGTCGCTGCGATTGCGCGTCGCCGGCGAGGAATCGGTTTTCGACATCGGCAGCGGCGACAGTCGCGTGCGCGTCGGCGTGGCGGCCAGTTTGCGCGGCTGGTGCCGCGTCGGCCGGATCCGCCTCTATAGCGAGTATCCGTTCGGACTGTTCCAGGTATGGAGCTGGCTCAATCCCGATTTCGCCGCGCTGGTTTATCCGCGAATCGAAATCGGCGCGCCGCCGTTGCCGCGCGCTGACGACGCGGCCGCGGAAGTCGCAACGAAACGCTCCGGCGACGAGTTCGGCATGCTGCGCGACTACCATCCGAGTGATCCGCGCCGCTCGATCGCCTGGAAGGCAAGCGCGCGTCACGACACGCTGCTGGTCAAGGAATTCGAACAGCGCCGCGGTCAGGATGTCGCGCTCGAATGGGCCGCCACGACGGGGCTGGCCTACGAGGCGCGCATCGCGCGCCTCGCCGCCTGGGTGCTTGCGGCCGAAGGCGCGCAGCTGCGCTACGTCCTGCGCCTGCCGGATCAAACCGTGGGTCCGGGCATTGGCCCGGATCATCGGCATGCCTGCCTGCGTGCCCTTGCACTACTGCCGGGGACGGCGGCGTGAGCAGGCCTGCGCCAGCTCTGAGCGCACTGCAATTCGCACTGACCGCAGCCAGCGTTTTTGCGGCCGTGCTGCCGCATCTGCCGCGCATGCCAAGAATGTTCGCGCTGCTCGTCATCGTGCTGCTTGCATGGCGCATCGTCCAGCGCCTGCGCGGCGGCGCGAAGATTCCCGCGCTGATCAAGCTTCCGCTCGTCGCGTTGATCCCGGTGCTGGTGATCGTCAACTACGGCAATGTATTCGGCCGCGAACCGGGCACGGCACTGGCCTGCGCCATGCTGGCGCTCAAGCTCGTCGAAACCGAAACCCGGCGCGACGCGCGCGCGGCGATCGCATTTGCCAGCTTCGTTTTGATGAGCGCGCTGCTGTTCAACAGCGGACTGGTCTTCACGTTGTTGCTGTGTGCCGCGTTGAGCTTGTTGCTCGCCACGCTGTACGAACTGGAACGGCGCCCGGAAGGCCGCGCCAGCCAGAACTGGAGAGCACAAGTCGGCGGCGGCCTGCGCGCCGGTGCCTTTGCATTGTTCGCCAGCCTGCCGCTGAGTCTGTGCGCATTCATGTTTCTGCCACGCCTGGCTGCACCTCTGTGGGGCGCACCCACCGACGACAGGAGTTCCCGGACCGGGCTCGGCGACGAAATGGACATGACCAAAATGCAAGAACTGCTGGTCGACGACAGTCCGGCATTTCGTGTCAGCTTCACCGATCAGGTCCCCGGACGCGCGCAGCGCTACTGGCGAGGGCCAGTGCTCACGCGTTTCGACGGCCAGGTATGGAATCGGCCACGTTTCGTGGCCAATGCGGCTCGCAGCAACGCCGTCACGTCAGTCGGCAGCGTAATCGACTACGAGGTCACCCTGGAACCTTCCAGCCGACTCTGGCTGCTCGCTCTGGACGTGCCGCTTGATGCTCCGGACAACGCCGCGCGCGGCACGGACATGAGCCTGGTCGCAACCAAGCCGGTCGATCAATTGCTGCGTTATCACGCTCGATCCGCGTTGCGCTACGAGCTCGACGCTCAACTGGCGCCGCGCGAACGCGAACGCAACCTGATGCTGCCGCCCGGCTTCAACCCGCGCGCACGAGCGCTGGCCGCCCAGTGGCGACGGGACCTTGGCGACGACGAGGCTGTCGCCCGCGCACCGCTTGGTTTGTTCCGGAAGGACTTCTTCTACACGCTCGCACCGCCCGACCTGGGTCGCGACTCCGTCGATGATTTCCTGTTCGAGACTCGCAAAGGTTTCTGCCAACACTTTGCCTCGGCCTATACGTTCCTCATGCGCGCGTCGGGAATTCCTGCCCGGGTCGTGACCGGCTATCAGGGCGGGTATTACAACGAACTCGGCAGCTACCTCGTCGTGCGCCAATCCGATGCGCACGCCTGGTCAGAGGTTTGGCTCAAGGGACGCGGCTGGGTGCGGGTAGATCCAACTGCCGCGGTCAGCCCGCAACGGGTTGAAATCGGCGCGCAGGCCGCCGCTGGGGAAAGCGCGCAGTGGTACCAGTCAGACTGGCTGGTCGGACTGCGCAACCAGTTCGACCTCGTCAACCGCGGCTGGAACAGCCTCGTCGTTCAGTTCAACGCACTGCGGCAGCAAAGCCTGCTGACGCCATTTGGCCTCGCCAAGGCCGAATACTACGATCTGGTCGCCGTGCTCATCGGCACGAGCACCGCCCTGTTGGCGCTGTATTCGTGGTGGGTCCTGCGCCGGCCACGCGAGCCCGGCGACGCGCTCGACGCCGCCTACGCGCGCCTATGCCGCAAGCTTGCGCGCAGCGGTGCGGCGCGCGCGGTGCACGAGGGCCCGCGAACCTACGCGCACCGGGTTGGCGCGATTGCCGGCAGCCCACACGTGCAGAAGTTGCTCGAACGCTATGTCAGCCTGCGCTACGCTC
>DATIEJ010000157.1:0-10134 GCA_035455825.1 Rhodanobacteraceae bacterium | reverse complement strand
CTGGCGGCGATACCGGCGATCTGCGCCGGCGGCGCGGGCGCCGGGCCGCTCGGCGCGCTGTCGCGGCGCGAACGCTTCGACTGGCTGACCGCACCGCGCAGCGCGCTGATCCAGACCTCGCCGGTGCACACCGGCCGCTGCGCCGATGCCGCCGCCGTGCTCGAGCACCTCATGCAGACGATGGTGCGGACGCCGCGCGCCGCGGGGCGATGACCACGGCGACTGCAATGCCGACCAGGCACAGCGCCGCGACGTAATGCGCCGGTGCGAGTGCGACCGATTTCATCGCCGCGGCGACGACCAGCGGCGTAAGGCCGCCGAAGATCGCGTAGGCGACGTTGTAGGCGAACGAGATGCCGGAGAAGCGCACGGCCGCGGGAAATGCCGCGACGAGCAAGGTCGGAATGACGCCGACGACACCGACGCAAAAGCCGGCCAGCGCATACAGCGGAAACAGATAGTCGGGCGCACGGCCGACGCCGAGGTAGAGCGCGTAGGTCGCGGCCAGCAGCACCGCGCACCCTAGCAGCAGCGCGCGCGCCGCGCCGATGCGGTCGGCAAGCAGTCCGTACGCGACGCAGCCGGCGCACAGCCCGAGCGTCGCGAACGTATTGGCCGTCAGCGTACGCGCCGGCGGAATCGAGTAAAGCTGCGCGAGCAGTGTCGGCGTCATCAGGATCACGACGACGATGCCGGCGGTCAGCACCCAGGTCAGCAGCATCGCCATGACCACGGCGCCGCCATGGCCGGCGAGCGCGACCTTCAAGGGCAATCCCTCGACCAGCGCGCGGCGCCGGCGCAGTTCCTCGAATATCGGCGTCTCGGCCAGCAGCCGGCGCAGGAACACGGCAAGGAACCCGAACACGCCGCCGATCAGGAACGGGATGCGCCAGGCCCACGCCTGCACCTCGGCCGCGCTGTATGCGTTGTTGACCGCGCCGGCGATCAGCGAGCCGAGCAGGATGCCGGCGGTCAGGCCCGATGTCAGCGTGCCGCAGGCAAAGCCGATGCGGCGCTCCGGCACGTGCTCGGCAACGAACGTCCAGGCGCCGGGAACCTCGCCGCCGACCGCGGCGCCCTGCAGCAGCCGCATCAGCAACAGTGCGAACGGCGCGGCATAGCCGATGTCGGCATAGGTCGGGAGCATTCCGATCAGCAAGGTCGGCACCGCCATCAGGAACACCGACAGCGTGAACATCTTCTTGCGGCCGGTGCGGTCGCCGAAATGCGCCATGATCACGCCGCCGAGCGGGCGGGCGAGATAGCCGGCCGCAAACAGGCTCCAGGTCTGCAGCAGGCGCAGCCAGTCCGGCGTGTCCGGTGGAAAGAACAGTTTTCCGATCGGCGCGGCCAGGAATACGAAAATGATGAAGTCGTAGTATTCGAGCGCGCCGCCGAGCGCGGCCAGCGCCAGCGTGCGCAGCTCGCTGCGGCTCAGCGTGCGCCGGTCAGGCGCGCTTGCCGTCGTCATCGTGGGCGAGCGCCGGCGCTACAGCGTCGCGGCGACATCTTTCTCGATGCCCTGTGGCGTATCGGTCGAGGCGTAGCGGCGCAGCACTTTGCCATCCTTGTCGACCAGGAACTTGGTGAAGTTCCATTTGATCGACTCGCTGCCGAGCAGGCCCTTGGCTTCCTTCTTCAGGTACTTGTACAGCGGATGCGTGTTCGCGCCGTTGACGTCGATCTTCGAGAACAGGGGAAACTTCACGTCGTAGTTCAACGAGCAGAAATTCTTGATCTCTTCCTCGTCGCCGGGTTCCTGATGGCCGAACTGGTCGCACGGAAAGCCGAGCACGACCAGCCCCTTGTCCTGGAATTTTTCATAGAGCTCCTCCAGTCCCTTGTACTGCGGCGTGAAGCCGCACTTGCTGGCGACATTGACGATCAGCATCGCCTTGCCCTTGTAGGCAGCCAGCGACTGCTCGTCGCCGTCGATCGTCGTCGCCTTGAAATCGTAGACCGTGGTCATCGGCGTTTTCCATCACTCGACTGGGTTCCCGGCAATCTAGGCACGCCGCCGGAGAAAGTCCAGCACCGCCTGCGGCATAATCGGAAGAAATCCGCTCCCAAGCGAAATCCCGCGCCGTGAAAGATCGCCTCACCCTGCTGTTCGACGGTTTCACGATCGCGCTGATCGTCACCGTCGTGCTCGCGAGCATTGCGCCGTGCCGCGGCGAAGCGGCAGTGATTTTCGCCGGCATCACGAAGCTGGCGATCGCGCTGCTGTTCTTCATGCATGGCGCGAAGCTGTCGCGCGAAGCCGTGATCGCCGGCATCACGCATTGGCGCCTGCATCTGCTCGTGTTCCTGTGCACGTTCGCGCTGTTCCCGCTGTTCGGCCTGGCGCTGCAGCCGATGACGAATGCGCTGGTCGGCCCGCAGCTGGCGCTCGGCATGCTGTTCCTGTGCACGTTGCCGGCGACCGTGCAGTCGTCAATCGCGTTCACGTCGATCGCGCGCGGCAACGTGCCCGCAGCCGTGTGCAGCGCGTCGTTCTCGAGCCTGATCGGTATCGTGCTGACGCCGCTGCTGGTTGCCGCGCTGATCCATACGCAGGGCGCGGCTGTCGCGCCCGGCAATGCCGTGCGCGACATCACCTTGCAGCTGTTCGTGCCGTTCGTCGCCGGCCAGGTCGCGCGGCGCTGGATCGGCGCGTTCATCGAACGCCATCGCGCCGTGTTGAGCATCGTCGATCGCGGCTCGATCCTACTCGTCGTGTACACCGCGTTCAGTGCGGCCGTCGTCGAAGGGCTGTGGCATCAGGTCTCGGCCACGGCGCTGGTCGCCTTGCTGCTGCTGTGCTGCGTTCTGCTCGCCGCCGCGCTGTTCGCGACTTCGCAGCTCGGCAAGCGCCTCGGGTTCTCGCGCGAAGACCGCATCACGATCCTGTTTTGCGGTTCGAAGAAGAGCCTGGCCAGCGGCGTGCCGATGGCCAACGTGCTGTTCGCGAGCAACGCCGTCGGCACGATCGTGTTGCCGCTGATGCTGTTCCACCAGATCCAGCTGATGGTCTGTGCGGTGCTCGCTCAGCGCTACGCGCGCCAGGCGCAGGCTGAGGACGCTGCCGCCGCACGGGTCGACGAGGAAGTCGACACGGCGGATTGAGGGCTGAGGCTGAGGGCTGAAGGCTGAAGAGCCTCGCAGACTGGCATCGGCAAGCCCGATCCGGGCTGCACAAAATGCGCACAGGCATTGATGGAGCGACGAAAGTTGGAGGCCTTTACAACCCTCAGCCCTCGCCTTCTCAGAGCAGCGACTTGGCGTGAGAGAGCACGCTGGCGCAGGCCTTCTTCGTCACCGACTGCTTCATGCTGCCGAGCTGTCCGATGTCGACACTTTTACCGTCGCCGGTTTTCAGCAGGCCCTTGGCGCCGTCGGTGTAGTCAGTCTTTTCTTTCTCGCCGCCACCGGTGACCTTGCTCATCAACTGGTCCTTGACGCCGGCCGCGTCGCCGCCGAGGAAATTGTTCTTCATGCAGTACTCGACGACGCCGGCGGCATTGCCCGCGCTGCCCGATGCCAGCTTCGACGGATCCAGGCCGCCGGCCAGGCCCTTCAGCGAGCCCATGTCCTGGGCGGCGGCAAGCCCGCTGGCTCCGGCAACAGCAGCGGCGGCGAACAAAGCGATCAGTCTCGATTTCATGGCCCCATCCTCCATTGGCGAACAAGCACCGCGCCCGATTTGCGCGTCACGGGACTATAGCGCGGGCAAGGTTCGGGCCGTGTGAATCCGCGCGCGACGCGCGCTCAGGCGACGCGTTCCAGGGACATGCCGGCGTGCTGCAGCAGCGGCGCGTCGACGTAGTGGTCGATCAGCAGGAACGCGAACAGGGCCATCAGGTATACAATGGAATAATTGAACACCTTCATCGGAAAGCGTTCGCTCGGCGGATTCAGCAGCACGACCGCGTAGTAAAGGAAGCCGGCGCCGAGCACGAGTGCGCCGCCGAGGTAGAACAAGCCGCTCATGCCGGTCAGGTACGGCAGCGTCGTCACGACGACGAGCAGGATCGTGTAGTACAGGACGTGCCAGCGCGTGTAGACGACGCCGTGGGTGACAGGCAGCATCGGCACCTGCGCGCGCGAATAGTCATCGCGGCGGAAGATCGCCAGCGCCCAGAAGTGCGGCGGCGTCCAGACGAAAATGATCAGGCAAAGCAGCAGCGCATACGGATGGACCTGTCCGGTCACGGCGGCCCAGCCGAGCACCGGCGGCGCCGCTCCGGCGATGCCGCCGATCACGATGTTCTGCGGCGTCGCGCGCTTGAGCCAGCCGGTATAGACGATCGCATAGCCGATCAGCGAGGCGAACGTCAGCGCCGCGGTCAGCGGGTTGACCAGGACAAACAGGATCGCCATCGACAACGCGCCGAGCACGACGGCAAACACGAGGACCTGCGTCGACGACAACGCGCCGGTCGCCAGCGGCCGATGCGACGTGCGCACCATCAGCCGATCGATGCGCTGATCGATCAGATGATTGATCGCCGCCGCCGATGCCGCCGCGAGCCAGATGCCGACGGTGCCGAATACCAGCGGCTGCAGCGGCACCATGCCTGGCACCGCCAGGAACATGCCGATGATCGCCGTGAACACGATCAGCGCGACGACGCGCGGCTTGGTGAGGGAGAGGTATTGGTTGAGGATCGGGGGCGTCATGGCGCTTAGCGTGGCGGTTGAAGGTGATGTTCGCAAGGAAATTTTCGGTAGCCGGAAACCGGTAGCCGGCAGCCGGGAATCCAGAGCGATGCATCGACCTCAGGACGTCGGCGCGCTCTCCGGTTACCGGTTACCGGCTACCGGCTCACGTCTTTTTCTCACGCGCACCAACAACGCCAGCAACCCAGACAACAACAACGCCGCCACGCCGTTGTGTGCAATCGCAACCTGCAGCGGCAGGCCGAGCACGACGTTGCCTATGCCAAGCGCGATCTGCAGCAACAGCAGAGCGCCGACGATCGCCGCGAATGCGCGTGTCGCGGCGTGCCGCGCGGCGGCGGCGGCGGCCGCGCCGACGACGAGGAAAGTCAGCAGCGCGCCGATGCGATGCGCGAGCTGGATCGCACTGCGCGCCGCGGTGTCGAGCACGCCGCCTTCGTAGTTCGCGCCGATGCCGCGCCACAGTACGAAGCCTTCGCGGAAATCTGTCGGCGGCCACCAGAAGCCGAGGCACTTCGGAAAATCGTTGCCGCAGGCCAGCGCCGCGTAGTTGGAACTGGTCCAGCCGCCGAGCGCAATCTGCAGCGCCAGCACGCCGATCGCGAGCACGCTGAGCCGGCGCAACAGCGCCGTATCGGCATTGCCGGCCGGCGCGATGCTCAGCCGCAACGCCGTGTACGCCAGCAACGCGAACAGCAGCATGCCGCCGAGCAGGTGCGCCATCACGACGGCCGGCAGCAGTTTCAACGTCACGGTCCACATGCCGAGCAATGCCTGGAACACGATCACGACCGCGGCCGCCAGTGGCGCGGCGGCGATGCCGCGCAGGTCCCGGCGCCGCCACCAGGCCCATGCGGCCAGCGCGAATGTCAGCAGGCTCAGGCCGCCGACGAGAATGCGGTGAACCTGCTCGCGCCAGGCCTTGCCCGATTCGACCGGCCGGTCCGGAAATGCATTGTTCGCGGTGGCGACTTCGTGTTCCTGCGTCGGCCAGGTCATGTGGCCGTAACAGGTCGGCCAGTCCGGGCAGGACAGACCGGCATTCGACAGCCGCACGAACGCGCCGAAGACGATGACGAACAGCGCGAAGGCCGCTGCGGTCCATGCCAGCCGGCGCAAGCCCGCCGTAGACCGATTCGCTGTGGAAAGCGCAGTCGCGGTCATCAGTGCACCACTTTGACCAGGTCCTGGCGCACGCGCGCGACGTCGAATTCCACGCCGTAGCGCAGCATCAGCAGACCGTTCGGGTTGACCAGGACGAGCGCCGGCTTCCCGGCTGCTTCGGGACGATACGCCGCGAGCACATTGCCATCGTCGCTGCCGGCCACGAGCGGCGCGAGCGCCTGCATGGCTGGCGCCGGCAGACCCGGGCCGAGATAGACGACACGCAGGCGTTCGGCATTGCGGTTCAACGTCAGGCGCATGCGCAGCACGTCGGCGATTTGCGCCTGGCACGCCGCGCCGCAGTCGCCGCTGGCCAGCACGACCAGCGTCCAGTGCCACTGCGGATCGCTCCAGTCGAGCTTGCCGCCGCCGGCGAGCGTCACCGGCGCAGCGCCGACGTCGACCGGCGGCTCGACCAGAACGCCATAATTGCGCGTCGTCGCCGGCCGCCAGCCGCCGAGGTTGAGCAGGAGCGCAACGAGCAGCGGTGCAGCGAACACGAGCACGATGGCGATCAGGTACAGGCGGCTGCGGTTTGTCTTGTTCACGATGCGCGGTTTTCCACTTTTTTCCAATGCAATGCCACGAACAGGATCAGTGAGGCCAGCGCAAATGCGAACCACTGGAATGCATAGGCCTGATGGCGCGCCGGCGGCATCACCGCGGGCGTCCACGTCCGCACGAAGCCGCTCGCCGCGTCCGGATCGAGCAGCAGCAGTCGCGGCTGCACGGGCCGGTCGAGATCGGCGCTGATCGCGGCCGGGTCGAGCGCCAGGGTCAGCTTCGGCCACGTCTTCTGCGCGGCCAGCGCATTGCCGCCCACCTGCATCCCGCTGCCCGGGAACGGCGCATACACGCCGGCCAGTGAAATCTCGCCGTCCGGCAGCGCTGGCAACGCCGGCCCGGCGCCTGCCGAGCGCGTCCACGCGACCCAGCCGCGATCGACGAGCAGCAATGCCGCGCCGCCGTCGTCGACCGCGAACGCGTCGATCGCTTCGACCCCGACCTTGCCATCGCGCACCTGTTCGTCGCGCAGATAGCCACGTCCGGCGATGAAGCGGCCGCTGACGCGCACATGCGGAAAGCGCGCCGCCGGCGGCGCGGCCGCAACCGCGGAAAAATCCTCGAACGGCGCGTGCTGCGCGGCGCCGAACGCATCGAGCAACTCCTGCGCGCCGCGCGCGCGATCGAGTTGCCATTCGCCGAGCCGCACGAACAGCAGCACGCCGCCCGCGGTGAGCGCGATGGCGAACCAGGATGCGCGTTTCCAGCGGCGCGACGTCGCAGGCATCGGGGTTATAATCTCCCCATGCCGACCAAGCTCATCATCATCCTGTTTCTGATCGTGATCGTGTACAACCTTGGCGCCGGTCTGTATTACATGATGACCGACAAGGGCAAGACCGACCGCACGGTCAAGGCGCTCACGTGGCGCATCGGCCTGTCGGTGTTTCTGATCCTGCTGATCATCGCCGGCATTTTCACCGGCGTGATACAGCCGCACGGGTTAGGGCGATAACCGGGAGCCGGTAGCCGGTAGCCGGAGATCAAGAGCAGGTGACCAGATCGCATCAAGCCGCTCTCCGGTCACCGGCTAACGGTTTCCGGCTATTGTCTCTCTCAAAGCACGTAGACGAACAGGAACAATCCCAGCCACACCACGTCGACGAAGTGCCAGTACCAGGCCACCGCTTCGAATGCGAAGTGGTGATCGCGCGTGAAGTGGCCCTTCAGGCAGCGAAACCAGATCACCGTCAGCATGATCGCGCCGAGCGTGACGTGCATGCCGTGGAAGCCGGTCAGCATGAAGAACGTCGAGCCGTACACGCCGCTGCCGAGAGTCAGGTTCAGCTTGGTGTAGGCCTCGATGTATTCGTGCGCCTGGAAGTTCAGGAACAGCGCGCCGAGAAGAACCGTGGCGCCGAGCCAGATCAGCAGCTGCTTTCGATTGCCCGCGCGCAGCGCGTGATGCGCGATCGTGATCGTGACGCCGGACGACAGCAGCAGCAGCGTGTTCAGCAGCGGCACGCCCCAGGCCGGCATCGTCTCGAACGCGCCACCGATCGCGGCCGGTCCGTTCGTCGGCCAGGCAGGGGCATAGCCTTTCCACAGGTAGAAGTTCGTCAGCGCGCCGTCGCCCTCGCCGCCGAGCCATGGCACCGACATCGCGCGCGCGTAGAACAGAGCGCCGAAGAACGCCGCGAAGAACATGACCTCGGAGAAGATGAACCACATCATTCCCATGCGGAACGACGTGTCGACCTGCTTGTTGTAGATGCCCGCGATCGATTCGCCGATCACCGTGCGGAACCAGCCGAACATCATCGACAGGATCATCGCGATGCCGAGCACCATGACGAACTTGCCGGCAGCCAGCTCGTTCAGCCACAGGGCTGCGCCACCGACCGTGAAGAACAGGCCGAACGAACCGAGGATCGGCCAGCGCGTGCCGTGGGGGACGTAATAAGCGCCGTGTGCTGCATCTGCCATGACAAACCTCTGAATCAGCTGAATCTGCGGAGATCAAAAGACGGTAGCCGATAACCGGTAGCCGGTAACCGGAAAGCGGCGCGAGGCGGCACTGCTCTCCGGCTACCGGTTACCGGCTCCCGGCTCAGGTCTTTCGGCTTCATTGCGTAGTTTAGCGCCTGAGTCATCACGACGCCGGTTTTGCCGCGGCGGCTGCCTGCTCGGCAAGTTTCTTCGTCGCCAGCTCATTGTTGTAAAAAGTATACGAAAGCGTCAGCGCCGGGATGTCGGCCGGCAGCTTCGGATCGACGACGAAGCGCACCGGCATGCGCCGCGACTCGCCGGCCTTGAGCACCTGCTCGGTGAAGCAGAAGCATTCGGTCTTGTTGAAGTACAGCGATGCGGTATTCGGCGCGACGCTCGGCACCGCGTTGCCGACGATCGCCTGCCCGGCGTCGTTGGTCGCGTCGAACCAGGCTTCGTTGAGCGCGCCGGGATGCACGCGCATCGAGATCTTTTCCGGCGCGAACTGCCACTTCAGCGCGCTGTTGACGTTGGCGACGAACTGCACGGTGACCCAGCGCGATTCGTCGGCCGTGAACGCGGCGACGCTGGTCGGACTGTCGGGCGTGTTGCGCAGGCGTCCGCCGAGATAACCGTGCTCGCAGGCGATGCGGTAGATCGGCACGCAGGCGAAGCCGAACAGGAACATGCCGGCGCACGCGAACGCAGCGCGCTTGAGGAAGGTCCGATTGCGCCGGCTGACCTGTGCGTCCATCAGCGCAGCACGCCCTGCTCGAGGAAGAACAGCACGAAGATCGCGAACGCGATGCCGCCGACGATCCACGCCGTGCGGCGGATGCCGGCGCGGCGCTGCTCGGGATCGAAATTGGCGTGTTGCTGATTCATGAACTATTGCAACTTCAAACGAAAGTATTTGAAAAGTCCGGCCATGGATGGCCGGTTTGTGATCTTAGCGTTCAAGGACGAACGCACAAACATTTACACACCACCCTCACCCTGCCCTCTCCCGCCAGCGGGAGAGGGGAAGAGCTCAATGCGTGATGTCGCCGTGCGCCAGGTCTTCGTCATGGATGACCGGCGGCGTGGCAAACGTGTGGAACGGGGCCGGCGACGGCACGGTCCACTCCAGGCCATGCGCGCCTTCCCACGACACCGCCTTGGCCTTCTCGCCGCTCTTGAGCGAGGAGTACAGGATCACGAACATCATGATCGGCGTCAGGAACATGCCGTAGGCGCCGATCGTGCTGATCAGGTTCCAGTCCGAGAACGCGACGTTGTAGTCGGGAATGCGACGCGGCATGCCGGCGAGGCCGAGGAAGTGCTGCGGGAAGAACAATACGTTGACGAACACCATGGTCCACCAGAAATGCACCTTGGCCCAGGTCTCGTTGTACATGCGGCCGGTCCACTTCGGCCACCAGTAGTAGATCGCCGCGATGATCGAGAACAACGCGCCGGTCACGAGCACGTAATGGAAGTGCGCGACGACGAAATAGGTGTCCTGGTACTGGAAGTCGGCCGGCACCAGCGCCAGCATCAGGCCGGAGAAGCCGCCGATCGTGAACAGGATCACGAACGAAATCGCCCACAGCATCGGCGTCTCGAACGTCAACGAACCCTTCCACATCGTCGATACCCAGTTGAACACCTTCACGCCGGTCGGGATCGCGATCAGCATCGTCGAATACATGAAGAACAGTTCGCCACCGAGCGGCATGCCGACGGTGAACATGTGATGGCCCCAGACGATGAACGACAGGAACGCGATCGACGCGGTCGCGTAGACCATCGCCTGGTAGCCGAACAGCGGCTTGCGCG
>DATIEJ010000156.1:0-5620 GCA_035455825.1 Rhodanobacteraceae bacterium | reverse complement strand
GAAGTGGCGCAAGCAGCGCTACGCGAGCTTCGACAAGGGCGCCGGCAAGGATTTCGAGGACGGCAAGCTCGAGCTCAGGGATCTGCACGCGCTGGCGCTGAAAAACGGCGAGACGAAGCAGATCAGTGGCAAACAGGAGCGCTACGAAAACCTGCTCAACCAGTACCTGATCTGCACGTGAGCGATCGATGCCGTCCGCATTGCGCCCGACACGCACGGCGAGCGTGGTCGAGACCCGCGGTCCTTCGACTTGGCTTGCCCCGAAAAGCCTGGTCGATGGGTTCGGGGCGGACGGTGGAGGGAAACGCAACCCAGCCGAGGAAGCCTTTGCAATGAACAGCGTCGCGCTCGCTCGATCCGTCTCCGTGAACGGCGCGGAGAACACTCGCCTGATCGTGCTGATCAGCAGCGTCGCCACGATCGGCGGCTTCCTGTTCGGGTTCGACAGCGGTGTCATCAACGGCACGGTCGACGGCTTGCAGCACGCGTTCAGTTCGAGTTCCGCGGGCATCGGCTTCGCGGTTGCCTCGATGCTGCTGGGCTGCGCGATCGGCGCGTTCTTTGCCGGTCGCCTGGCCGACAGCCGCGGGCGGCGCACGGTGCTGATCATTTCGGCCGGACTGTTCCTGCTGTCGGCGCTCGGCGCCGGATCGGCGACGACGTCGTGGTTCTTCATTGCCGCGCGCGTTCTCGGCGGGTTCGCCGTCGGCGCGGCCAGCGTGATGTCGCCCGCCTACATCGCGGAAGTCGCTTCGGCGCGCTACCGCGGCCGCCTCGCCACGGTGCAGCAGATCGCGATCATCGGCGGATTGTTCTGCGCGTTCCTGAGCAACTACCTGCTGGCGAAGCTGGCCGGTGGATCGACCGGAATCCTGTGGCTCGGCCAGCCCGCCTGGCGCTGGATGTTCTGGATGCAGGCGCTGCCATCATTGCTGTTCCTGCTGTTGCTGATGCCGATTCCCGAGAGTCCGCGCTACCTGGTCGTGAAGAAGCGTGAAGTCGATGCTCTGCTCGTCCTGACGCGGCTGTATGGTGCCGGCGTGGCGAGCGTGAAACTCGCCGAGATCGGCGCGTCGCTGGCGCAGGATCATCACCGCCCGCAATTGTCGGACCTCGTCAACAAGGCGACCGGAAAAATCCGCCCGATCGTCTGGATCGGGGTCGGCCTGGCGACGTTCCAGCAACTGGTCGGCATCAACGTCGTTTTCTACTACGGCGCCGTGTTGTGGCAGGCGGTCGGCTTTTCCGAGAATGATGCGCTGCTGATCAACGTTCTATCCGGCGCGCTGAGCATCGGTGCCTGCCTGATCACGGTGCTGCTGATCGACCGGATCGGCCGCAAGCCGCTGCTGTGGATCGGTTCGGTCGGAATGACGGTCACGCTGGCCTTGCTCACGATCGCGTTCGCGAGCGCCTCACTCGACGCGCAGGGCAAGCTCGCGCTGTCGTCGGACATGGGCCTGCTCGCGCTGGTCGCGGCCAACGTCTACGTGATCTTCTTCAACCTGTCGTGGGGACCGGTAATGTGGGTCATGCTCGGCGAGATGTTCCCGAACCAGATCCGCGGCTCGGGCCTCGCTGTCGCCGGCGCGGCGCAGTGGACCTCGAACTTCCTGATCACCGTGACGTTTCCGATCCTGCTCGCGAACATCGGCCTTGCCGGCGCCTACGGCCTCTACACCACGGCTGCGGCGCTGTCCGTGTTCTTCGTGCTGCGCCGGGTGCACGAGACGCGCGGCAGGGAACTGGAACAGATGGAGGGCTGACGTGCGTCCGCGCGCACGCGCCTCATGCTCCGGAACGCGCGCCGCGGGCCGCGGGCGGCGCGACCGAGTCGCGCTTGACGAGCTGGTGCGCCATGACGTGATCGACCACCATCCTGGTATCGCGGTCCCTGCGGCGGATATCGCGCAGCAGGATATCGACGGCCGCGTCGCCCATCGCCGCGACCGGCTGGCGGACCGTGGTCAGTTCCGGCCACACCGTGGTCGCGGCCGAGGTGTCGTCGAAACCGACCACGGACAGGTCGCGCGGCACATCCAGGCCGCGCCGGTGCGCAACCGAGATCGCCGCAGAGGCCATGTCGTCGTTACTGGCGAAGATCGCCGTCGGCGGATGACGCAGCCCGAGCAGTTTTCCAGCCGCCTTCAGCCCGGAGCGGTAGGTGAAATAGCCCTGCTGCACCAGCGCCTTGTCGAACTCGATGCCGGCTTCGGCCAGCGCGGCCTTGAAGCCGTCGAAGCGCCGCGCGCTCGCGGTCTGGTTCGGGTGGCCCATGATGAAGCCGATGCGGCGATGCCGCTGCGCAATCAGGTGCGCCGCGATCTCGTGGCTCGCGCGGAAGTCGTCGATGCGCACGTGCGAGATGTCGTTGTCGGCGCGACCCGCGGCAATGGCGACCACCGGCACCCCGGCTTCGGCGAACTCGGCGAGCACGCTCCTGGATTCGCACAGCGGCGGCGGCAGGATCGCACCGGACACGCTCTTGGCCAGCGCGCGCGCGGCCTTGCGCTCGGCCTCGGCGTCGAAGCCGTCCCAGCTGTCGATGACGATCTGCGCCGCGGTGCGCGAGGCGCCGCGCAGCGCGCCGACCAGCAGCTCGCGCAGATAGGCCGCGCTGGGGTTGGTGTAGATCAGCGCGATGCGCGTGCCGCGCGCGGCGGCCAGCGAACTGGCCGCGAGGTTGGGCGTGTAGCCGAGTTCGCGCACCGCGCGCTCGACGCGCTCGCGCGTCGCCTCGCGCACCGTGCCGCGGCCGTTGACGACGCGCGACACGGTCATCGGCGAAACCTTGGCGTACGCAGCCACCGCGTCGATCGTGACCGCGTTGCTCTTGCGACGAAGCGATTTCCTCGGCTTCTTCTCCAACATGCGCTCCTTCGGATGACAGGCGGTGCCGGACGTTCCGCATGCGCTGCCCGCGGCGGCATCGTGCATGAGTCCCGATCGCACCCGCGCGGCGCGGCCGCGTTCATGGTAGCGATAACGGCCGGGTTGCGCGATAGCGCCTCGTGCAGGTCCGCGGCCGCGCGCCTGCTGCGACTGTCCGTCGCGCTGCTTGCACCGGCCGCGGGATCCGGAAGCCGGCCCGCGCACGCCGACGGCTACGCTGCACCGGCCGCACGCGCCGAACCGCAGCGCCGCCTGGCGGGCGCGACGCCACCCTTGTCGGAACGGATGGATCGCGACGGCACTGTCGTCGCCGCACCGTTCGGACTGCCGATTTCCACGCACAAGAGATGACATCGCGATGAACAGCAAAGCCACGACGAAGATCGCCGGGAACGAAGCAGGTCGCCGCGAAGCGGGGATGGGGAACGCGGTGAAGCATGCGCTCGCCATGTTGCTCCTTGCCGTCTTCGCGCTCGCCGCGCAGGCGCAGGAAACGGTGCGGTTCGACTGGTTCGAGTATGTCGGCCGCGACGCCGCGTTCGACGCGGCGCTGCCGCCCGGCGGCTACCGCAATCCGGTGCTCGCCGGCTTCCATTCCGATCCGGCGATCACGCGCGCCGGCGACAAGTTCTATCTCGTCGTTTCGACCTTCACGTTTTTCCCGGGCATCCCGGTGTTCGAGAGCGCCGACCTCGTGCACTGGAAGCCGATCGGCAACGTCATCGAGCGTCCGTCGCAGCTCGACTTCGACGGCCTGAGCGTGTCGCGCGGAGTGTTCGCGCCCAGCATCGCGTTCCATGACGGCACGTTCTACGTGCTCAACACCGCGGTGGACGCCGGCGGCAACTATCTGGCGACCGCGACGAATCCGGCCGGACCCTGGTCGGATCCGATCTGGCTCAAGAGCATCGACGGCATCGATCCGTCACTGTTCTTCGACGACGATGGAAAAGTATACCTGCTCAACAACGGACCGCCCGAGGGCACGCCGCTGTACGAAGGGCATCGCGCGATCTGGATGCAGCAGTTCGACCTGAGCAAGCGCGAGCCGGTCGGGCCGCGCAAGGTGATGATCAACGGCGGCGTCGATTTGTCGAAAAAACCCATCTGGATCGAAGGTCCGCACATCTACAAGCGCAATGGCTGGTACTACCTGGTCTGCGCGGAAGGCGGCACCAGCCTGAACCACTCCCAGGTCGCGCTGCGCAGCCGCGCGGTCTGGGGCCCTTACGAGCCGTACGCGCACAATCCGATCCTGACGCAGCGCGATCTCGCGCCTGACCGCGCCGACGCGATCATCAACGCCGGCCATGCCGATATGGTCGAAGCGAAGGACGGCACGTGGTGGGCAATCTTCCTCGCCAGCCGCGCGTATGGACGCACGCACTACAACACCGGGCGCGAGACGTTCCTGCTGCCGGTCGAATGGCAGGACGATTGGCCGACGATCCTCGCGCCCGGTCGTGCCATTCCGCAGGTCACCGCGGGGCCGAAGTTTGCGCTGCGCGACGCGAAACAGGCGCCGCAGAGCGGCAATTTCACCTGGCGCGACGAATTCGATGCGCCGAAACTCGATCCGGCCTGGATGTTCGTTCGCGTGCCCAAGCGCCCCTGGGCCGAACTCGGCGCGCCGGCCGGCACGCTGGCGATCCATCCGCTGACCGAGGGGCTGGACACGCTGCACAATCCGTCGTTCCTCGGACGCCGCCAGCAGCATCTGGCTTTCGAGGCCAGCGCCGCGCTGACGGTGCCGCTGCACGCCGGTGTCGCGGCGGGCCTTGCCGCTTTCCAGGACGAGAAGCACTGGTACTTCCTCGGCGTGCGCCGGCGCGGCGATCGCATGGAATTGTTCCTCGAAAAGGACAGCGGCGACGCACCGTCCACGGTCGCGAAAGCGACGCTGACGCCGACCGCGCGGTTGCGGCTGAAGATCGCCGCGGACCGCGGTGCGTATTCCTTCTCCTACGACGCCGACGGCAAGGGCTGGCGATCGCTGCGCCGCGACGACGACGGCACGATCCTCAGCACCGACGTCGCCGGCGGCTTCGTCGGCGCCACGCTCGGCCCGTATGCACGCGTCGAGAAGACCCAATAGAAAGATGCGAGCCGCGCATCGCGCGGCGAAATTCGCAGTGGCCTGCGCTGCGCGGCGAATACGCGGCGATTCGAGGGCGCAGCGTGGCGGTGCTGATCGCGGCGGCGGATATCGTCGATGACGTGATCTGCGGTGACGAGTTGCCATCGAACTCGATCGGCGTGCCAGGCCCCGATTCATGGCATTACCTGCGGATGTTCGCGTAAGTCGATACCGCTCGATCCCGCGCTGAACACGCTGATGCGTTCGCAGACCTCATCGTGCGAGCTTACGGAAAGACACTCGACGCTACCGGTTCGATCCTGTCGATCTGCGCTGGCAGGATAAGACGACGTGCCGTTTGGTCGAGCTTGGCACTCAAACGTCTGTTCGGTAACTGTATGAATATGCTTGCAAATTTTGCCGTATCGGCAGCGTCCGCCCCTGCCTGGATCCGCCCAGGCCTTAACGACAACGACGGACTTCACTGAACATTCACATTTATTGTACCGACGGGTATTGATATTTACCTGTCTAGGCTATAATATACGTCGCACTTATGAGCACGACAGATAAAACCACGTTTGGCATCCTCGTCACCGATGTGACGCGGCTGATGCGCAAGCACTTCGACCGGCGCGCAGTGCGCTTCAA
>DATIEJ010000155.1:0-5020 GCA_035455825.1 Rhodanobacteraceae bacterium | reverse complement strand
CGACGAGCTTCAGCGTCTCCTGTGCCGATTCGGCGCGGAACGGCGGCTCGCCGGTGACGAGCTCGTAGAGGATCGCGCCGAGTCCCCAGATGTCGGTCGCCGGCGAGATGCGCGCCGTGCGCGGCGACGCCTGCTCGGGTGCCATGTAGCTGGGCGTTCCCGAGACCTCGTCCTCGCCCGACGCCAGGGCGCTGTCCAGACGGCGGGCCAGGCCGAAATCGGCAACGTGCGGAACGCCGCCCTCGTCGAGCAGGACGTTGGCCGGCTTGAGGTCCAGGTGCAGCACGCCGAGCCGGTGGGCATAGTCGACGGCCTCGGCGATCGTGCGCAGCATCTGCGCGGCGCGCGACGGAGGCAGCGCGCCTGCGTTTTTCAGCAGTGCCGCAAGGCTGCCGCCGCGCACCAGGCGCATGCTGAAGAAATGCAGTTCCTCGGCGCTGCCGACCTCGTGGATCGCGACGATGTTCGGATGCTGCATGCGTGCGGCGTTCTGCGCCTCGCGCCGAAATCGTTCGACGAATTCGCGCGAAGCCCAAGGACCGGCAGCGAGCAGTTTGAGAGCGACGTCGCGGTCGAGGCTGCGCTGATGCGCGCGGTAAACCACGCCCATGCCGCCCTCGCCGATCTGTTCGAGCAGTTCGTAGTCGCCGAACTGGCGCTGCGCGGGATCGGCCAGCTCCAGTTGCAGCGTGTCGACGCTGAGCAGCGCCAGATGGCGGCCGCCGGCGTCGACCTGCGTTTGCGATGCGATCGAGTCGCCGAAGGCCAGGTCGGCCATGGCCACGGCGCTCGCGGGCAGGCTCGCCAGCGGATCCGAGTGGATCGTTGCCAGCGGCGAACCCGCGTCACGCCGGGCGTTCATGTGCGCGTCTGCATTGCGCTGAGCACGGAGTGCAGCGCTGCCTGTTCCGCGGCCAGGTCCTCGGCCGACGTGACCGTGTCGGCGAGCTCCTGGCCAACCAGTTCGCGGAAGCGCTGGCGCAGGCGCTTGAGCGCGACGATCAAGGCGAGCGGCCGCGTCTGCAGTTGCGCGGCGAGCACATCGTACTCGCCGGGCGCGGGATCGTTCGCCAGATGCGGCTGCAATGCCTGATACATCGCCAGGTGCCCGGTCTGGCGCGCTTCCGAATGCAGGCGGCGGAAGGCGCGGGCGATGACCTCGAGCGCGAAACTGCGTTCGTAGGCCTGCTCGGGCGACATCGCTCCGGCGTTGTCGCGCTCGTTGCGGGCCTCGAGATCGTCGGGCGCCGTCAGCTCGGCCGCATTGCCGCTGTCGACGACCTCGCGCCAGTCGCCGCCGAGGAACGCGTTGAGCTGATCGAGCAGGTAGCGGCGAAAATGTCCCTGGGGACGGCGCGCGACGCCGGCGCGGAACTGCTGCATCAAGCCACCGAGGAAGCAGCGCGTGATGTCCTGCGCGATAGCCGGGGCGTGGCCGCAGCGGCGCACGTAGGCGTAGACCGGATACCAGTAGCGCTGCGCAAGGTCGGTCAACGCATCGTTTGCGTCGGAAGGTTCGGTCGACGCCGACTGCATGACGACCGACCAGCGCGTCGTGGCGAAGCGATCGGACGAACGGGCCGCGGACATCATCATTGCCGTCTCCTCTGGAGATCAGGCCTATCCATTCCGAATCCGGCGCGCGCGATTACACGACGCCCGACAAGGTCGCGCGCAGGTCGCGCAACTCGGCATCCAGGTCATCCTTGCAGGCGGTGGTCTGGGCCAGTTCCTCGCGCACCAGTTCGCGCAGCCGATGACGCATGCGATGCACGGCGACCGCGAGCGTATTGCGGCGCAGGTTCAGCGCGGTGGCAGCCCGCGCGTAATCGGCCTCGTCCGGGCGCTCGATCAGGAATTCGCGCAGCTGGTCGAACAACTCGCCCTTGCCGACCTCCTCGGCCTCGTCGCGCAAACGGCTCATCGCGGCGCCGAGCACGGCGATCGCCCAGCTGCGCTCGAACGCGCGCTCGGGAGACGCACTGTTGATCAACCAATCGGCGCCGGAAGGCGTTTCGTCGGCGAGCACGTCCATGCGCACGCCGCCGCCACGCTTGAGCGCGCGGGCTTCCGCGTCGGCATTGATCAGGAAGCGCTTGAGCGCCGTGAGAAGAAATGCACGAAAGCGGCCGCGAGCCGGATCGGCGACCGTCTGGTAGGCGTCCTCGATGAAGCGCGTGAAGAATGTCTGGGCGAGATCTTCGGCGGCATCGGCGGCGTGGCCGCGGCTGCGGATGTAAGCCACGACAGGAGGCCGGTAGACGCGGCACAGCGCTCCCAACGCATCACGCGCGTCGCGCGACTCGCCGCGCGCACGGATCACCACGCTCCAGTGTGTCGTATCGAACCCGGTCACTAGCTGCCTGCCGCTGCGCCGATGACAGGGCATAGTGCCACAACCCGGTCAACGGCGCAGGACTGGCGGGACAGGTCAGCCTGCGGAATCCCGGCGCCTTCAGAACTTTTGCCGATAGCTCACGTAGTAAAAACGTCCCGGCAGGTCGTAGGCGGGGGTGAACGTGATGTCGCCGCCTCCCTCCGAGCGCAGCGGCGGCGGACCGCGATCGAACGCATTGCGAATGCCGACAGTGAAGCGACCGCGCCACGCGGCTTCCCAGCCGAGCGCGAAATCGAAGTAGAGGACGCTGGCGACGTGATTGGCCGGCGCCGGATTGCCGTCGACGACGCGGTTCGGATCCGAGCACAGGTCGAGCAGCGACGGGTCGCCGACCGTATAGGCGACCTCGACCACCTGCGAACAATCCTCGGTAACGGCGGAGAAGAAGCGCGAAGTCACCGATGCGTTCCACGCACCGCGGGTGAAATCCAGTGTCGCCACCGAGCGCCAGCGCCAGGTGCCCACGGTGCCGACGACGTTGCCGCCCGCGATCGACCCATCCGGAAGAACGCTGCCGCGCTTGGGCTGGCCGACTTCGCCGGCGTAGATCGTATTCGCAACGTCCCAGCGCAACGCCCAGTTCCCGAACCGGTTCTCGAACTTGTAGCCGAGGCCAAGGTCGATGCCCTCGACTTCCTGCCCTCCCGGCAGGTTGTCCTCCTGGGCGAACACATGCTGGAGCGTGCCATCCGGGAAACGCGTGACGTGCGTGCACGCCACCGGGTTGCCAACGACGTAGCAGTTGTCGAGATAGAAATCGACGCCGCGCGTATCGATCGCGTTGCGCAACTGGATGTCGTACCAGTCCAGCGTCAGATCGAGGTTGTGGATCCACTCGGGTGACCAGGCCAGGCCGAACGCGTACGAACGCGACGTTTCCGGTTGCAGTTGCGGATTGCTGCCCTCGGTGATCGTAACCGGGCGCCCGGGCTGTGAAACCCCGTCCGGGACGCCGAGCGCGCGACAGTGCGCGGCAACGGTCGGATCGGGCGGCTCGTCGTTGTAGTTCGGCGCGCACGGGTCATAAGGGAACTCGTAATGATCGGCCTTTCCCTGAAAAAGATCGAACAGGCTCGGTGCGCGAAAACCTTGCGCGTAGTTCGCCCGGAACAGAAGATCGTCGACCGGTTTCCAGCGCGCGCCGAACTGCGAGTTGGTCGTGCTGCCGAATTCGGAGTAGTTCGAGTAGCGTGTCGCCGCGATCACGTCGAGGCTTCGCGCGAACGTCTTGTCCGCGAGCAGCGGTATGGACAATTCGACGTAGGCCTCGTTGACGGCATTGCTGCCTATCGTGGCGTCCTGCCTGGCTCCCGCGTTCGAACTGTTGGCGTCGCCCGACACCTCCAGCGGATCGGGCAGGTCGGCTCCGCTGACGATGCGCCGTTCGGCGCCGGCCGCGAAATGCATGTCGCCGGCCGGCAGCCGGATGAGTTCGCCGTCCACGCGCGCGTCGAGATCGGTGACCTGTCCGTTGATGTTGTCGTGGAGGAACGTCCCGAGATTCGCGACCATGTCCGGTGTGATCGCACCGGGGCCGCCGAACAGGTTCAGCGGTACGCATCCGGCGATGACTGCATCCGGCGTGCCGCAATGGGCGACGCCGTTCGCATCGAAGAACGAAGGGCCGACGGCAAGCGTGACCCGCGAGTGCAGCGGATTCAGGCCGTAGTCGACGTTCTCGACCGAGCGCACGCGCGTGGCATCGACCGCCCAGTGCAGGTCGTGCCCGGCGATGTCGACGAGGCCGTCGAGGCCGATGTGCAGCCGCTTCAGGTCGACCGTCTCGTGATAATCGCGCTGGCCCATCGCGATCAGGCGCGTATAGCTCAGTGGAATGTCCTCGCCAAACGGGTTGTAGACGTTGCTTGCCGAGATGTTGTAGGCCTGCGGACCGAGCAGGTCGATCGAGTCGAAGTACAGGTTGGCCGGCGCCAGGCGCTGCGCCGATTCGCGCCGGTCATAAAGCGCTTCGACGGTCAGCGCCAGCGTCGGCGTGAATTCGTAACGGCCCTGGGCGAACGCCGCCCGCCGCTCCTGCGGCGTCTGCAGGTACGTGTAGTCCTGGAAGTTGAAACCGAAATCGGTGGCAGGATTGAGCGGATGGAAGTCGTCGGGAGACGTGCCGGGACGCCCGGGGGTGAGCGAGTAGACGTCGCCGAGTGACGGCTCAAAAAAAAGACCGAACGGACCGCCCGTCGCGGATAGCGGCAAGCCCGGCGTCGGGGTGCTCGAGATCGCGCGGTTTCGCGAGTAGACCGGATCGTTCCTGCCGGCTTCGGCGCCAACGAGAAAGTTCCATCCGCCCCCGGAATGGCCGAAGACTGCCTGGATGTTGTGCTGCGCCGCGTCGTCGTAGCTGTTCTCGCCGGCATTCAGCTCGAGTTCGGCGCCATCGAACTTGCGCCGCGTGATGATGTTGACGACACCGGCGATCGCATCCGAGCCATAGATCGCCGACGCACCAGTCGTGAGCACCTCGACGCGTTCGACCAGCGACAGCGGAATCGTGCTGACGTCGACGGCGCCTTCGAGCCCCGACTCCCAGCGTTGCCCGTTCACCAGCACCAGGGTGCGGTTGCCGCCGAGGCCGCGCAGGTTGATGCGCACTTCGCCCATGTCCGA